>JAJBVL010000048.1:0-56847 GCA_020859845.1 Bacteroidales bacterium
CGGCGTACTGCTTGCGCTCTATCTGCGCCAGCGCCTCCTCGGGCGAGCCGTCGAGTTTCACCTCTATCAGGTAGAGCTTCCCCGCGTACGTCATGGCAATGTCCACGCGGCCTTCGCGCGTGCGCACCTCCACGTCGGCGTAAGCCCCCAGCAACGAGAACACCACGTAGAGCATCTGCTGCCAGTGGCCCTCGTAGTCGATATTACCTCCGTCTTGTCGATATAGAGGTACCTACCTTCGCGAATCTTCTCGAAAGTCTGTATGCCTATGGGGTATCTGCGTCGTGGCTGCGTCATCGTCATTGGGCTTGCGTGGATTATCAAAACGCAAATTTAGCAATTTTTCTTGCCTATTCTTTCATGTTTTATAAATAGTCCATTAAAATACACAAATAGGCAATCGATAATTTGTGAGAATAGGATAACTTTGCAGCAGCTATTCACCACATCTAATATTTTACGCAATGAGAAAGCTCCTTTACCTTACAACTTTTATCTTGAGCAGTCTCGTCTTTCTTGCTTGCTCGGATGACAATGTACCTGAACCCCAAGGCCCAGAGGATCCCCCTGAGGAATACGAGTCGTGGGTTGACTCCCTTGGCGTGCATCTTGACCATGCCATCGGCTGGTTTAAACTCGACTCCGCGAGTCAGAAATGGACTTTAGTGCTCACAGAGAAAGACAAAAAGCTTTTCCCTGACACAACTAACATGATAATTTATTACATCCCGGGGGAACCATCTGTGCCTGAGAGTGTATTAAACCATTCCAATAGTGGGGCACCATACTATATTTCTGGAGTGTGTTTCCTTATGGATACCATCAACCTAAAAGGGAATATATTCTATGAATATGGCATTACTGATCTTCAAGGACGCATGGTGAACAATGAATGTGTAATGTTAGAAAGTCGAGAGGAAATGCCTGCCTTTTCTCGCTCTGCTTCCTATGTACAAAATCGGTTGATGAATATTTATGTACATGTGCTAAGAGATGGATTTGGGAATGGATGGGATGGCCAAAGCGTTTCTCAAACCATTCTCTCGAGTCTTAACCAAGGATTCTCTACGTCTAATATCAGTTTTGTACTTTCAGGTTGGAGCTACATTGATTGCCTCACTTCTGATTTTTTAAAAAGAATGGCCTACGGGACTCTATACCGTTCATCTTTCAGATGAGGCTCATTCCGATAAGCGCGTGGTAGAAATAGAGCATTGAACAAGCTTACTGGCTTAATTTTATCCGAGTATAGAAATCTGGGGAGGGTCCATGAATGGCCGTCCCCAGATGTTTATTTTAAGCGCTGAATCACTTCTTACGGAAAGCAGTGGGAGTAAGAGCCGTATGCCGATAGAAGAACCTTACGAAATGGGAGGCATCTTTGAACCCCAATTCAGTAGCTATTTCTTTTACTTGGAGGTCGGGACGGAAACGCAACATTCGTTTGGCTTCCAGTAGTAAGCGGCTATTGATAATTCCTAATGGTGTCTGATACGAAGCTATGGCTACGCTATTGTTGAGAGTTGCAAGGGAAAGATTCAACATAGCAGCGTAGTCCTTCACAGTATGGAGCCTTTTAAAATTGGCTTCTACTGCCATTGAGTAACTAAGATAATGAAGATAGTGGGGGTCAGAAAGCGACTTTGGATTTGAGCGATTTTTTTCTCCACGACGTTCCAACTCTATCAAAAGCCGAGAGATAAGAATCGCCATATATTCTATATGGTGGACTGCCGTTTCCCCACGCGAGTGCTCTGCCAGCAATTGATTTTCTATAGTTTCTATTATATCCTTTGATTTAGAAAGATGCGTAAAACACACCGGCCCCTTGCCAAGGTTAAAAAGCTCTTTCTTCGAGTATTCCTTTAGCATTGGAGGAAAATAACTAAATAGCTCCTCTGAAAAGAAGATCGCAAAACCGCTCAGTTGGGATTTTTCATAGGAATGTACCATCCCGGGAGCAAGCAAGAATACTTCCATTTCATCCACTTCATGCTCTTCAAGTTCCACCACATGACAGCCTTCCCCCTCCTTGAATACAAGAATCACATAGAAGTCGTGAGTATGATTACAGCCTTGAAGGTAGGGATTTTCATTCTGTCCCTGGGGGAACGAGAAGACTTCTACCACTGGATCCTTCAAGCCAGCAGCATCCATCTTGCAAGCAAAGAAGTCGTCAGAAACCTTTTCTTCAGGATGATATTTATATGGGTTCTTCATAAATATCGATTTTCATGGATATTGTTAGGCAAAATTAATACTTCCCCCTGGTTCCTCCAAATTAATCGACCTGTATCTGTATTTTAAACAAATTTTTTTAGATTACGTCACGCCCTCCTTGGGGGAGTAGGCAGTTTCATCTCGACGAGGTAGAGCCTGCTCAATGGCATTTTTTTCATTAAACTCTCACGGGCAGCCAATAGAGAGAGAGAAAATTTGCGTTTGCAAACGAAAAAGGGATTGCCCTCAACAAAACGACCTTTAAATCAGGCCTCTAAATGAATGTTGATAACTTTTTTGGTTTTGAGGTGAAAATTTTTTGCGTTTTTGGTGTTTAGGTCTGTAAACTTTCTATAAAAAACCGTAACTTTGTAAAGTGATTTCCGAAGCTTATCATATACCAGCCCTTTTACCCCAGGCGCTTGAGGCTCTCGCCCTAAAACCTGGAGGCTTTTACGTCGATGCAACCTTTGGCGGCGGTGGACACTCGCGCGCCATAGTGGAGCGTTTGTCGACGGAGGGTCATCTATATGGTTTTGACCAAGACCAAGAGGCCGTGGAGCGCGCATTCTCCGACCCACGGCTAACCATCGTCTACTCCAACTTTCGCTATCTCTCCAACTTCATGCGCTATTATGGAGTAGAGGAGCTCGATGGTGTGTTGGCCGATCTTGGGGTATCGTTTCACCACTTCGATTCTCAGGAGCGTGGATTCTCCTTCCGATGGAGCGGTCCATTGGACATGCGCATGAACCAACGCGCGAGCCTCTCGGCTGCCGAACTGCTTGCTTCTTATCCGGAGGAGGATATAGCCCGCATCTTAAAGGTGTATGGCGAGTTGAAGCAAGGCGCTCGCCTGGCAAAAGCCATAGTGGCTCAGCGCGCTCAGGAGCCTATCACCACCGTGGAGCGGCTTCTGGATATAGTCAAGCCAATGATCAACCCCCGGCAGGAGAAAAAAGAGCTGGCCCAGCTCTTCCAAGCTCTTCGCATCGAGGTCAACGGCGAGCTGCAGGCCCTTGAGGAGTTTTTGGCTCAAGCCACTCGCCTCCTCCGACCCGGAGGGCGCTTGGCTATCATCACCTACCATTCGCTCGAAGACCGCATCGTCAAAAACTTTATGCGCACAGGCAACGCTGAAGGTCGCCTCGAGAAAGACTTCTATGGACGAGTAGAGGCCCCCCTGCGTCTTCTCACCTCCAAGCCCATAGTGCCCTCGGAGGAGGAGGTGGAGCGCAATCCGCGCTCGCGCAGCGCCAAGCTCAGAGTGGCAGAGAAGGTTTAAGGCAAAAGGCAAAAGGCAAAAGGCAAAAGGCAAAAGGCAAAAGTAAAAAGGCAAAAGTAAAAAGGCAAAAGTAAAAAGGCAAAAGTAAAGAAGGAATAAGAGATGGCTGTCAGGAGGATAACAAATAATAATGGTGGAGAAGCCGCGGAGCCCCAACACCCTCATCGCCGAGGAGCGTGGATAGCTCGCCTTATCCATGGGCAGCTAATATCGAGCGACTTCTTCTCGCGCAACTGGCTTGCCATCTTCGCAGCCTGCATCTTGATGCTCCTCTATATCACCAACAAATACAATTGCCAGACCAAGATGGAGGAGATACGTCGCCTCAACAAGGAGCTGGAAATTGTCAAGACTGAACGCATACGTGTGCGAAGCATCTACATGAGCCGCATACGCGAATCCTCTATGCAGGAGCTTATCGACTCGCTGCATCTCAACCTCCACGTACAAGAACAACCCCCATATCGCCTACCCTCAAGATGAAAAAATCCAATCGCAAACGTATACTGTCGCGCTATGGCCTGATTATCTTCTTCATCCTCTTGGGTGCTGTGGGAGTGTGCTACAAACTCATCGACACCACCTACCTCTCGGCCGACAAGTGGAACGCCAAAGCCCTCCAAGAACTGTCGAAAATGGAGAAAATACTTCCCGATCGTGGCGACATCTTGGCCGCCGACGGGTCGCTTCTGGCTACCAACCTCCACTACTATACCGTCAGGATGGACTATCGTAGCGAGCGCTTCATGGAGAAGCGCCTCCTTCAAGCCATCGACTCGATTGCCGACAGCATGGCTGTTCATTTTCCTATACGCACGGCAAAGGAATGGCACGACCATCTGCTGGCACCCCTCGATAAGAAAAAAAACGAGCGTCCAAGGGCCTATCGCGTGATTGGCAACATATCCTACAGCGAATATCAGCTCCTGCGCACCTTCCCCTTCTTCAAAATAAAGAACCCCAACCGAAATGGCTTGACCGTGGAGGCCCGTCTACGCCGTGTGAATCCCTACGGCGACATGGCGCGCCGCAGTATAGGTGGCGTAGGGCAGACCAAGGAATGCTCCGAGATTCATGGCATCTCAGGCTTGGAGAAAGCGCTCGACACTCTGCTCTATGGCAAGGCAGGATTATATAAAAAGGTGCCGGTGACGCGCGGTATCGTCAACTGGACCGAGCAACCCGCCGAGGCTGGTTATAATATCCGCACCACCATCGACATCAAGATGCAAGATATAGTGGAGAACGAACTCAACGACGTGCTCTCCTTCGTTAATGCCGATTGGGGGGTAGCCGTATTGATGGAGGTGGCTACCGGCGACATCAAAGCAATCTCCAACCTCGAGAAAAACAAGAATGGCGACAACTATATCGAGGGCATGAACCGCGCTGTGCTCGGTTTTGAGCCTGGCTCGGTCATCAAGACCCTCTCAATGCTGATAGCCCTCGAGGAGGGGATAGTGAGCGATGTCAACCGCGTCTACTCCACGGGCAGCTCGTGGGCCTATGCCGGAGGCCGACCCATCACTGATGCCCATGGTGTGGGCTCCCTCACCGTCAGCGAGGTGATAGAGCGCTCATCCAATATCGGCATGTCGAAGATTATCACCAGCCGCTACGATGCCCACCCTGGCGACTTCTACAGCGCCATCAAGAAGATAGGCTTCTTGGAGCCTATGAATACAGGCATCGCGGGCGAGACTGTGCCGAGGATTGATAGCGTGCCCAACAATCGCGGCGGCCGCATCACCCTCTCGCGTCAATGCTACGGCTACGCCACGGAGATACCACCGCTCTATACCCTCTCCATCTACAACGCTATAGCCAACGGTGGCCGTTACGTGCGTCCACGCCTCGTCAAGGAACTCTCGTCGGAGCGGGGCGACTCGATGCTTCCGGTCACATATATCCGCGACCAGGCATGCAGCCCCGAGAACGCCGCCAAGCTGCGCCAGATGCTCACCAACGTAGTGTGGGGCGACCACGGCACCGGCCGCCGCCTACGCAACGACAAGGTGCGCATAGCCGGTAAGACTGGCACATGCTACATGATAGAGGGCGGAGGCTACAACACATCCAAGAAGCGCTTGGCCTTCTGTGGATTTTTCCCAGCCGAGGAGCCGCTCTATTCGTGTATAGTGCTGGTGGCCAATCCGCGCCAGAACGCCTTTGGAGCTGCAAGTACCAGCGGCGAGGTGCTAAAGAACGTGGCCCTCAAGCTCTACTCGCGAGGCATGCTCAACAACAGCAGCGACTATAAGGTGGGTGAGCCAACGCCCACCACCCCTACCCTCTATGCCGCAGTCAACGAGCGTGCCAACGAACGCATACGCAGCGAGCTTGGCATCAAGGGGCAACGGCGTGCGCTGGAACATCCCAAGAAGGCAGTCAGCGGTGTGCCCAACGTGGTGGGCTACGGGCTACGCGATGCTATAGCAACGCTCGAAAACGCCGGCTACAACGTAGAGTTTCGCGGAGCTGGCTATGTGTGCTCCCAGTCGCCACATGCCGGCCAGTCGCTATCGCCAGGCTCCAAGATTACCCTCTCCCTGACCGAATAAAGCCCTTGGCCCTTTACCCCTTCGCCCCTTTGGAGAAAAGAACAATAGAATAAAAGAATCAATCAAAAGCATCCCATATGAAACCCCTCTCAGAACTACTATCAGCCATTACCGTTGAAGAAATCATCGGCAACGAGTCGCGCACGATCACCTCGCTCGAGAGCGACTCTCGTAAGATAAAGCTCGGCTCGATGTTTGTAGCCGTGCGTGGAGTGAATGTCGACGGCCATCGCTTCATCCCATTGGTGACGCTGGCCGGCGCGGCGGCTATCGTCTGCGAAGAGCTCCCCGAGAGGCTGGAATCTACCGTCACATATATACGCGTGGCCAACACGGCGGTGGCGCTCGGTTTTCTCGCCTCACAGTGGTGGGGCAATCCCTCGCGCAAGCTCCACCTGGTAGGAGTGACTGGCACCAACGGCAAGACCACCACAGCCACCCTCATCTATGAGATGGCGCGAATGATGGGCCACAAGGCAGGCCTTATCTCCACCGTATGCAATTATATCGACGACGAAGCTGTGCCCACCGAGCATACCACCCCCGATCCCCTCACGCTCAACCATCTGCTCCATCGCATGGTGGTAAATGGCTGCACCTACGCCGCCATGGAGGTGAGCTCCCACGCCGCCCATCAGCATCGTATCGCCGGGCTGCGATTCGCCGGAGGAATCTTTAGCAACCTGACGCGCGACCACCTCGATTATCATAAGACAGTGGAGGCTTATCTCGCGGCCAAGAAGTCGTTTTTCGACATTCTCCCACGCGATGCTTTCGCTTTGACCAATCTCGACGACAAGGCTGGTCCTGTGATGCTCCAAAACACCGAAGCCCATCGCTATACCTACTCCCTCCGCGAGCAGGCCGACTATGTGGGCCGCATCATAGAGAGCCGTCTTGATGGCACCCTCATGTCGTTTAACGGCCACGAGGTGGAGGTGCTGTTCACTGGTCGCTTCAACGCCTACAATCTTACGGCAGTATATGGAGCATGCTGCTTGCTGGGATTTGACCACGAGCAGGTGCTCGTCAACATGAGCCGCCTCGTGCCAGTGGCAGGACGCTTCCAGACCTTCCACAGCCCTGGGGGAGTGACAGCTATCGTCGACTATGCCCATACGCCCGACGCTCTTGTCAACGTGCTTGGCGCTATACGCGATGTGGTGGGCAACAAGGCCTCGATAATCACTGTGGTAGGAGCCGGTGGCAACCGCGATGCAGGCAAGCGTCCCATCATGGCGCGCGAAGCTGGCCAGCGTAGCGACTACCTCGTGCTCACCAGCGACAACCCACGCTTTGAAGAGCCTGAAGCCATCCTGGCCGACATGGAGGCCGGACTCGACGATGAGCTGCGCCAACGCTCCGTCTCCATTGTTGACCGCCGCGAGGCCATCAAGCATGCTGTCTCGATAGCCAAGGCCGGCGACGTGGTGCTCATAGCAGGTAAAGGCCACGAAGACTATCAGGAAATTAAGGGCGTGAAGCATCACTTTGACGACCGTGAAGAGGTGCGCGCAGTATTAGCAGACTTTTGACTTGATACTTTTGACTTGATACTTTTGACTTGATACTTTTGACTTGATACTTTTGACTTAAGTTAATGTTTTATTATCTCTTTAATTATCTCGAACGCTTTGACGTGCCTGGAGCGCGATTGATGGACTACATCACCTTTCGCTCCGGGATGGCGCTCCTGTTGTCGCTCTTCATAGCCCTCGTGATAGGCCGCAAGATTATCGACCGCCTACAGCTGATGCAGGTGGGCGAGATTATCCGCGACCTCGGACTTGAGGGGCAGATGGCAAAGCGAGGCACACCCACAATGGGTGGCGTCATCATCATCCTCTCTATCCTCATCCCCTGCCTGCTGGTGGGCAATCTCAGCAGTGTCTATATGCTGCTTATGATTGGCGCCACGATATGGCTCGGTTCCTTAGGGTTTGCCGACGATTATCTCAAGATACATCGCCACAATAAGGACGGCATGAGCGGCAAGTTTAAGATAATAGGTCAGGTGGGTCTGGGCCTTATCGTAGGGCTAACAATGTATCTAAGCCCCGACATCGTCATCCGAGAGAATGTGGAGCAGGAGACCGAAGAGGGCACAGAGATGGTCATCACCTATAAGGCTGAGAATGTAAAGTCGACCCAGACCACTATCCCCTTCGTGAAAAACAACAACTTTGACTATGCCTACCTCACCCAGTGGATGGGACGCTATGCCCAGACTGGCGGATGGATAGTCTTTGTGTTGGTGACGATATTTGTCATCACTGCCACATCCAATGGCGCCAACCTCACCGATGGCTTGGACGGCCTCTGCACAGGAGTGTCGGCCATCATTTGCGTGGCTCTCGCTGTTATGGCCTATCTCGGTGGCAATATCATCTACTCTTCATATCTCAATATAATGTATATACCTGGTAGCGAAGAGCTTGTGGTGTTTATGGCTGCTTTTATAGGGGCGCTGATCGGATTCCTGTGGTATAATGCCTATCCGGCCCAGGTGTTTATGGGCGACACGGGAAGCCTCACTATTGGAGGCATCATCGCCGTATTTGCCATCCTTATCCATAAGGAGCTGCTGATACCGCTGCTATGCGCCATCTTCTTCGTGGAAGACCTCTCGGTGATGCTTCAGGTGGCCTACTTCAAATACACCAAGCGACGCACAGGCACCGGGCAGCGTATCTTCAAGATGACACCTCTCCACCATCATTACCAGAAGCCGGGCAACGCCGGCATTGATGCCTTGATACAAGCACCGCTGCGCGCCATCCCAGAGTCAAAGATTGTGACTCGCTTCTGGATCATCGCCATTTTCTTGGCTGCTATAACATTTGTGACACTAAAAATCAGATAACCACATCCACTCTAAAGATGAATAATACGAGCCTCGACAATAATCTCAACAATAAGAAACGCCTCGTGGTGCTTGGCGGCGGCGAAAGCGGCGTGGGCGCTGCCATTCTTGGCAAGAAAGAGGGAATGGACGTTTTCCTCTCGGATAGCGGCACCATCAAGCCCCACTATATAGAAATGCTCAACGAGGAAGGCATAGAATGGGAACACCAACACCACACCATGGAGCGCATACTCCAAGCTGACGAGGTGGTGAAGAGCCCGGGCATTCCTCCCACGGCTCCAGTGATTCGCGCCCTGACTGAGCGCAGCATCCCCATTATCTCCGAGATAGAATTTGCCGGCCGTTACACCGACGCCAAGATGGTATGCATCACCGGTAGCAACGGCAAGACCACCACTACCCTCCTGACCTATCATATACTGAAGAATGCAGGCCTCAACGTAGGGCTGGCAGGCAACGTGGGTCAGAGCCTGGCTCTGCAAGTGGCTCGCGACCACCACGATGTCTACGTCATCGAGCTTTCAAGCTTTCAGCTGGAGGGGATGTATAAGTTTAAGGCCGACATTGCCGTGCTTCTCAACATTACCCCCGACCATCTCGACCGCTATGAGTATAAGATGGAGAATTACGTCAGGGCTAAGTTTCGCATCCTACAGAATCTTACCCCTACCGATGCCTTCATCTATTGGCAGGACGACCCTGTGATAGAGGCTCAGCTAAAGCAGATTGCCACTGAGGCTTCTCTTTACCCCTTCTCAGAGCATCTGGAGCCGTCGAGCCACGCCTACGTGGACGAGAGCGACGATGAGATAGTGTTTGACACGAAAGCCACTTCGCTGAGAATGCCGCGTGCCGACCTAGCCCTCAACGGCCTACACAACCTCTACAACTCGATGGCTGCTGGCCTCTCAGCGTGTCTGCTCGACATCAAGCGCGAAGACATACGCGAGGCTCTCAGCGACTTTGAGGGCGTGGAGCACCGGCTGGAGCCTGTGGCTGAGATTGATGGAGTGAGGTTTATCAACGACTCGAAGGCTACGAATGTCAATTCCTGCTGGTATGCCCTTGAGAGCATGGGCCCCAACACCATCCTTATCCTCGGTGGTAAGGACAAGGGCAACGACTACACGGAGATTGAGCCGCTGGTCAAGGAGAAGGTGAAGGCCATCGTATGTATGGGTCTCCACAATGAGAAGCTTCTCGACTTCTTTACAGGTAAGGTAGAGGCAATCTACGACACCCATTCGCTGCAAGAGGCTGTCGACACATGCTTTGACATCGCCAAGGCTGGCGACACCGTGCTCCTATCGCCATGCTGTGCCAGCTTTGACCTCTTCAGCAGCTATGAAGACCGCGGCCGCCAGTTTAAAGACGCTGTGCGCAGCCGTGAACACAAAGAAAAAGAATCCCAACCAATAACAAAATAAGGAGCTATGCTTGACAATTCTCCCTCTATATCCCCTCCCGCTCCTACAGCCACCGCCGATGCCCAGACAGGCCTCGACTTCTCGCTCTCGGCGGCCGACATACCAGCAGAGCGCGCGCTTGAAGATAAACCAGCGCATAGGTCTGACCGTCATATATGGGGCATCTATGGCTTTTTGATCCTGATATCTATCATCGAGCTTTACACGGCGTCGGCTCAAGAAGTGGCCTCGTCGTCGATGGGTGTCTTCGGACCGTTGTTGCGTCATGGCGGGATGCTTCTGGTGGGCTATTTTATCATCCGCTTTATAGAGCGTGTCCATTATAGTCGATTTGTGATTCCTATCTTAGTCTTGGCTCTTTTCAGCGTAGTGTCAATGCTCTATGTAATGGTGGCAGGCGAGATAGTCAATGGCGCTCGTCGTAGCTTCACCATAGTCGGCGTCACTCTACAGCCCTCGGAATTTCTTAAACTCTCCGCAGCGCTAATGTCGGCCCTCATCCTGTCGCGCACACAGATAAAACGAGGCATTTCAGAGCCCGGGGTATGGGTGACGGCGGGAGTCATTATTGCCTTTGCCGCTCTACTGATACAGCAAGGCCTTACCAACACCCTGCTATTGATGGCCATCAGTCTGTCGATGATGCTGATAGGAGGTATGCAATGGAGCAAATTTATCCAAGTACTCTGTCTATACGCAGTTTTCGCAGGTATATTTTGGGTAATAAAAGAATACAATGAAGACGATGCTAAGCCTTCCCCCACGGAAGTGGTGGCCACGCAGGAGGTTGACCGCTCGTCGACTTGGAGCGCCCGCCTTGACCGCTATTTAGGCGATGGGAAACCCAAATATGAGCAACCCATCACGGCCGATAATCGTCAGGAGATGTATGCCTACATGGCCCAAGCTAATGGTGGCCTTACGGGCGTAGGGCCTGGCAAATCGCGCGAGGCTTCACGACTGCCGCTGGCCTTCTCCGACTTCATCTTCGCCATCGTGGTAGAAGACCTCGGCCTCTGGGGCGGAATGTTTGTCTTGCTGCTCTATCTGTGGCTGTTGGCGCGCGCCAGCTCCATAGCCTCACGCTGCTCACGCGCCTTCCCGGCGCTGCTGGTGATAGGTATGGCTGTAATGATAGTGTATCAAGCGCTGTTTCATATGGCCATCGTCACAGGACTCGGCCCGGTATCGGGACAGCCCTTGCCGCTCATATCCAAGGGTGGCACCTCGATATTGGTCACCTCTATAGCCTTTGGTGTGATGCTGAGCGTGAGCCGCTATGCCGTGCGCAGCGGTAGCAAGCGCCAAGATATCAAGAACGAAATGGACTCTCTGCCCGAACAGCTTAGAGCCGAAAACCCCACCCAGCTATGAACCGTCCTTTGAGAATATTAATCAGCGGCGGTGGCACTGGAGGCCACATCTTTCCTGCCATAGCCATTGCCAACGCCTTGCGAAGGAGATACCCCGATAGCGCTATCCTCTTTGTGGGAGCCGAGGGGCGTATGGAGATGCAGCGAGTGCCTGAAGCCGGCTATGAGATCAAGGCGCTCCCCGTGGCCGGCTTTGACCGTCGGCGTCCGTGGCGCAATATTGGCGTGCTGATGAAGCTATGGCGTAGCATGCGTCTCGCCAAGAAGATTGTGGCCGACTTCCGCCCTGATATCGCTATCGGAGTGGGAGGTTATGCCAGTGGGCCCACGCTCAAGGCTGCACAGAAAGCCGGAGTGGCTACGCTGCTCCAAGAGCAAAACGGCTATGCTGGAGTGACCAACAAGCTCCTTGCAGCCAAGGCCGATGCTATATGCGTGGCCTATGAGGGCATGGATCGTTTTTTCTCCGCCGACAAGATACATCTTACAGGCAATCCCGTGCGACTTGAGCTGCTTGAAGAGCGACCCTCGCACCAAGAGGCTGTGAAGGCCCTCGGTCTCGACCCTGAGAAGCCAGTGGTGCTCGTCACTGGGGGCAGCTTGGGGGCTCGCACCATCAATCGCAGCATTGCCGCAGCTCTCCCACTGCTTCAACAGCAGGGGATTCAAGTGGTGTGGCAGATGGGCAAAATCTACGTCGATGAGTATATGCCCATCGCCAAGAAGTATAGCAACGTGAAGCCTATGGTGTTTATCTCCGATATGGCCCAAGCGTATGCCGCTGCCGATGTAGTGGTGGCTCGTGCAGGCGCCGGTACTATCTCAGAGCTTCAGCTCCTTGGCGAAGCAGCCATCCTCATCCCATCGCCCAACGTGGCCGAAGACCACCAGCGCCACAATGCTGAGGCTCTTGTGGAGCGTCAAGCCGCTACAATGATACTGGATAGCGACGCCGAGCAGCAGCTGGGGCAGAAAATCGTTGACCTGATGGGCAATCCTAAGCTCAAGGCTACGCTCTCTAAAAATATTCGTGAGATGGCACTCAACAAAAGCGACGAACGAATTGTAGATATAGCCGCAGAGATTCTTTGTCAGAGGGACAGAGGGACAGAGAGACAGAAGATAGAGAGACAGAAGACAGAAGATAGAATAATAGACTAATCAATTAAATAGATGGATCACCAGAGATCAAACATATACTTTGTGGGCGCTGGAGGCATAGGCATGGCCGCTCTGGAGCGTTACTTCCTGTCGCGCGGTTGTCGGGTGGCCGGATATGACCGCACACCTTCGGAGCTCACCGAAGCTCTCCAACGCGAGGGGGTCACAATCACCTTTGTCGACGACCCTGCTACCATCCCCGCCCCTTTCCTTTCGGTGGAGGATACTCTGGTAGTATATACCCCCGCTGTGCCAGAGAGTTCTAAGCTGTTGACCTTCTTTCGCGGCAAAGGGTATGAGGTGATTAAGCGTGCTGCTCTGCTGGGTATCATTACTCGCATGAGTCAGAGCCTTTGCTTCGCCGGCACTCATGGCAAGACTACTACTTCGAGTATGGCCGCCCATCTGCTCCATCGCTCGCCCGAGGGGTGTAACGCCTTCCTTGGAGGAGTGTTGAGACCCTATAACACCAACTTTATCCTCGACCCCCACTCGCAGTATAGCGTGATTGAGGCCGATGAATATGACCGCTCCTTTCACCACCTGCGCCCCTACGTGGCCGTGGTGACCGCTACCGACCCCGACCATCTCGACATCTACGGCACAGAGGAGGCCTATCTCGAGAGTTTCTCCCGATTCACAGAGTTGATCCATCCCGAAGGTTGTCTCTTGATGCACACGGGGCTAAAGTTCACGCCTCGAGTGGCTCCTGGGGTGAGGATCTTCACCTATTCGCTGACCGAAGGCGACTTCCATGCAGCCAATTTGCGCCGAGGCGACGGCAATCTCATCTTTGACCTTGTGGCTCCTCATATGGTAGTGAAGGATATCTCATTGGGGGTACCCGTGGAGGTAAACGTTGAGAATGCCATAGCAGCAATGGGTGCAGTGATGCTGGCAGGAGCTTTCCACCAAGCCACAGCGCGCCGAGCCATGGCCACCTTCCAAGGCGCTCGTCGCCGATTTGAGATGCGCTATCGCGAAGAAGGTGGAGGACGTGTGATAATCGACGACTATGCCCACCACCCCGACGAGGTGAAAGCCTCTATACGCTCGGTGAGAGCTCTCTATCCCGGACGTCGATTGACGGTGGCATTCCAACCCCACCTTTACTCGCGCACACGCGACTTTGCTCCAGCCTTCGCCGAGGCTCTCTCGCAAGCCGACGACGTGGTGCTCCTCCCCATCTATCCCGCGCGCGAAGAGCCCATCCCTGGCGTCACCTCTGAGATTATCTCCGAGCGGCTCACAGCTCCTCATCTTTTGCTCGCCGACAAGGCTGAGATGCCAACAGCGATAGTAGACCGCGGTTTTGACGTGCTTCTCACCCTTGGCGCAGGCGACATTGTCAATTTTATACCTCAAGTAATCGAAAAGGTGCAGCATGTGGAAATTCTTTAGAGCCATAGCCTCCATAGTGCTGATGGCCTACCTTATCGTAGCGTTGGCATTCACCACACAGCTCTCCTCCGAACGTCTATGCTCGGGGATGCTGATTCATGTCAACGACTCTACGCGCCTACGGTTTGTCACCGCACGCGAGCTTGCCCACGAGCTGGGCGATCTCCCCTCGCGAGCGCGAGGCATGAAGCTCAGCGACATCCCGCTGGACAGCATAGAAAGGGTGCTTAGAGGCATCGATAAGATAGAACATGCCACGGTGGTGGCCCTGACTGACAATTATGTCTTGGTGACTGTCGACCCTATGCAGCCTGTTGCGCGAGTGTTTGACGGTCCCCACTCTTACTATATCAACAAGGATGGCAAGCGTATCTCGGCCACGGCACGCTATCATGTGGATGTGCCCGTGATTCAAGGACATTTCAACGACTCTACATTCCCCCCCAGGGCAGTGTTGCCTCTGGTAGAATACATCACCCACGACTCGCTCTGGAACTCCTTAGTGTCCATGATCAAGGTAGATAGTCCCCACGACGTGCTTCTCTTCCCTGTGATTCGTGGCCAAGTGATCAATCTTGGAGCGCCCACCGACTTCGACAGCAAATTCTCGCGCTTACGAAGGATGTATACCGAGGTGCTCCCCATCAAGGGATGGAATTATTATGACACCATCTCAGTGAAGTGGGGAGGCCAAATCGTGGCCACGCGTCGTCAGAAGACCCTGCCTCAGCCCTTTGTACGCACCGATGCCGACGAGGAGGCCGACGACCTTGACACGATGCTACCAATATAAACCAAAGAATATCAGAAAAATTAAAATATAACAACCTCAGAAATGGAACAAAAATATATCGTAGCTCTAGAGATTGGAAGCAGCAAGATAAAGGCAGCGTTGGCCTATATCGATGCTTCGCAGAGCCTCAATGTGCAGGCTGTCGAAGAAGAGCCACTCCTCGACTGCGTGCGCCACGGATGCATACGCAATGTGGCGGAGGTGGCCAACACCGTCCGCCGGCTCGTCCGCCGGCTGGAGGCGCGAGTAGCCCCGCGCAAGGTGGAGGGTGTCTACGTCTCCATCGGGGGGCGCTCCTTGATGTCGTCGGTGCGCGAGATTGACCGCAATCTGGCTGGCGATGTAGAAGTGACCCAAGAACTCATTAACCAGCTTAAGAAGGAGGCCATGGCCACTACCCTCTCGGAGAAGGACGTACTGGCTGTGGTGCCTCGCGAATGGATCGTAGATAAAGCAGGTACGGAGCAACCCGTGGGTATGATGGCTCGCGAGATACGCATGTCGGCCAACATCATCTCAGCGCGCTCATTGCTTAAGCGCAATCTTGAGTTGATGCTGCTTGACAAGGTGGGTCTTAAAATCAATGGTATCATTGTGCGTCAGTTGGCCGAAGGCAAGTTTGTCCTTACGCCAGAGGAGCGTCGACTGGGATGTCTTTTCGTAGACTTTGGCGCTGAGACCACCACTCTCTCCATCTATAAACACGACCGTCTCCAATATCTGGTGACTCTCCCTCTGGGTTCACGCAATATTACCCTTGATATTACCCACCTCAATCATCTTGAAGAGAAGGCCGAAGAGCTTAAAAAAGCCGGAGGCAACGCCTTGATGACCCCCAGTGCCAATGCCTCCATCGACCATGACGACATCGACTTTGCTGAGATTAACAATTATGTGGCTTGGCGAGCAGGCGAGATTATTGCCAACATCAAGGAGCAACTAAAGGTGGGTGGGTTTACCTCCTCCGAGCTCCCTGGTGGAGTGATAATCGTGGGCAAGGGCGCAAAGCTCAATGGGTTTAATGCTCGCTTGAGCGAGGCTCTCAATCTCAAGGTGCGCAGCGGTAGCGTGATGGCTGGCGCCCTGAGAATCCTTGACAACAATATCGTGCCAAGCGATCATATCGACATCCTCTCCATCCTCTACACCGCCTCCAAGGCGGCTCCCGTGGAGTGTCTGTCGGAACTCGTGGTAGTGGCACCACCCGAACCTGTGCTTACCGAGATAGAGACCCCTCAGGAAGAGGTGGAGGTAAAGCCTAAGCGTTCGCGCTGGAAATTCATTACCGACCTTGGACGCAAGATTGGCGACCACCTCAAGGAGCCCGACGAAGACGATAGCGACTTTGAAGATGATAATTAGAGGACAGACTTGCAGATAGACTTGCAGACAGACTTGCAGACAGACTTATAGATAGACTACAAATAAATTGACTTATGGACGAAAATCTTGATATACACCGTTTTGAGGCAAACTTACAGCCTCTGGATACCCCTGATGACGAGAAGATAATCATCAAGGCTATAGGCGTGGGTGGTGGTGGCAACAATGCTATCAACCATATGTATCGCCAAGGTATCAAAAACGTTTCTTTCGTGGTGTGCAACACCGACCGTCAGGCTCTGCGCCATTCCCCGGTGCCTACCCAGGTACAGATTGGTAGCGGCATGGGTGCTGGCAACAAGCCCGAGGTGGCACGCAAGGCAGCCGAGGATGATATCGACAAGATACGTGCTCTCTTTGACGACGACACCAAGATGGTGTTTATCACCGCCGGTATGGGTGGTGGCACGGGTACTGGTGCCTCCCCCGTGGTGGCCCGTGTAGCCAAAGAACTTGGTCTGCTCACTATTGGCATCGTCACCATCCCCTTCTTCTTTGAGGGCGACAAGAAGATTGCCAAGGCGCTCGATGGCGCCGATGAGATAGCCAAGTATGTCGATGCGCTGCTGGTGATCAACAATGAGCGCTTGACCGAGATTTACGGCGACCTCGACTTTATCAACGCCTTTGGCAAAGCTGACGACACCCTCTCCACGGCTGCCCGCTCTATCAGCGAGATCATCACCTGCGAGGGCCATATAAACCTCGACTTTAACGACGTAGACACCACTCTCCGCGATGGTGGCGCTGCTATCATATCCACAGGCTACGGTGAGGGCGACAACCGCGTGAGGACTGCTATCGACAATGCTCTCGACTCTCCCTTGCTACGCAATCGCGATATCTTCAAGTCGAAGAAGCTGCTCTTCAACCTCTACTTCTCGCGCAAGGCCGAGCGTCCCTTCGTGATGAGCGAGGTGCATGAGCTCTCCGACTTCGTAAGCAATATCGATGGCGTCGACGTGATATGGGGTGTGGCCTTCGACGATACGCTGGGCGACCAAGTGAAGATTACTATCTTGGCAGCTGGGTTTGACGTGACAATTCGCGAGGAGGAAGATGACCTGCGACGCGACCATGGAGCGCCTATCACCATAGGCTCTCGACCACAGCGCCAGCAGGCAGCCGCCTCGTCCGCCAAGGGTCGCAATGATCAGACGTCGCGGTTTGTGCAAGAATATGGTTCAAAGGCTATGGAGCGTCGCACCAACTACATTATCCTTGCCCCCAACCAGCTCGACAATGATGCCATCATTGAGATACTGGAGAAGAGCCCGGCCTACAATCGCGAGAAAAAGGTGCTCGACGAAATCAAGAACACCGTAAAGCCTCAGGCACGCCCGGCAGCGTGCGAGCCTGCCAACAGTTCTGTGATCGACTTTTCTAAAGATTTCTAATCGGCAAAAGACAATCTTAATCGCTGAAACGCTGAATCGCATAAGGCTTATGCGATTCAGCGTTTCAGCGATTAATAGTAAAAATCAGCTCCTGTCCCCTTAGCTGCGGCGCTGAAATTCAGTGGGCGACATTCCCGTAAGGTGCTTGAAATACTTGCCAAACGACGACTGATTAGTGAAATTGAGGTCGTAGGCTATCTGCTGGATGTTTTTCCCAGAGAAACGCAGGAGGTTTTTGGCTTCGAGGATTACCAACTCATCAATCCATTCGGCAGCGGAGCGACCTGTGACTTCGCGCATAATCATCGACAGATATTTAGGCGAGATAAAGAGCTTGTCGGCATAAAACGCCACCGAACGCTCCTGGCGGTAATAGGTGTGGAGCATCTGAAGGAAGTCGCGCACGTAGTTGTTGCGACGTGAACGGGGCTTATCCGCGCTTGACACTGGTGCATGCTTACGTACAAACTGGAGCAACTGATACACCACGGCTGCTATAAGGCAACGCGAGATGCTACGCACGTAAAGGTCGTCGGGGTTGGCCACGGTGTTGAAGTGGATCACGTCGAAATAACTCTTCATCAGAGCCATCTCGGTAGAGTCGAGTTTGATGATGGGCGCAGGAGAGTGAGGCACCCTCATAGTGTTGAGGATATTGACATCTATATTGATATCGCGTATAAATTCCGGGGAGATGACAAGGATATAAGCATCAAGGGTGTCCCAGTCAACGTGTTTCACCTGTAGCAGACGATCCGTGTTGATGATTATTACGGAGTCGCTGCCCACACTGTAAGGCTGCAGGTCAATATCCAGATTAATCTCGCCCGAAAAGCAGAGCACCATCGACAAGCCGTTGACACGCATAGGCGACTCCCAATAGCTTGCCAAGGAAGCATCTTTTGTCAGACGCGAAAAAGCATAGTCGTCGCCCAATCGACTAAACTGCGACGAGAATTGAGCCATATTGCCCAGTTGGGCCATCCTTACTTCCTTTTCCATAGCTACAAACGTGGTTTTTACTTTTTCGCCACAAAAATAGCTATTTATTCTCAGAATTTAGTCGAAAAAGGCAAAAAAATTCCCTCTATTCATAATGAATAGGGAGCTTACGGTCGATGCTATGGTCGAGGGATATGAGAGTCTCGGTGCCAATCACCCCATGAATCATCTGTATCTTGTTGTTGAGGAGTTCCATGAGGTGTTCGTTGTCGCGGGCATAGAGTTTGACAAGCATCGTGTAAGGGCCGGTGGTGAAATGACACTCCACCACCTCGGGTATCTTTTCGAGCTCGGGCACGACGTCGCGATACATCGCTCCACGCTCAAGGTTGACACCGATATAAGTACACGTGCGATAGCCCAGGGCTTTGGGATCTACGGTATAGCCTGAGCCAGTGATGACATCAAGGTCAATCATGCGCTGTATACGCTGATGGATAGCGGCGCGCGACACGCCACATTCCTGTGCAACATCCTTAGATGGTATGCGAGCATTGCTCATCACTATGTCGAGAATCTTGCGATCCAGATTGTCAATTTTTTCCATTATCTTGCTCCAAATGATAGCGATATTAGATTACCGGCTCCAAAATTACGCATAACACTGGACATTTCCAAACATTTTGCTATTTTTCCCCTCCAATGTAGTGATTTATGGCATCCTCATCTATGCAATTAGCCTAAGGCTTGGCTTGCAGAGGGCAATCATTTGTATATTAGGGGGAATATTAGTAACTTTGCAGTTCCCTTGTAAAGAATTGAATTATGAAACGATACCTATACGTAATCTCCGCTTTGCTTATTGCATGCTTTTCTTCTTGTAGCAGCAGCGACGACCCCAAGCCCGATGAGCCCAAAGAGGATCTCGACGGCCGCACAATCCTGGTCTACATGGTGGCCAACAATAATCTGGGGTCAAACAATTATGACGAAAAAAACATAGTGCAGATGGAGGCAGCCGTAGCTGCCGGTGCGCTTGGCACCAACGACCATCTCCTATATTATCAACATGATTATAAAAGCATAGGCAAACTCTATGAAGTAACCGCCCAAGGACGCTCGCTATTGAAGGAGTATACCGACGAAAACCTTATTGCCATCGACCCTGAGAGGGCACAAGAGGTGATAAGCGACGTTGTGGCCTTGGCTCCTGCCGAAAGCTATGGCTTGATACTCTGGAGCCACGGCACAGGGTGGATAGAGGGCGACCAATCGCGCACCCTTGCCGCACAAAGCGAAGAGGAAACGATGACCGATATCGCTTCGAGCCGCCCCATCTATTACTCCTTTGGCTCCGATGGAGGCTATGAGATGAATGTCCCCACGATGAAGGATGCCTTCGGAGGAGTTGTCGACTGGAAGTTTATCTACTTTGACTGCTGCCACATGATCACTACCGAGGTGATGTATGAGATCGGCTCTTTGGCTCCAGTCATGATCGGCTCCACTACGGAGCTACCTATCGAAGGTATGCCCTACACGGTCAATATCCCCTGCATGTTTGAAGAGGAGCCCGACTACGCTGCCATAGCCTACAACACTTACAATCTCTACATCGACTCATCGACCGGTTGCTCAATGACGGTGGTCAACACCAACGCCATGGACGACTTGGCAAAAGCCACCAAAGCCATTATGGAGGTGGCACAACCCTTGGAGTCAACTTACAAAGGCGTAAAGCTATGGCGAAGCTCAGCTGTGACGGTCTATCTCTACGACATGAAGGATTATATCCATGCCTTGACCGACGACACTGCCCTGCTGACAGCATGGGACACCGCATACTCTAAAGCCGTAGTGGCCAACTACAATACCCCTCTATGCTTCACCGTCGCTATGACCAATTTCACTGGCCTCGGTTGCTATATTCCCGAATTGAATGGCAACAGTGTCACTCTCAAAGGCTATAACACCCTGAAGTGGTATGACGACGTAGTGAAGTATAACGCCAACTTGACAGCTGAATGACACAAACTGAATTTATAGACCTCACCAATCAAGCCGTCCCCAACGACAGCATACGCGAGGCCGCCCAGCGCGACTGGGTAGCTCTCAAGTCAATGTCGCTCGAAGACCTCATCACACGCCTGGCCAACATTCTGGTGGAGTTTGCCATCAGCGTTACCATCGCAGTGATGGTGTTCTACGTAGGCAAATGGATTATCAAGAAGCTATACACCATAGTAGAAGCCATCCTGCTGCGCCGCCGCGTTGACCGCTCGTTGACCACCTTTATCCTAAGCCTCGTCAGGATAGTGCTCTACTTTATTCTCATCGTGACGGTGATAGGCATCCTGGGCATCAACACCAGTTCATTCATAGCCATCTTTGCCTCTGTCGGCGTGGCTATTGGTATGGCGTTGAGTGGCACGCTGCAAAACTTCGCTGGCGGAGTGCTCATCCTCTTCCTCAAGCCCTACAAGATAGGCGACTACATAGAAGCGCAGGGCTATGCTGGGACGGTGACCGAAATACAGATTTTCCATACCATTATCTGCACCCCCGACAACAAGTCGATTATCATCCCCAACGGTGGCCTCTCCACAGGCTCCATCAACAACTGGAGCCGCGAGGACTATCGCCGTGTGCAGTGGGATGTGGCCATTTCCTATGGCGACGACGTTGAGAAGGCACGCAAAGTGATTCTTGAGCTCCTCGACGCTGATGAGCGTATCGTGAAGCAATTTATCGAAGACGACCGCGAGCAGCGCCAAGAAGCCATTGAGGAAGCTCGTGAGGCCATGCAAGAAGAAGCTGTGGAGCCCAAGCATAGCTGGCTATGGAGAATGTTTCATCGCCATAGAGCCAAGGTGCAGGCCCGCATGCAAGCCCGCATAGAGTCGTGGGAGGAGCAGCGCGAAGCTCAGCTACAAGCCATCGCCCCCAAGGTGGACCGCAGCCCCAGCGTGAATCTGGCCGAGATGGCCGACAGCAGCATCAACCTGGTGGTAAGAGCGTGGACAGCGTCGTCCAACTACTGGGGAGTCTACTACAGCATCAACGAGCAAATCTACAACCGTCTGCCTCAAGAGGGCCTTTCCTTCCCCTTCCCGCAGATGGATGTCCATATCACCCCCGCTTCATAATCCCTACAGCACGGCATAGCCCCCTACCATTATCATCTGAGCGCAAAAGGTGCATTCTTCACGCCCCAATATATAAATAAACTTAAAGAGGCGTAAAGAATGAAATATATTGTGTAATTTTGCGTAGATGATATGGGCGCGGTGTGCCTCCCTTTACTTGCCGGCATTTTTTCTCGGCTCTCTCCCTCCTCGATACATCAAGGGAGACTCCACCCACGGAGCCTCAATATTAGCGATGGCAGCTCTCAGGCGCGAGAGCAGACAGGCCATCACCGATGCGAGAAAAAATATAATAAAAACATAAATGACAAGTAAATGGAATTATCTACCCCTTACTTCCGAAGAGCAAAAACTGGAGAGCCAGCTAGCTAAAAGCTATGCCGAGTGTCCTCCCATCAGCGCATTGCTGGTGCAGCGTGGCATCACTACGCCCGAAGAAGCCGACCACTTCTTCCATCCATCGTTGAAGAATCTTCACGATCCTTTCTTGATGCCTCAAATGGACAAGGCAGTGGCACGCCTCAACAAGGCCATGGGCGCCAAGGAGCGCATCATGGTGTATGGCGACTATGATGTGGACGGCACCACAGCAGTGGCCTTAGTTTATAAGTATCTTCAGAACTTCTACTCCAACGTAGACTACTATATCCCCACGCGCTACGACGAGGGATATGGTATATCGAAGCGTAGCATTGATTATGCAGCCCAAGAAGGGGTAAAGCTCATAATCATCCTCGACTGTGGCATCAAAGCCATAGACGAGATACGCTATGCCCAAAGTTTAGGCATCGACTTCATCATCTGCGACCACCATGTGCCCGACGATGACCTCCCCGAAGCCGTGGCCATCCTCAATCCCAAACTCGAAGGCTCCACCTATCCCTGCTCCCACCTCTCGGGGTGTGGCGTGGGCTTTAAGTTTATGCAGGCGTTTGCCATCAGCAATGGGTTGTCGACCACGGAGCTCGAAGGAATGCTCGACTTGGTGGCTGTCAGCATCGCTGCCGACATCGTGCCTATGGTCGACGAAAACCGCATCATGGCCTATCAAGGCCTCCGACGCCTCAACTCCAATCCCAACCTGGGCCTCCGCGCCATCATCCGTATCTGTGGATTGGCGGGACGCGAGATTACCATCAGCGACGTGATATTCAAGATTGGTCCTCGCATCAATGCCAGCGGACGCATGCAGAGCGGACGCGAGGCTGTGGAGCTACTCGTGGCGCGCGACATGAACGATGCTCTGGAGAAGGCACGCGCCATCGACCAGTATAACAAAGACCGCAAGGAGCTCGACAAGCGCATCACCGAGGAGGCCAACGCCATCCTGGAGAAACGCGGCGAGATGAACTCCGACAAGAAAGCCATCGTGATCTACAACAAAGATTGGCATCGTGGCATCATTGGCATCGTGGCTTCGCGACTGACCGAGCTTTACTACAAACCGTCGGTGGTGCTTACTCTCTCCAACGGTTTGGCCACAGGCTCGTCGCGCTCGGTGCAAGGCTTTGATATCTACAAGGCGGTCGATGCCTCTCGCGATATCCTGGAAAACTTTGGCGGCCACACCTACGCCGTAGGGCTCTCGCTCAAGGAGGAAAATATACCTGAATTTACGCGCCGATTTGAGGAGTATGTAGCAGCCAACATCTTACCCAGCCAGCTGCAGCCACTGCTCGATATCGATGCCTACCTCACCTTTGCTGATATCACACCGGAATTTATCCAGCTCTTGAGGCGCTTCAACCCCTTTGGACCCGGCAATCAGAAGCCAGTGTTCTGTACCCGCCACGTCATGGACTTTGGCACGAGCAAGCTCGTGGGGCGCAATCTGGAGCATATCAAGCTTGAGCTTGTGGACAACACCTCGGGCAAGGTGATGAACGGCATCGCCTTCAACGCCGCAGAGCATTTTGAGCATATCCATAGCCAGAAGCCTTTCGACATCTGCTATACCATCGAGGACAATAAACATCATGGTCCATCGAGCTCCAACCTCTCGGTGCAGCTCCTCATCAAGGAGATAAGGCCCTCAAAAGAATGAGCCTCTCCCAGCCTCAGCAACCTCCAACGAGCGCCCAGCTTCATGAGATACTTGAGCGTCATTGGGGCTACACCGCTTTTCGTCCACTCCAAGAGGAGATCATTACCTCGGTGCTTCAAGGCCACGACACTCTGGGGTTGATGCCTACGGGGGGTGGCAAATCGCTTACATTCCAAGTGCCAGCCTTGGCGTTGCCAGGGCTGACGCTGGTTGTCACGCCCCTCATCTCGCTGATGAAGGACCAAGTGGACAATCTGGGCGCCGTCGGGGTTCCAGCGCTCTATCTTCACGCTGGTCTCACAGCCAGCGAGCAGCGCTTGGCTATAGATAAGTGTAGGCTCGGAAAAGCCAAGCTCCTCTACGTATCGCCAGAAAAGCTTCAGGGCACCAACTTCAGGGAACAGCTACGCCAATTCTCTATTAGCCTCATCGTGGTAGATGAAGCCCACTGTATCTCGCAGTGGGGCTACGACTTCCGTCCCTCCTACCTTCAGTTGGCCACCCTGCGACAGATGCTCCCGGGAGTGTCAGTGTTGGCCTTGACGGCCACGGCTACACCCCCAGTGGTGACCGACATCGTAAAGCAGCTACAGTTTGGTTCCGACCACTGGGTGTTGGCCAAGAGCTTTGCGCGAAGCAATCTGTCGTATGTGGTGCGTTACGGCGACCATAAGGAGGGAATGTTGCTGAGAGTGTTGACCCACACCGCGGGAAGCGCCATAGTCTACGTGCGCTCGCGGCGCCGCACACGCGAGATTGCCGCCACTCTCAAGCGCTATGGACTCAGCGCCGACTTCTACCACGCAGGCCTCGCCATCGAGGATAAGAACGAAAAGCAACAGCGCTGGAAGACCGATCAGACTCGGATAATGGTGGCCACCAACGCCTTTGGTATGGGTATAGACAAGCCCGATGTGAGGGTAGTGGTCCACTACGACCTCGCGCCTTCGCTCGAAGAATACTATCAAGAGGCGGGTCGCGCCGGTCGCGATGGCCAAGAGTCGTATGCCGTCACCCTCGCTGCGCCCCACGACAAAGCCACTTTGGCTCGATATCTGGCTCGCGCCTTCCCTCCGAAGGAGTATATACGCCGAGTGTATGAACTTGTAGGCAACTTTCTCTCGGTAGCCGTAGGGAGTGGCTACGGCCAGGTGTTCCCCTTCAATCTGGAGACCTTTTGCGACACCTTCAAGCTCCATCCAGCCGAGGTGAGGAGCAGCCTGCTGCTACTGACACGCGCGGGCTATATCTCGTTTCAAGACGAGATTTCCACCCGATCAAGAGTGATGATACTGGCCTCAAAGGCCGACCTCTATGGCGTAGAACTCGACTCGGAGACCGACGCCGTCCTTCAGATGCTACTGCGCACGTATCCTGGCCTTTTTGCTGATTATGTAGTGATAAATGAGGGGCTAATTGCCTCGCGCCTATCGTTGCCCCGCGAGACCGTCTACCAAGGCCTCCTTCGCCTGCAACGCCTCAAGCTCCTCCACTATGTGCCCCAATCCACCACCCCCTACATCTTATATACCACCTCGCGCGAGTTGCCACGCCATGTGGAGTTGCCACTTAGCGTCTATGAGGAGCAGCGCGAGCGTATGGCCAATCGCATAAAAGCAGTGACGGAGTATGTGTTTACCACCACCCGCTGTCGCGGCGAGATGCTTTTGGAGTATTTTGGGGAGACGCCCCAAGGGCGGTGTGACAAGTGTGACGTGTGCCGACAAGGCCGACGCCCTGCTTCTCCAGAAGGCCTCGATGTCAAGGAAGCCATTCTCAATCATCTGAGTCAAACCGCCAGCCTGACAGTGGCTGATCTCCATCGTCTTACCGGGGCACCTGAAGGAGAAATCATAGCTACACTCCGACTGCTGATGGACAAAGGCAAGGTAAAAGCTCGTCCTGGAGGCTTGGTTTTCAGCCTTGCGTGAAAGTTTTATGGCCATTGACGGCCTATTATCGTTGTAAGTTAAGAGATAAATCTCTAACTTTGTGACTCCATCTCTGTCATTCTATCATTCTGCAACTCTCTAATTCTATCCACCTATGATCATACTTTATCGTATATACCAAATCTGTATAATGGCTCCGCTAATGCTGGTAGTCACCACTCTTACAGCCATCATCACCATCCTCGGCTCGCTGGTAGGCGCTGGCCGCGCTATGGGTTATTATCCCGAGGTGTGGTGGTCGCGAGTGATGTGTTGGTTGGCCTTCGTCACGGTAAGCGTCAGCGGTCGTGAGAATATCGACCCGAAGACCTCGTATGTCTTCGTGGCCAACCATCAAGGAGCCTACGATATTTTCACCATCTTTGGCTGGCTGGGCCACAACTTCCGGTGGATGATGAAGCAAGAGCTTCGCAAGATACCCCTCGTGGGGCTGGCCTGCGAAGCCGCAAAGCAGATATACGTAGATAATTCCACACCAGCCAAGCTACGCCACACCATGAAGCGAGCCGAGGGGCTCCTGAAGGGTGGCATGTCGGTGGTGGTGTTTCCCGAGGGTTCACGCTGCTGGGATGGGAAGGTAGGGCGCTTCAAGCGCGGGGCCTACATGCTGGCCACGGAGTTTAATCTCCCCATCGTGCCTTTGACCATCGATGGAGCTTTCAAGGTGTTGCCTCGCTTCAAGGTGCTCCCCCACTGGGGCCATATCCATCTCACTATCCACAAGCCTATCTTCCCGCCAGCTGAGGGTTACGACCTGCCGATGGTGATGGCTCAGACACGCGAGGTGATAGCCGCGCCTCTAATGCAGAAGTAACCGCAGCGTAGCCGAGGGGAGGGATAAGATATAGACGCCAGGGGCACTCACAGTAAACGCTTCGCCCCCTTTGAGAGTAGCCAGCTGGAGTCCGCGGGTATTGATGATGGTTGCCGGCTCAACACCGCGGTTGGTCACCGTGAGTCCATCGGTCAATATCTGATCCTGAAGGCTGTCGGCCCCTACAGTCTTGATGGCTGATTCATACTCCTCACAAGTGAAAGAGATAATGCCGTCGGCGCTTTCCTCTATATCAGTAATAGCCCATCCAAGGTCTTTGCTGTTCCAGTCCTCAAAGGCTGGGGTGGTAAGAGGCGTGAACGACGTGACCCACGACGTGCCCGGGAAGGAATCGCCTGAGCGAGTTGCTTCGGTGTGTTTGTTGTCGGCCTCAATAAGGTCGACATATTGATGGCTGGATCGGTTGTTGACGGTGTTGGCCTCCCAAATCTTCCCGTTATAGTCGATATGCCACACGAGCATACCATGTCCGGGCAAGAAAGCGTCGTAGCTCGTCGGCTGGCGGTTCTCGAAAAGAAAGTATTCCGAGGCGTTGTCGGTAGCAGTGGCAATATACGCCTTGTTGCTGTCTATGAGAGAGGCGAGTTGACAATCTCCAGCTTGTAGAAGCTCCAGCTCTATCCACCCTAGGGCGTAGCGCTCAAACGAAGAGAAGGCAGGCGGGGTGCGACTCTCATCGTTGTAGCATCCCACGTCCATTGCGCTCCATTCTCCGGGAGTGAAGGTAGTGCTATAGTCGGTGGTGTAGAGGTCAGGGAGGCCGAGCACGTGAGAGAACTCATGAATGATCGTGCCACGATCGTCAGTTCGCTCATAATAATAGTCTATTTCATTGCTACAGGCATAGCGGTCAATGATTTTATCGTCGAGGATGAGCTGCGAGCTGGTGCAGTAGCTGATATTATATTGATGTGGCCATATCAGGTCCTCTATGTAGGTATCACACTCCCCATAGCCCGCATAAAATACATATACATTGTCTACATAGCCATCGCCATCCTCGTCATAGAGCGAGAAGTCGATCTCATCGTCAAGGAGTTGACACCCATCCACCACTATCTGGTAAGCCTTGGCATCGTAGCCATAACGGTCGTTCTTACCATAATAAGTGGATTTGTTGGGAAGAGTGACTGGTCCATATACGTCAAAAGAGGGCACAAAAAGTCCCAGGGAATTATCGATAAAGTAGTCGCGAGCGCTACCGGTGCCACCATTGTCGCTGAAGCCTTCTTCATTGAGCATCCTTGAAAAGTAGTCGTGGGGGTCTTCCATACTAAATTCCACATCGCTGAAGTTGACCAACAGCACCAGCGTCCTTACCTCGCCAAGCGTGGGGAAAGATGCCGAAGGATAAAGGCCAAGGCCAGCTCGGCTCATAGCGAGGGGCGTAAGAGCCTCCGAGCGCTGGATATGGGCATCAATAATTGCCGTCTTGTCAAGACTTTCAAGCCATTGACTGCAGCCCTGGCTACGCTCGCCAGGGGCAGCGGCTTGGTATGAGCTACACACCGGCTCTCCATCGCTTAGCGAAGCAAAATATAGCCACTGGCCATCCTGCTTGAGCATATAGCCATCCTCGCTTATGAGATAGTGGCTACGGGGCCCTCCCACCATCATTATCTTAAGGGAGGAGCCATCAGGCTGAGTGAAAGTCATCCATCCTGGACGTGCAGGCTTGGCATTGAGGTCGAAGGCTCCCATTATCACTATCATAATGGATAGCAAGAGGCCTATTATAGAATTAATCTTAGCATTCATAAGTTATTGATAATTGGGGAATAGGGCCTATAAATCATAAAATGTGCGGAAGGCGCGGATGATATATCCGTGGTCGAGGCAGGAGGCGGTCTCTCGCACGGAGTGCATAGCCCAGATAGCCGCCCCCATATCTACGCCGCGCAGGTCGATTTGCGATGTGAGGATATTGCCGAGAGTAGAGCCGCCGGCCACATCGCTATGGTTGACAAAGTACTGGTAAGGCACCTCCGCCATCTCGCATACCGAGCGAAACACTGCAGCGCTGTCGGCATCGGTCATATACTTGCAGTTGGCGTTGATCTTTATTGTAGGTCCGCCCCCCACGACAGGATGATTCGTGGGGTCTTGCTTCTCCACATAGTTGGGATGCACAGCATGGGCATTGTCGGCGCTGACCATAAACGAGGAGTCGATGCCTCTCAGATAGTTGGAGTAAGAGCTGCCAAGGGAGTCGCTGATGCGTTGTAGCAGATGACACAGCACTGGCGATGCCGCTCCCTGCTTTGTGCCGCTCCCGGTCTCTTCGTTGTCAAAGATAGCCATCACGCGTGTCTGGCTGCTGCTCTTGCCATTGGCAGCACTTTCGAGCAGGGCAGTCATGGCGGCGTGGACCATGCTCAGGTCGTCGAGGCGTCCCGAGGTGATAAATTCGCTTTCGAGCCCCACCTGTATTGCAGGAGTTGTGTCGTAGAGCGAGAGGTCAAAGTCGAGGATGTCGCTGCGCTTTACATCG
Organism: Bacteroidales bacterium; assembly: GCA_020859845.1. Classification (GTDB taxonomy): domain Bacteria; phylum Bacteroidota; class Bacteroidia; order Bacteroidales; family Muribaculaceae; genus Paramuribaculum. The sequence goes on from JAJBVL010000048.1 coordinate 29,278, forward strand.
AGCTTGTTGGCCACGAGATGCAGGAGCAAGTTGTCCTTCTCCAGCGGATTTTTCACCACTCCTATCACAGGGAGCATATCCTTCTGCTTGGAGAGGGGATTGCCTTCATTGACGGCGCGGTTGAAGTGGATAGCCAGATGAGGGATGGTCAGAAGAGGCTCATCAAAGCGCACCAGTCGGCTCTCGGGTTGCAAAGGGTCGTCGCTGCGCAGCAACACTCGGCCAGCAATGGAGAGCGGACGGTCAAACCATGTATAAAGTATCGGGCCACCGTAAACCTCGGTGTTGAGCTTCACCACCCCGCCATCGCTTATCATCTCGGCCTTGGGCTTGATGCGGAAACCCGGCGAATCGCTATGTGCGGAGATTATCTTAAACCCGGCCTCTGCTCCCCCATCGCCCACGATGAAGGCAAAGATTGCCGAGCCGTTTTTAGTGATATAGTATCGGCCATTAGTCTCGAGATGCCAGCGTTCTCGAGGGTCGAGGTGGATAAAGCCATTCTCGCGCAGCCGGCGGCTTACAGTCTCTACGGCCCAAAAGTTTACTACCGAAGCGTCCATAAACGCCTTCAGGTCGTCAATATAAGGATAATTCTCTATATAAGGATTCATAATGTGAAGGGATGTAATAGATTGGGGGTGTGATTGTATAAGAAGGGTTGATTATTCGTCAAAGTCGGAGTCGAGTCCTCCGCTATAACGCAGGTGGTTGAGAGCTCGCAATACGTTGCAGAGCACACGGCTCCAATAGCTTTCAAAGTCCTCTTTGACTGCCTGAAGAGCCATCTCCATTATAGCGTCGGGAGCGTCCTTCACCATCTCTAAGAAGTTGTAGAGCACCTGGAAGATATCAGCCAAGCCTTCCGATATGCTGGCGGCTATAGGGGTGTCGCTATACTTCATATCCTCTTCAAACACCTCAAGGTAAGTGTCGTCGGGTCCCAGCACGCTTTCCACTCCGCAGCGTATCGCCTCGTAGAAGTCTTCTTCGAGCGAGCTATCGATGTAGGCCTCGTCGTTGAGCCCCACCAGCTTAAGGTCGGTGGCCGTCATGTAGAGCCGTGGCAAGAGCCTAAGCATAGTGTCGACCAGCTCGGTGCTTGAGGATTCGCGTGCGTGCTCCAGAGCCACGCAGTATTCATTGCAAAGGGCCATAAAAGCCAATGCATTGGGGGCAAGGCTGGAGGAAGAGGAGGATGAGGAGGAGGAAGCAGAGTCAGTGTCGGTATGAGCCATAGTAATGTCGAGTTTAGGTTTATTATGTTAGCGCCGGTAGATATTATGGCGCTGGATATAGTCATAAACTCCTGAAGGGAGAAAGAGGTTCAAATTCTTTCCTTCAGCAATAGCCTGGCGTATCCATGTGCTGGAGATTTCAAAGGTGGGAGCTGTGACCACTGCCACCTGTGGCGGGAGAGCCGAAGGCTCGATATCATATCCCGGACGCGGATAGACTATGAGGCCATATTGGCTGATGATGCGTTGGTATGCGCGCCAGCGGTCAATTATCTGCCAGTTGTCGCTCCCTATTATCCAGCGGAAATGGGCATCGGGGTAGCGGGCGCTAAGAGCATCAAGGGTGTTGATAGTATAGGAGGGTGAGGGCATCTCCAGCTCCAGCAGGCAGCAGCTAAGGCGCGGCTCACTGCTAATAGCTATCTCTACCATCTCCACTCGCTCTTGAGTGGTGGCGCCAGCAGCTCCTTTGGCCTCTTTGAGGGGATTGATACGCGAAGGCATAAGCCATACCTCATCCAGCGGCCCCCACTGCGCAAGATAGCTGGCCAGCATTGTGTGGCCATTGTGGATAGGGTCGAAGGTGCCACCGAAGATGCCTATCTGGCGTTGCTTCATAGCCGGTTGGGATGAGGTTGACTGAGTGCTGGGGTCTATTTCTTGATAAATGACGAGATGAGCTCGCCGGTCTGCTTTATAGCTTCGTCAAGATTGTCGTTGACCACCGTCTTGTCAAACTTTGGAGCAAAGCTAATCTCGTATTCGGCGCGGGCCACACGCTGGTCGATGGCGGCGCGTGTCTCTGTGCCGCGGCTTTCGAGACGCTCACGAAGAGTGTCGATGGATGGGGGCATGATAAAGATGCTGAGCGCACGGTCGCCATATAGCTCCTTGACGTTGGCTCCACCCTTCACGTCGATGTCGAGGATCACGTTGTGGCCGCGAGCTGTGCGGTGAGTTATCTCGCTTTTGAGGGTGCCGTAATAGCGACCCGGATACACCTCTTCATACCCTACGAAGTCGCCGTTGGCGATGGCGTCCTTGAATTGCTGGGTAGAGAGGAAATGGTAATGCTCGCCGTCGCGTTCACCTTCGCGAGGCTTGCGATTGGTGGCGCTGACCGAGAATTGCATGTCGATGTCGCCGCGATCCATCAATGCGTTGATGATTGTCGACTTGCCGCAACCCGAGGGCGCGGAGATGATGATTATTTTGCCTTCCATACTATTTCAAAAGTCAAAAGTTTTAAGTCAAAGTCAAAAGGGGTTTACATTACATTGAGCACCTGCTCCTTCACTTGCTCAAGCTCGTCCTTCATCTTCACCACGAGCCGCTGCATCTCGGCATGATTGCTCTTCGAGCCGAGGGTGTTGATCTCGCGGCCTATCTCTTGGCTGATGAATCCGAGCTTTTTGCCCTGTCCATACTGGCCGCCCATGGTCTCCATGAAATATGATAGATGGTGGGCCAGACGCTGCTTCTCCTCGTTGATGTCGAGCTTTTCGATATAGAATATCATCTCTTGCTCCAATCGACCACGGTCGATCTCCACCACTGGTATCTTGCCCAGATTGTCCTCGATGCGGGCGCGTATCTTTGCCACACGCTCTACTTCGTAGCGTGGCACCTCGCGCAGCAGCGCCTCAATCTTCTCAATCCTCTTGGTGAAGAAGTCTTCGAGCTTGGAGCCCTCCTGGGTGCGAAATTGCATGAGGGCCTCTACGGCCTCGTCAACGGCGGCATAGAGCGCTTCTTCCTCTTCGTCGTCGAGGGTGGGCAGGGGGGCGCTGTGAAGAGCCTCGGGGAGGCGCAGCAGAGTGGAATACCAGTCGGTGGGGAGCGGGAGCGATAGCTCGGCCGACATGCGTTCTATCTGCTCTTTATAGGAGCGGAGAGCGGGGAGGTTGAGCTCTAAGGCGGTGTCTTCGCTGACGGATTCTACATATACATTGAGGTCAATCTTGCCGCGCTCCAAGCGGTGGGCCACCCGATTGCGTATCTCCAGCTCCTTCTCGCGAAAGAGTGAGGGGACGCGCAGCGACATATCGAGCTGTTTGCTATTGAGAGACTTTATCTCTACTGTGATTTTCTTGTTTCCGACCTCGACAATGGCCTTGCCGAAGCCTGTCATGGATAGTAGCATTATGGCGGGGTTTTTATTAGACACAAAAGTAGCGAATAAAGCTGAAAACTATGTAACTTTGCCGTGAAAAACTTAAAGAATATTCAATAATCCTAAGAAATATGGCTGTAATACTCAGCATTGATACCTCCACCAACGTATGCTCCACGGCGCTGTCGGCCGAGGGGATGGTGATATGTCATCGTGAAGACTTTCAAGGTCAAAACCATGCCGCTCTGCTCAGCGGCTTCATCAAGGTCTGTCTCGACCATCTACGGGAGCATGAGATGAAGCTCGATGCTATCGCCGTCTCCATGGGGCCTGGCAGCTATACGGGTCTACGCATAGGTCTCTCGGAAGCCAAGGGGCTGGCTTTCGCCCTCGACGTGCCTCTTATCGGGGTGTCGACGCTTGAGCTGATGGCGGTAAGCGCGATGTTTGGCTCCACAATGCCCGACGACAACACTCTCTTCGTGCCCATGATTGACGCGAGGCGGATGGAGGTCTACACTGCTGTCTACGACATGGCCCTTACACCCCTTCTTGAGCCAACTCCCATGATTCTCACCCCCGACTGTCTCGACCGCTGGCGCGGCAACGGCCAAGAGCTATGGCTGATGGGCAACGGCAGCGAGAAGGCCAAGAAGATACTTACGGGCGACGACCTACGATGGATCCCCGACATCGTCCCTCTGGCCTCCGATATGCTGGCGCTTGCCGAGCGTGCTTGGTCGCGCCGCGACTTCCTCGACCTCGCCTACTCCACCCCCGCCTACCTCAAGGACTACCAAGCCACCAAGCCCAAACCCCTATTCTAATAATTAGCAGGAGGTAGGGGGATAAAAGCGGCGATAGATAGTTAAAGGAAGATTTGGGGATGTCGCTAATTGTCATTAACTTTGCTACTTCAAAGCAGCTATAAACCCAAGAGAGGGTGTAGCTGCCCTGACCATTCTTAACAACTAAATTACCTCTAATCCACAATAAGAATCAAGAAATGGCAAAGGTTATTATTATTGGAGCAGGCGGTGTAGGCACCGTGGTGGCCCATAAGTGTGCCCAGAACCCCGACGTGTTTTCTGAGATCGTAATTGCATCAAGGACCAAGAGCAAGTGTGACGCTCTGGCCAAGGCTATCACGCGTCCCGGTGGACCTAAGGTGACCACCGACAGCGTTGATGCCGACAATGTAGACGAATTGGTGGCCCTCTTTCGGCGTCATGAGCCCCGCTTGGTGATCAACGTGGCGCTCCCCTATCAGGACCTCCCTATCATGGATGCATGCTTGATAGCTGGCGTCAACTATCTCGACACGGCCAACTACGAGCCTAAGGACGTGGCCCACTTTGAATACTCTTGGCAATGGGCCTACAAGAAGCGCTTTGAAGAGGCTGGCTTGACGGCCATCCTTGGCTGCGGCTTCGACCCTGGAGTGTCGGGCGTATTCACAGCCTATGCCGCCAAGCATTATTTCAGCGACATGGTGACCCTCGACATCGTTGACTGCAACGCTGGCGACCATGGCAAAGCCTTCGCCACCAACTTCAACCCCGAAATCAACATACGCGAGATAACCCAAAACGGTCGCTACTATCAAGACGGCGAATGGGTGACCACTAAGCCACTGGAGATCCACAAGACCCTCCACTACCCCAACATCGGTGGCCGAGACTCCTACCTACTCTACCACGAAGAGCTGGAGAGCATCGTCAAGAACTTCCCCTCCATCAAGCGTGCACGCTTCTGGATGACCTTCGGTCAGGAATACCTCACCCATCTGCGCGTAATCCAAAACATAGGCATGGCACGCATCGACGAAGTGGAATACAACGGCGTGAAAATCGTGCCTCTGCAATTCCTCAAGGCTGTGCTCCCCAACCCTCAGGACCTCGGAGAGAACTATCATGGCGAGACCTCGATAGGATGTCGCATCTCAGGCCTCGACAAGGACCACAACCCCTTGACCTACTATATCTACAACAACTGCAGCCACGAAGCAGCTTTCCGCGAGACTGGTATGCAAGCCGTGAGCTACACCACGGGCGTGCCTGCCATGATTGGCGCCATGATGTTTCTCACAGGCAAGTGGGAGCGCCCTGGCGTGTGGAACGTAGAGGAGTTTGACCCTGACCCATTCATGGAGCAGCTGCCACTGCAGGGACTGCCTTGGCACGAGGAGTTTAACATCGACCTCGAAGTAAACGACTGATGGCCATAAAAAACTTCTTCGCATCGCGCCGTTTCTGGGGCATCGTGGGGTCGCTGGCAGTGATAGCCATAGTGGCCCTGGCCTACTTCTACCCCGATGCCATGCAAGGCAACGTCTTGCGCCAAGCCGACATGCAGCAAGGCATGGCCATAGGACAAGAGACCAAGGCCTGGGAAGAGGCCACGGGCGAACACTCGCGGTGGACCAACTCTCTATTCTCGGGAATGCCCACCTTCCAGATATCCCCCTCGTATCCCTCCGACCGACTCTTCACCTGGATAGGGACGGTGATGGGGCTTGGTCTGCCCTCGCCTGCCAACCTACTTGTGATGATGATGGTGGGATTCTTTATCCTGCTCTTGGCCATGAAGCTCCGCTGGTATGTGGCTTTGATAGGAGCCTTGGCCTATGGCTTCTCGAGCTACTTCATCATCATCATCGGTGCCGGCCACATATGGAAATTTGTCACGCTGGCCTACATCCCTCCCACGATAGCTGGCGTTGTACTGGCCTATCGTGGCAAGTATCTTTGGGGCGGGGCCTTAGCTGGCCTCTTTGCCATGATGCAGATAGCGGGCAATCATGCCCAGATGAGCTACTACTTCCTCTTCGTGGTGCTCGGCTTCGCCATGGCCTATATGACCACCGCCATACGCAACGGCAAGATGAAGCAATGGTGGATCGCCTCGGCTGTGCTCGTAGTGGCAGGGGGGCTGGCAGTCACCGCCAACCTTCCTTCGCTCTACAACACCTATGAATACTCCAAAGAGACCATCCGCGGTGGCCATTCCGAGCTAAGCCATGAAGCCGATCCTGCCAACACCACCGACGGCCTCGATCGCAGCTATATCACCCAGTATAGCTATGGCCAAACGGAGACACTCTCACTAATGATTCCCAACATCAAGGGAGGAGCTTCGGTGAAGCCCGAAAAAGGACAACACAACATCCTTGGCCTCGGTGACCTGCCAGAAGCCCAAAAGATGGTGGCAAGCGGACAGCTATCACCACAAGAAGGCCAATTCCTGGGCTACATGAGCCAATATTTCGGCGAGCCTGAGGGGACCAATGGTCCTGTCTATGTGGGAGCCCTTATCGTGGCCCTCTTCCTCGTGGGGTGTGTCATCGTGCGCGGCCCTATGAAGTGGGTACTCGTGGCCCTAACCCTCTTCTCCATCCTGCTGGCCCTGGGACGCAACTGCATGTGGCTCACCGATCTGATGATCGACTACATGCCGATGTACTCCAAGTTTAGGACAGTGGAGAGCATACTTGTCATCGCCGAGTTTACGATGCCGCTACTGGGAGCCATGGCTCTGCAGAAACTGCTCATCACACAGGATGCTTGGAGCCAGTTCAAGAAACCCTTGATATGGTGTTTTGGCATCGCAGGTGGTATATGTCTGCTGGCCTTGATGGTGCCAGGAATCTTTGGCGACGTCATCACCGATAGCGACCGCTACATAGCCAATCAGATAGCCGCCGTCTTGCAGCAGCAAGGAGCCAACGCCCAAATGATAAGCTACCTCAGCCTCGACAATCCTCGCATTTATGCGGCCATCGAGAGCCTACGCCACTCGATGATACAAGCCGACGCCCTGCGCAGCTTTATCATCATGGCCTTGGGATTTGGCCTGCTGATGCTTTACTATAATCAAAAGCTATCGCTTGGCGTGACAGCAATATTGATAGCTGGAGTGATCTGTGGCGACCTCTATCTTGTCAACAAGCGCTATCTCGACAGCGACAGCTTTGTGCAGAAGGCCCTCACCACTGGCGAACCCTTCCCCATGACACAAGCCGACCGTCAGATACTGGCCGACACGACGATGCACTACCGCGTGATGAACATACCGCAGTTTAATCTCGCTGCACCGTCATATCGCCATAAAGCCATAGGTGGGTATCACGCAGCCAAGCTGACACGCTATCAAGACATGATTGACCGCCACCTCTCGGCGTTTCTTTATGGAGCCCCCGACTCCACGGATATGAACGTCATCAACATGCTCAATGCCCGCTATATCGTGACCGACGACCAGACGGCCATCTACAATCCCGAGGCTCTGGGCAATGCTTGGTGGGTAGAACAGATGACCTATGTGGACGGCGCTGACGCCGAGATGGATGCCCTCGACCTTCTCAACCCCGCCACACAGGCCGTAGCCGACCGGCGCTTTGAGAAGATACTGGGACAAGGGCGCCCGCTGGCTCCTGGCGACACCATCTACGCCACGTCCTATGCACCTAATCGCATCACCTACCACGCCACGACCCATGAGGGCGGAGTGGCAGTGTTTAGCGAGGTGTATTTCCCTTGGGGTTGGAATGTGACCATCGATGGCAAGGAAGCAGAGCTGGGCCGCGTAAACTATCTGCTGAGAGCATTGGCAGTGCCTGCCGGAAGCCACATGATAGAGATGACCTTTAACCCGGCCTCGCTTCACAACACCACCGTGGCAGCCTACATCGCCATCATCCTCATCTATATCGCCCTGGCCGCTGCAATAGCGACAACGATAATACGCTACCGCCAGGAGCAAACCCTACAGGCATGAGCATTACCCTCGGACGGCTCTGTTCTTGGCCCCTGCGAGCTTGGCGTAGCAGAGGGTTTGGGATACATTCGCCGTTTGCCTACGAGTTTGTCACCGAGGTAATCCATCAGCCGTATGGCTATTATGCCTACCAAAGGCTGGATAATCTTCTTGACTCACACCCCCAGAGCGCCATCACGCGCTCTGGGCTTTATCTTATCTACCGCTTGGCTCTATGGGCACAAGCAGAGAGATATATCCAAGTGGGAGGCAAGAACGGATTGAGGACCCAAGCTCTACGTCTTGGCGTTCCTAAGGGAGCAAGCATCAAAGTGGTATCCGCTCTCAAGAAGAGTGAAGACCTCGGGAAACCTCCGACGATGTTGCTCTTGGAAAATGCCGCACTTGTTTCCCCTGCTCAGATAGCAGAGGTGGTAGAAGGTCACGGGCTTGTAGTGGCTCTTAACCTTGACAATCCACAAGCGCGCCAAGTGGTAGACGACGCTATGAGTCTCATGAAGCAAGGGATGACTTTCACCAATGGGGTGACGACTATCTTGGTGGGTCGGCAAGGATTGCCACGCCAAGATTTTAAAGTGGCTTTCTAAAGACCTCCCCTATATCTATTATCTATGCGAGCAATCAACGATATAAAGCGACTTCTGGAGAGCTTTGAGGCCTACTTGATGATGGAGCGAGGATTGGCAGCCAACACCCAGAGCAGTTATCGCGACGATGTGGAGAAACTCATCGGTTATCTGGAAACAACATCCACCCGCCTCCACGATGTGGAGCTCTCCACGCTCCAAGCGTTTTGCGCCAGCCTATACGATCTGGGCATCGCTCCACGCTCGCAAGCCCGCATAGTGTCGGGCATTAAGTCATTTTTTGGCTATCTTAAGATAGAGGGGTATATAGATAGCGACCCTACCCTGCTCCTCTCACCCCCGCAGATTGGCAAACATCTCCCCGAAGTGCTCTCCACGGAGGAAATCGACGCGATGATAAGCGCCATCGACATGAGCAAGGATGAAGGCCAACGCAATCGCGCCATCATGGAGACACTCTATGGGAGCGGACTGCGTGTGTCGGAACTGGTGGGGCTTGAACTGAGCCGAGTGTATCTTCGCGAAGAATACATCGTGGTGAAAGGCAAAGGCTCCAAAGAGCGCCTCGTGCCCCTCTCGCCAGTGGCAGTGGATGAGATAGAGCGCTGGCTCGACGACCGCGGAGCGCTCGACATAAAGCCTGGCGAAGACAATTATCTCTTTCTCAACCGCCGCGGGCGCCATCTGACCCGCGTGATGATTTTCTATATCATAAAGGACTTGGCTGAGCGTGCCGGCATCAAAAAGACCATCTCGCCTCACACCCTCCGCCATTCCTTTGCTACCCATCTCTTGGAGGGAGGCGCCAACCTGCGCGCCATACAGCAAATGCTGGGCCACGAAAGCATTGCCACCACTGAAATTTATCTTCATCTCGACAACACGCGCCTGCGAGAAGAGATACTGCGCCATCATCCACGTGTAAAGGGATAGGGCTTGTAGAGCTACCGGGAGGGACGCTTTTTTGTTAAAACATTTGGTAATGCGAGCTTATTTTCAGAAATTCGCGTAGAAAATCTAAAAGACCAATCATATCCTGAGCAAGATATTTAAAATTACCCTTATCACGCTACTGCTGGCTGTGATAACCGTGGGAGGCTTGGCCTCAATCCACACAGATTATCAAGAGGTGTATCAGCTTTATTCCGACAAGCCGCTGAAGGCTGTCAAGAAGGAAGCGGACAGCCTCATTATGGCCGACCCCGAGCGTGCCTTGGCTCTCTACTCGGTGGTAATCAATGCCTATAAGCCAAATATGGCCGACGACGATAAGTATATCGTGGCTGGAGCCTACAACAATGCCGGTTATATCTATTTCTTTAAGTATGCGGATTACACACAGGCTTATGAATATTTTCGTCGCACACTGGATATGGCCACCGATGGAAATAGCCGTAAGCTATTAGCGCCCACATATATTAATATAGGCAATATTTACAGCCAGTATGAAGAGACCGAAGCGGCTATTTCTAATTATTACCGAGCCTTAGAGGCAAGCTATCAAGAGAAGGATTGGGAACACATGATGACAGCAGCATATAATCTTATCTCCCACGTGTATCACGCCCCGGCTACCGACTCGCTGCGGAGCGTCCTTCTCACTCTCGACGATACGGCTATACCCGCCACTCGCATGTTGACAACCAACCGCTGCTTTGCTCATTCCTATCTGGCCCACCAAGAAGGGCGCGACACGGTGGCCATAGCCTTGCTCGGCCAAGCCAGCGAGGCGGTAGATGCCCTATACATGCCTTCACGCTACAAGCTGCTCTTGCTCCAAATACAAGGTCAACTCTACCGCAACCTCAAGGATTATCCTCGAGCACTGTCTTGCTCTCAGCAGGCCTTACAGCTTGCCCAAACCAACGCTCTCCCCGACCTTGAGGCTTATGCCTACGACAATATCTCGGACATCTACGACCAATGGGGACGGAGAGACTCTGCCGCCCACTACCGACTCAAAGCCCTCGAAACAAATGCTGCCAATACAGCTATCAGCCGCTACGTAGCCGTAAAAGACCTCGAGGAGGCCTTCGAGACACGCCGAGCCCATCAGGAGCTACAGGAAATGATACAAAAGCGCCGTACCCAGATGCTCGTCACGACGATCATAGCCATAGCGCTTGTCATAATCCTGGGCCTATTGACTCGATTATACTTCAAAAACCGACGTCTACGCGAGAGCAATCTGGAGCTTTACCATCGAGTACAAGAAAAGCTCGACCTCTCAATCCCCAACGTCAATGAAGAAGAGGAGGAGGACTCCGAAGATAAAGAAAAAGAAGAGGAGGAGCCACACGACGACGAGAAATATCGTGGCAGCCTGCTGCGCGACGAGGATAAACAGCGACTCTTTCAGGCCATCACCACAGTGCTCGAGACAAGCCCTGAAGTCTATACCCCCGAGTTCTCTATAGAGCGACTGGCTAGCCTTGTCGACTCGCGCTATAAATACGTGTCACAGACCATCAATGAACTGACGGGTAAAAACTTCTACACCCTGCTGGCCGAGCAGCGCATACGCGAGGCTTGTCGGCGCCTAAACAATCCCGAGATGAGCAATCGCCTCACCATAGAAGGAATAGCGCAAGACTTGGGATTTAAGTCGCGCTCCAATTTCACCTCGGTCTTTAAGAAGGTGACGGGCTTCACCCCGCGAGAGTATAGAAAAGTGGCTTCGTCAGAAAATCCTTAGCCTACAGAGAAGCTCTCTTTTAGTCCTTTTGTGCTTTTTTCAGAAGTTAGCGCAAGCGCAAGGCGCAAGAGTGGGGAAATTATTTTTCATAAATCTTACTTTTGCTTGTGAAAAATAATCTTTATGCTCCCAGCGAGCTTTAACCCCCTAAACTCTATCATCACATGAAGAAATTTTTACCCTGCACCGCATTTTTATCAATCCTTGGGCTCGCATCCTTAGCACCCCAGACCGCCTTGGCCGATGACAATTGGCAAGCTCCCACTGTAGATGCTGGGAAATCGGTATGGATCGAATGGCCATCCAACTACGAAGTAGGCCTCGCCACCAATGCCACAGCCACTATCACCATCGCCGACGACACCTACACCCTCACGGCCGACGACTACACACTGATGGCTATGTGGAATGACCTCCTCGTGGCTTATCCCGCCGACATTGCAGAATATGAAGAAGGCACCACAGTGACGTTTGTCATGGCCGCTGCTGCCTATGAGCTGTATTGCGATGGCAACCCTGTAGAGACCCAGGATCTCAACCTCGAGTGGAGCTACGTACCCAGCGCCTCTGAGGGCGGTGATGACACCGGAGGCGATGACAGCGACCTGCGCCCCGTGGAGTATACCTTCACATACGCCGATCGTGTAGTGACCTTCGCCAGCCTCGACTTTGGCATGTTTAAAGAATCCTACACCTACGCTACCCTTACCAAGGGTGAAGAAGAAGTGGCCACCATCGAAGCCAGCAATATCAAGGAAGGCTATATCGAGGATCCTGAGACCAACCTCCTCATCGTCACTATCCCCGAGGATGTAACTCTCGACGAGGGCGACTATACCCTTACCGTCCCCAAGGATGCTTTCCTTGCCTACGACTACTATTATTGGGCTGATGCTCAACCCACCGACCTCGTAGCTACATTTACCATCACCGCCACTGGCATCAACACCATCGCTGCCGAAAAGGCTGCCACCAACGATGTATACACCACCACTGGTATTTGCATCCTCCGCAATGCCTCGGCCAACCAAATCAACCAGTTGCCTAAGGGCATCTATATCATCGGCGGCAAGAAAATACGCAAATAATTAGAGTTTCTTCCCCTCCTTAAGAGAGGCTGTGTCAAAATTAGCACAATCTATGGCAACCCCGGAGGGGTTCGCTGAGGTAATGCAATTTGGCCACAGCCTCTTTTTATATATTTTTAAATTATAGAGGGCAGGATGATAGTGATTTGGACTTTTTATTGTAATTTTGCACCTCAAAATGCATAATTTACAAGCAAAAAGCAATGACTAATCCATCAGAAGGCACCACATCGCCAACAGCCATACTCCTCCTCTACTGCCCCGACCAGCCAGGCATCATCACAGAGCTGACACGCTTCATAGCGGACAATCGTGGCAACATTGTCTATCTTGACCAGTATGTAGACCGCCACGACGGTATCTTCTTCATGCGCATCGAATGGGAACTCAAGGACTTCATGGTGCCACGCGACAAGATAAAGGAATATATAGACACTCTCTATGCTCGCCGCTATGGGATGACCTACTACCTCTACTTCAACGACCAGCGCCCGAGGATGGCCCTCTTCGTGTCGAAGATGAGCCACTGTCTTTACGACCTCCTGGCTCGATATAAAGCTGGCGAGCTGGAATGTGACATTCCCTGCATCATCAGCAATCATGAAGACCTGCGGTATGTGGCGGAGCAATTTGGCATCCCCTACTATGTATGGTCTATTGCCAAGGATCACTCCAACAAAGACGAAGTGGAAAAGGCCGAAATGGAGCTCATGCGCCGCGAAGGCATCACCTTCATCGTCCTTGCTCGCTACATGCAGATTGTCACTGAGAACATGATAAAGGCCTTCCCCAACCGCATCATCAATATCCACCATTCGTTTCTACCCGCCTTTATCGGGGCCAAGCCCTATCATCAAGCCTGGCAGCGAGGCGTGAAAATCATTGGCGCCACGAGCCACTATGTCACCACCGAACTCGACGCCGGTCCGATCATAGAGCAGGACGTGGTGCGCATCACCCATCGCGACACCCCCGAAACGCTCGTACTCAAGGGACGCGACTTGGAGAAAATCGTGCTATCGCGTGCGGTCAAAAAGCATATAGAGCGCAAGATTCTGACCTACAACAATCGCACGTTTATTTTCACTTAACCTGGAATACCGTGGTGTGGCTATGGGCTTAATGGCGACCGCCGCCCCCGTCGGGCTGCTCTACGTGGGTGTTCTTCTTATCCTTCTTTATGCCCGATGACTTTGAGGGGGTATATTTATTGTTTATAGTGCCTCCTACGCTGACGTTAGGTCCCTGCGGACCAATGTTGGCAGCCCACCACGTAGCACAACTGCTGAGGCCTCCCATCAGAAGCCCGCAAATCATCGCTACGAGTATCTTGTTTTTAAATCGTTTCATCATACCTTGGCTATTTATCAATTACAATAACGCTTAAAGAGCATCCTTTGCTCAAATATTGGCAGGAAGAGGGCTGAAGCGTCCTCTTCCTGCCAGATTTTTGGGGTATCTAATAAAGATTTAGCGAATGATGCGCTTGCTCACCTTCGTGCCCTCTTTTATGATATAGAGGCCCGATGTGGGATTCATAACGCGTACACCTTGGAGATTGTAGTATTCTACTGAGCCCTCGATAATATCATTGGTTATCGATGTGATACCCGTAGAGGTGGTATAGTCCCAATAAACATTCACATAGTAGCTACTGCCATAGCCTGAGATGTAGGGCTGCACACAGAAGTATGCGTAGTTGTTCCACACACCATCGCCATCCTCGATAGCTGCATTAGGCGTATAACTTGTGTAGCTGCCATACAGCGCATCGTAGACATACAGATATACGCTCTGACCTTCGGCAGTCTTCATGTAGATATATTTATAATCGCCATTCATTGAGGTCTCGATGACAAGGACGGTATTGTCGTCGGTCAGTGTAAAGGCCACATTGTCGCGAGTATAAGCATCTCCCATAAAGTCGTTGATACGATATGAGCCATCGGGACAAGCATAGAGCGTAGCCTCCACCGTATCCTCAGCCACTACCTTGGCATCGTAGGCCACTACGGGTGTAGGCAGAGTGTTCCACGTGAGAGTCATGGCTTCGGTGGACGAAGAAGAGAAGTCGGCCACATAGAGCAGAGCCTCATCATACCATACAGCGCCGTCCTCAAGATCCCGATGATCCGTGTAGGCATAACCATCGTAGACGTATGCTCCAAGCCAAGAGGCCTCATCGCCGCTATAGTCGACGGCATAGTAGACCATCTTATACTCTGTGCCGTCATTCTCATAGGAGTCGTAGCCACTGATAAGATTGAGCTTTCCATCAACGAGCTCAAAGCCGAGGGTCACATCTTGATAATAGATGGTCTTATCGGCGTTCCATCCCGGCTGTCCCCAAGGATTGGAGAGGGTATACGTGCCATAGTTGGTGAGAGCGATTTCTACTGGAGTCTCCACTCCTGAGAGCGTGGCCAAGCCATCGTCGTAGGTCTCTACAGCCACGGCAGGCTCTGCTTCATCATCCTCAGCCGAAGCATACCACTTGACGGTCACGTAGCCTTTGTCGTAGCAAGTCTGGGTAGAATATTGATAGAGATAGACATAAAACTTGAAGGCATGGTTGTAGTCGTCCTCGCCAAGTTCAGCTATATATTCCGAAGGATAGGAAGTGGAGGTCAGCGACATGTAAAGATAATCGCGGTCGTCCATCGAGGAGGTCTCTCCCTGCTTCATATACACATAAAGAGTACTGGCATCGAGCGTCAGCGAGTTGTCGGAGGTGATTGACACTGTCAGAGTAGGGCCATAAAGAAACTCTGATTGGTCGGAGTCGAGATATCCAGCCTCGCCAAAGAGTCCAGTGATAGTATACGTGCCATCGAGAGCGCGTGTCATAGTTGCCGTCGATGCAGTGTAGGCCACGTCGCTTTCCACCACAGCGTCAAATGTCTTGTCGGCATAAGCTGCAATGCTGCAGGTAGCTGCCAGCAGAAGAGTAAAGATTTTTTTCATACGCGTATTTAAGGTTGGTGAGTAAGCATAATGATATGCAAATATACTCTTTTTTCTCATAAAAATAAAGATGCTCATCCCGAAACACCTAAATTTCTGGATGAGCACCTTGAAATTATATATCTACCGGCCTATGAAGAGAGGCCTCGGGGGATTAGCGTTTGCCCTTGGCGCGCTGACGCTCTTGCTCGCGGAGGAGCGCTTGTTGACGCTTCTGAGCCTCCTCAAGACGAGCCATAAAGCCACTCTTCTTTTTGGGCTTCTTGGCGTTTTCGCGCATCTTGGCACGCATCTTCTCCTCGCTGATGCAGCGACGAAAGATGTAGGTCTGCACGATGGTGATAAGCAGCGACAGGAAGTAATAGTAGCTAAGACCGGCTGCGTAGTTGTTGAAGAACACTAAGAACATCACCGGCATCAGATACATCATCCACTTCATACCCGGCATGGTGTTGTTGCTTGCCTGGCTCTGCATGGTGATACGAGTGTAGATAATGTTGACCACGGTCATCAACAGACAGAAGAGGCTGATATGGTTGCCAAACGTGCTTGATATAAGGGGAATATTGGTGGTCCAGCTGACAATGGCATCGGGAGCCGAGAGATCCTTGGCCCACAAGAACGACTGCCCGCGCAGCTCAATAGCCGAGGGGAAGAAGTTGAACATCGCCACCAGGATAGGCAGCTGGAGCAGCATGGGCAGACACCCTGAGAAGGGACTTGCCCCTGCGCGGCTATAGAGAGCCATGGTCTCTTGTTGACGCTTCATGGCGTTTTCATTGCCAGGATAGCGCTCGTTGATTTCCTGTATCTCGGGCTGCAAGAGGCGCATCTTGGCTTGCGAGATATAGCTCTTGTAGGTGAATGGGAAGATGATGAGCTTGATAAATATGGTGAGGAGCAAGATTATGATGCCATAGCTCTTGATAAAACCGCCAAAGAAGTCGAATACAGGGATTACTATCAGCTGATTGATCCAGCGGAAGAGGGTCCAGCCAAGAGGCACGAGATTGGTCAAGTGGAGATTTTCCTCGGGCACTATCTGATGCTGGAGGTCGGAGAGAAGCGGATAGGAGTTGGGACCGAAGAAGAAGGTGAAGCTGGCAGGATTGGCCAACGTAGAGCTATAATCCACCGTTGCTTGAGTGTCAAACTCCTTGAGGAAGTTCATATCGTTCTCGAGCACCTCGCTATCAAAGACAGCCGATGTGAAATTGGTCTGCGGCACGATAAGAGCCGAGAAGAACTGGTTTTTATAAGCTATCCACTTCACGCGCTCGTTGACCTCCTTGCGCTGCGAAGAGCCTTCTTTAAGGTTTTCAACATCGCCGTTGATAAACATATAATAGAGGGCACTGTTGCGCTCCTCAAACATGCGGCCAGCCTCGTTGCGCGCCATCTTCTGGTGCCAGGAGAAGTCCATCGTGGCCACGCTGCTGGGGATCACCGTCTGCATACCCTCTTGCAGGATATCCATCTTAACGAGATAGCCTGTGGAAGGGAGTGTATAGCGTATGCCCCACCGGGCTCCATCGCCAAGGTCAAGAAGCATTGTGATGGTAGAGTCGTTTTCCTGCACGGGCGTGAAGTAAAACTCGCTGGTCTCAAAGCGCTGGGTAGCAGTGGTGAGAGTGAAGCTATACATATCGATGTCGGGAGCCATCAGCTGCACCTGAGTGCTGTCATACGTCTTATACTCCTTGAGCAATGCACGCGAGATGACACCGCCCTTGGTTGAGAAATCGAGAGCAAGCTTTTCATTCTCGAGCCTCAACGTCTTCTCCTCGCCGTAGAGATGACGCGAGAAGCCTTGGTAGCGTGCCACAGATGCCAATACGCCCTTAAGAGTAGCCACGGCCTTAGTAGCTGTAGCCACAGGAAGGTCATCGCTTGGTCCTGTCAAGAGTTGGGAGAGGCTGACATTAGTGTTGCCCACAGCTACGGAGCCTTGCAGCAAGCCGTCGCGTGTGAGCTGAAGGGTAGCTTTGTCGGTGGCGAGGGTTGTCACGCCGCTCACGCTATCCATCACTCCATACTGGCTGATGGTGGAGGCTATAATCTTACGTTCGGCCTCGCTGATGGTGTCGACGGTTATCACGGCCTCGCTCGTAGCCTCCTGAAGACGCTCGGCGGCTTGCTGCTCAGCGGCTTGACGCCGGGCTGCCAACTCGGCTTCAGAGGGCTGATTGAGCCACATGAAACCTATTATCACTGCGCCCATCAGAAGGGCGCCTATAAGGGTGTTTTTATCCAAAGTGTAAGAGGGGGGGATGGAGGTTGTGGGTGGTTGATTATCATTTTGAGCCGCATCGCTCATCGTGGTAAGCGATGGTAGCCTTTATAAAGTCTAAGAAAAGGGGATGAGGGTTGAGCACAGTGCTCGAATACTCGGGATGGTACTGGGTGCCTATCCACCAGCGCTTGGAGGGCATCTCCACTACCTCTACCAGATGGGTGGCGGGATTCTCACCCACACACTGGAGGCCAGCAGCCTCGAAACGTTCGCGATAATCGTTGTTAAACTCAAAGCGGTGGCGATGACGCTCCTTGATGTCAAGCTTCCCATAGGCCTTGGCCGCACGGCTCTCGGGACGCAAGCGGCAATCATAAGCCCCAAGACGCATCGTACCTCCCAGATTGGAGATGCTCTTCTGCTCTTCCATCAGGTCGATAACGTTGTCGGGGGTAGTGGGGTTCATCTCTGTGCTATTGGCCTCAGGAAGACCTAGCACATTGCGCGCAAACTCTATCACCATGCATTGCATACCCAGACAGATGCCAAACGTCGGCACATCGTGCTCCCTACACCATCGCAGAGCCGTAAACTTCCCTTCGATGCCACGCTGACCAAATCCAGGGGCTATAATGACTCCGTCCATGTCGCGTAGCAACTCATCGACATTCTCCGGAGTCACCTTCTCGCTATGGATGGAGCATAGGTTGAGGCGGCGGTCATTGTAGGTGGCAGCCTGAAAGAGCGACTCGTTGATCGACTTGTAGGCATCCTGCAGCTCCACATACTTGCCCACAAGGGCTATATTGACTTCCTCTGTGGCATGCTCTATTTTATGGAGAAATTGCATCCAAGGACCCATATTAGGCTCCCCTACCGGCTCTACTCCCATCTTGCGAAGCACAATCTCATCCAGATGCTGATCGTGCATCCTGACTGGAACTTCATATATCGTTGGACGATCTTTTGACTGGATAACGGCCTCAGGTGCAACATTGCAAAATTGGGCTATCTTTCTACGCATGTTGACAGGAATATCCTTCTCTGTGCGAAGCACCAATACATCGGGCTGGATACCCACCTCTTGAAGGCTTTTCACCGAGTGTTGAGTGGGCTTGGTTTTGAGCTCTTTGGCGGCAGCGAGATAAGGGACGTAGGTGAGATGCAAGCAGAGACTATTCTGACCCAATTCCCAACGCAGCTGGCGCACAGCCTCCAAGAAGGGGAGCGACTCGATGTCGCCTACCGTGCCGCCAATCTCTGTGATGATAAAATCATATTGCCCGGTGTTGCCGAGGAGCTTCACATTGCGCTTTATCTCATCGGTGATGTGGGGGATTATCTGTACGGTCTTGCCAAGATAGTCGCCACGACGCTCCTTGTCGATGACGCTCTGATAAATGCGTCCAGTGGTGACATTGTTGGCGCGGGTAGTCTGTACGTTGGTGAATCGTTCATAGTGGCCGAGGTCAAGGTCGGCTTCGTGTCCATCGACTGTCACATAGCATTCGCCATGCTCATAAGGGTTAAGAGTACCAGGGTCGATGTTGATGTATGGGTCAAACTTCTGAATAGTGACTCTATAGCCACGCGCCTTCAGAATGCAAGCCAGTGATGAAGAGATGATGCCCTTGCCCAGCGAGGACACCACACCACCAGTCACGAAGATATATTTTGTTTCCACTTTTAAGTTGGTTAAAACGAAAGTGCAAAATTACTTATTTCCTACCACATCACAAAATTAAATCCTTGACCCTTTACCTCATTCCCCCTTTAGAGAACAACCAATCAAAGATTTTCAACCATTTCTTCTCGCCACGCGTTTTTTCTTTACCAACCAAAGAATCAAGATGAGGGATATAGGTCAACATACAAGGCAAGATATCTATCGAGTGTGCAACACGGTGATACTGGTGTTGTCGCTTCTCCTCATCATTTTTATCTCCATCGACACCTTTCGCAACATCCCCTTTCTGGAGGATGATGCCTACATGACCTTTCAACTCTGGGTATGTATAGCTTTTATCACCGACTTCTTTCTTGAACTATGGCTGGCTCCCGTCAAAAGCTCTTATATCAAGCAACGCATACTCTTCTTCCTACTCTCCATTCCCTATCTCAACATTATCCATTGGCTTCATATTTACTTGCCTCCAGATGCTCTCTACTTTGTGAGGTTCATACCCTTAGCGCGCGGTGCGTTGGCGCTGTCCATTGTGGTGGGATATCTCTCAAGCAATAAGATAACAAGCATCTTCGCCTCATATCTCGTGATACTCCTGGCATCGGTATATTTTGGCGCTCTCATCGTTCTTGAGCGCGAACATACCGTCAACCCTCAAATCCCCGACTTCGGCATGGCCTTGTGGGTGACCTGCATGAACTGTACCACTCTGGGATGTGATGTCTACCCGGTGACAGTGGCCGGCAAGATAGTAGTGGCAGTGCTTTCCTGTATGGGGATGATGATGTTTCCGCTCTTCACAGTGTATATCACCAATCTGATGCGCAGGATGAGAATCAAAGCCACCACAATAAATAAGCCTTCTGAAATAAATAAGCCTTCTGACGCCAATGTCGACGCCAAAAGGCCTACTCATAATAATTTGGGTTGATATAGCCTTGGCAGGAGGAGAGCCAAAGGGCTAAGGAGTCATTATACTGTGAGAATCTCTTTTTCCTTTGCTGCAAAGAGATCGTCGATTTTCTTGAGATACTTATCGTGGAGCTTCTGCACGGAGGCTTCGGCATCCTTCTCTACGTCCTCGGCCATACCTTTCTTAACAGCCTTCTTCAGACCTTCGATAGCATCGCGACGCGCATTGCGCACCGACACCTTGGCTTGCTCGGCCTCGGCCTTCGACTGCTTTACGAGCTGCTTACGGCGATCTTCGGTCAATGGAGGGATGGATATACGTATCACCTCGCCGTTGTTCTCGGGCATGATACCCAAGGGGGAGTTGATGATGGCCTTTTCTATCTCCTTAAACATGGCTTTCTCCCAGGGGGTGATGGTGATGGTGCGAGCATCGGGCACCACGATATTAGCCACATTTGAGATAGGCGCCTTGCTACCATAGTAGTCGACGCGTATCGTGTCGAGAATCTTGGGGTTGGCTTTGCCGGCTCGGATATGAGCCAAGGCCTCATCGAGATAGGCCACGGCCATCTCCATCTTTTCTTCTGCTGGATCGAGATAATCTTTTACTTCCATGGGTATTATTGAGTTGTTAAGGGTGAACAATTGTACCGATGGGCTCGCCCGACACCACCTTAAGTAGATTGCCAGGAGTGTCCATATCAAAGACGATGATGGGGAGGCCATTTTCTTTACACAGAGCGGTAGCCGTAAGATCCATCACCTTGAGGCCACGATTGTAGACTTCATCGTAGCTAATATCGTCAAACTTGGTAGCCGTTGGATCTTTCTCAGGATCGGCGGTGTAGATGCCATCCACGCGAGTGCCTTTGAGCATCACGTCGGCCCTTACCTCTATGCCACGAAGGGCGCTGCCAGTATCGGTGGTGAAGAAGGGATTGCCTGTGCCACCAGCCAAGATAGCCACATAGCCTTGATTGAGGGCCTCAATAGCGCGAGTGTTGCTGTAGTGTTCTCCAATAGGAAACATATTGATGGCTGTAAACACGCGTGCTGGCTGCCCTATGCTCTCAAGAGCTGAGCTGAGAGCCAATGAGTTGATGACGGTGGCAAGCATACCCATTTGGTCGCCTTTCACACGGTCAAAACCCTTGGCAGCGCCCGACAGGCCACGGAAGATGTTGCCGCCGCCTATTACGATAGCCACTTGCACACCGCTTTGGGCGATGGCCTTTATCTGCTCAGCATATTGGGCCAAGCGCGTAGAGTCAATGCCATGGCCTTGACCAGCTGCTAGCGATTCGCCGCTAAGTTTAAGTAAGATACGAGAGTATTTCATAAGTCAAAAGTCAAAAGTCAAAAGTCAAAAGTCAAGAGTCAAAAGTCAAGAGTCAAAGGTATTAGGAGAGGGAGGAGAGACGAGCCAAGTATTTACCGATGATGTCAAACTCAATGTTGACCACCGTGCCAGGCTCGATAGTCTTAAAGTTGGTGTGCTCAAAGGTGTAGGGAATAATAGCCACGCGGAAGCTGTCACGCTCGCTATCGCATACCGTGAGGCTCACTCCATTGACAGTCACCGACCCCTTTTCAACAGTGACATATCCGCGACGCGCCATCTCTAAAGGCACGTCGTAGCTAAACTTATAGTAGCGGCTACCTTCTACCTCCTCTACCTCTTCACACACAGCTGTGCAGTCTACATGACCTTGCACAATGTGGCCGTCAAGACGTCCGTCCATCTTCATAGAACGTTCGAGATTGACAAGGTCGCCCTCCTTTAGGAGTCCTAAATTGCTGCGCTCAAGAGTCTCTTGGATGGCCGTGACGGTATACGTGCCATCCTCTGAGAGGGCTACCACGGTAAGACACACGCCATTGTGGCTCACTGACTGATCTATCTTAAGCTCATCGGTAAACGAGCAACTGAGCGTAAGATGAAGATTGCCTTCATCTTTTACGGCACCTACCACGAGGGCCGCTTCTTCTACTATTCCAGAAAACACGGGTAAAGTTGTTGGGGTTGTTGGAGTTGGTAAAGTCGGTTGTACCCCGGAGCAGAATCGAACTGCTATCTAAGGTTTAGGAAACCTCTATTCTATCCGTTGAACTACCGGGGCGGGTTAAGTCTTAAGTCAAAAGTCTTAAGTCAAGAGTCAAAAGTGTGGCTCTTGATTGGTGCAAAGGTAAGGTTTATTTGCGAGAAAGACAAATGTAGCGGTAAGATAGGCCCGAAACAGGGTCGCTTTCCCACTCCGTAGAGTCTACTTCCTGCCATTGTGAAGGCTCAATAACGGGAAACCTCACTTCAGCTGCTGGATATTCAGCATCCACTTCAGTGAGATACAGACGCTGGGCGCGTGGCATCATCTGCTCATATATCTGTCCCCCTCCTATTATCATCACCTCCTCGGCATCGGAGGTGAGTTCTAAGGCTTCATCGAGACTTCCTACGGTCTCAGCCCCCGGTGCCTTGAAACCTTGCCCGCTCACTATGATATTACGACGCCCGGGGAGAGCACCTTTTGGAAGCGACTTAAAGGTGTTGGTGCCCATAATAATAGGCTTACCCATCGTCAAGGCCTTAAAGTGGCGCATATCGGCCGAGATGTGGAAAGGCATCCCACCCCCCTGCCCTATGGCTCTATCGCGAGCCACAGCCACTATCATACTAATCGTAGGAGTCATACGGCAACAGGCGCTGAGATATGAGGATGAGGATTATAATCTTCAAGATGAAAGTCTTCGTAGCGGAAATCCTCTATATTTTTCACCTCGGGATTGAGCTCCATGCGTGGCAGCGGACGAGGCTCGCGCCGTAGCTGCTCCTCTACCTGATTGAAGTGGTTGAGATAGATATGAGCGTCGCCAAAAGTATGGATAAAATCTCCGGCCTCAAGATTGCATACTTGAGCCACCATCATCAGAAGCAACGAGTAGGAAGCTATATTGAATGGCACACCTAAGAAGCAGTCGGCGCTACGCTGATAAAGCTGTAGACTCAAGCGGCCACGGGCCACATAAAACTGAAAGAATGCATGACACGGAGGCAGACGCATCTCATCAAGTTGACCCACGTTCCACGAACATACGATGATACGTCGAGATTCGGGATTAGTCTTTATAGTGTGGATTGCCTCTTTGAGTTGGTCGATAGCTCCTCCTTTATAGTCGGGCCATGCACGCCACTGCTTTCCATATATAGGTCCCAGGTCGCCGTTCTCATCAGCCCACTCATTCCATATCCTCACTCCGTTGTCTTGCAGATACTTCACATTGGTATCCCCTTTGATAAACCACAGGAGCTCATGAATGATGGAGCGTAAATGGAGTTTTTTGGTGGTCAATAGAGGGAAACCATCAGCGAGGTTAAACCTCATTTGATAGCCAAAGATGGAGCGGGTGCCTGTACCTGTGCGGTCGCCTTTGTCCACACCATGGTCCATTATCGTCTTTAGAAGGTCTAAGTAGGGTCGCATATCGAGGGATTGTCAGTTTTGGAAGCGGATTGTTGGGTATTGTTGGTGCTTGAGGCTCCTCCACCACATTGGTTGGCGGTAGTGAGGCCCGAAATCTTTTGCATCATAGGGATGGATAGCTGCTTGCGGCGCGGTGTGTAATGGATAGCATCGTTAGGACACACGTTGATACAGTTGAAACAATTGATACACCGGCTGCCATCCACCACGTGGTCAATCAAGTCGAGACACTCGGCTTTGCATACGTTTTCACACCGTCGACACTGGATGCATTTATCTGTATCAATCTCTATCTGGAATATTGCAAAACGGCTGATAAAGCCAAGCGTGGTACCCACCGGGCAGATGGCATTACACACTATTCGCCCTTTGCGCCAAGCAGCTTGGGCAATAGCAAGAAGAAGGACTATTGCCACTCCAATCGACATGACTGAGACAGTGGCCACATTCACTCCAGCGGCTGTCCACCATTGTCGGTTGTCGTAATGAGGGTCAGGCACAAATCCTATGAGGGTGTAAAGAGGGCGTAGTAGGCTCTCATCTATTCGCGCCCATACAGCATATGGATCTAGCAAAGTGGCCACTATGAAATATCCTCCCATCAAGCACACCAATGTGACTACCAAGGCCGAATAGCGCAGATGATTGAGCGGACGTGAGTAATGGTAGGTGGAACGCATAGTGGTGGAACCACGACGCGACATAATATCCATAAACGTACCCAGGGGACATACCGTGGAGCAATACACGCGCCCAAATATCAGAGTGACAATTAGCCACATGATGAATACGTAAAGGCTAAACACCATGGCAGTCTGGATCAATTGGAGCGATTCGAGCCACTCTGCCACTACCGGTATCATCAAGGGAATGCCCACAAGGCCACATGTGATGGCATAGAAAACCACCACCGACACTATTATTCGCCCTATTCTTAGGGTTTTAGCTGTAGCTTTGCCATGACCACTCATCGCCTTGCGAGTAGATTAGTTTCTTTACCCACAAAGTTACAAAATACTTTTTATAATCAATTAGTTTGAGCTGGAGATTTCGTTTGAGCTGGAGATTTATTAGCATTCTCTCCCTGTGACTGATGGAGGAGAGAGTAGCTAAAGGAGTAAAGAGGATTGACTGTGGCTTGATTATATTGCTGGTTGGAGGAGAAATAACCATTCTCTGGTGTCAGTGTCTCTCCTATCAAGCCGCAACGCATAGGTATGAGAAGCGCCACTACGGCTAAAAGCATTATCCACGTGCACCATCCACGGCGCCGCGAAGAGTAGCGGGGGGTGAGAAGGTGGAGTAGTCGAGTTGTCACCTCCCCTATCACTCCTGTCAATACTATTATGGAAAGGACCCCTATCAAGATTTGCGACCAAGAGACGCTCGTAATAGTCTGCCAAGGCGATGCCGTGATAGATTGCCAAAATGAAAGGTCGAGTTTTGTCCCCATAGAAGGATAACACATGGTATCTACCACCAGTACTATCGCTACCAAGCAACTCACCACCCACAAGTAAATGTCGATTATCCATTGCAAATCCTTGTGGAGCATAGGAGATGCCCATATCTGAAGCACCATCAAAAGGCCAGGAAACATAGTAATATACGCCCCTACGGCCAAGTCGGCAGCAAATCCATGAGCTATGATAGGAAATATGTCGGCTATGTGCATGCCGTCGAAAAGATCAGCACACACTCCCACAAAGATAGCCTTGGCTATGGCAAACACTATGGCCCATAGGAGCCATAACGCCACCAGGCGTAGGAGGTTGAGAAGCGTATTTTTGGTCTGTGATATATACATTGTGGAATGTAATCGGAGTGGATTGTCTAAATTTTTAGAATGCAAAGTTAATATTTATCACTCCTTAAATACCGACCGCGCATGATTTTAACCATTATTTTTTAAAACCATTTTTAGCCTTAACATAACGCATATTGGTATACTTTAGAAAAAAATCAGCCAATCTCACGTGAGATTGGCTGATTGACTGGTGGAGTATAGCGGACTCGAACCGCTCACCTCGACACTGCCAGTGTCGCGCTCTAGCCAGATGAGCTAATACCCCATTGGTGGTTTTGCGCTGCAAATTTAGTCATAATTCTTGGACTACGCAAATAAAATAGTTAATTTTGTGACAATCATTATCACTTTTTCTAAACAATCACCTCCACCATGAAGAGAAATTTACTCCTGGCCGTTGCCACTACCTTAGCTCTCGGCGTTAGCGCCCAAACCTCAGGCTCCATTGATGACGCTATGCTCTCACGCCTGAGAGGAAGCTACCAGAATACCCCCACCGATCGCGCCCTGCGCAACGCTCTCCACCGTTGCCATATCGATAGTCTGGCTTTTAATAGCGACAACAATCGGCCAGTGGATATGCACTTCACCTACCATGTGAAAAGTTCTGGTATCACCAATCAGAAGTCGAGCGGTCGCTGCTGGCTCTTTACCGGCCTCAACGTGCTCCGTTCACAGATGATGGCCGAGCACGATCTCCCTTCCCTCACCCTATCGCAAAACTACAATTTCTTCTATGACCAGCTGGAAAAGAGCAATCTTTTCTTGCAGTTTATCATCGACACGGCCGCCCTGCCTACCGATGACCGCACCGTCGACTTCATGTTTAAGCATCCTATCAATGATGGCGGTCAATACACTGGGGTGGCTAACATCATTATGAAGTATGGGGTGGTGCCGTCGGAGGTGATGCATGAGACCATCAATGGCGAAAACACTGCCCGGCTGCGTCAGTTGCTGTCGTATAAACTGCGAGAGAATGGTCTGCGCTTGCGCGGGATGGCTGCTGATAATGCCAGCGCTGAGGCATTGCAACAGGAGAAGGAGAGGATGCTGAGCGAGATTTACCGGATGCTGGTGTTGACGCTCGGAGAGCCGCCGACGGAGTTTGAATGGACACGCCGCGATAAGGATGGCAAAGCCGTGGATACTCGCCAATATACTCCTCAATCATTTTATCAAGAATATGCAGGCAATGACCTGCGTGGCGACTACATTATGGTGATGAACGACCCCATGCGCCCCTACTATAAACTCTACTCCATCGACTATGACCGCCATACCTACGATGGCGACAATTGGACATACATCAACCTGCCCATGGAGGATATCAAGCAGATGGCTATAGCCTCGCTCAAGGATGGGAAGATGATGTATTTCTCGTGTGATGTGGCCAAGCAGCTCGACCGTGCTCGCGGACATATGGATGTTGACAACTTTGACTATGGAGCGCTGCTGGGGATAGAGTTTGGCATGGATAAACGCGAGCGCATATCCACCTATGATTCTGGGTCGACGCATGCCATGACGTTGGCCGGGGTGGATATCAACGACGCTGGCGAGCCCACGCGCTGGCTGATAGAGAACAGCTGGGGGCGCCGAGCCAACGATGGCCATCTGGTGGCCACTGACCGATGGATGGATGAGTATCTCTTTCGGCTGGCCGTCAATCGTTGCTATGCGCCCAAGAAGGTCCTGGATGTGCTTGAGCAGGAGCCAGTGCTTCTTCCCGCCTGGGATCCAATGTTCGCGCCCGAAGAATAGCCGCCCCATCTCGGCGCCCTCGCTGGCCCAGCTAGGACCCGGCAAATAATTGCCGGGCACGGAAGCGCCCTATTGGCCTCCATTGCCTCCAGCCTTTCTGGGCTCCCTGGCGCTCCTTGCTTGGCCTCCATTGCCTCCAGCCCTTCTGGGCTCCCTGGCGCTCCTTGCTTGGCTCCATTGCCTCCAGCCCTTCTGGGCTCCCTGGCGCTCCTTGCTTGGCTCCATTG
>JAJBVL010000048.1:56947-107827 GCA_020859845.1 Bacteroidales bacterium
CCTCCAGCCCTTCTGGGCTCTCTGTGGGCTTTCCCAAAAGGCCAGAAGGGCGCTTCCGTGCCCGGCAATTATTTGCCGGGTCCCCTCCTTCCCATAATTAATGATTAATCCCCTTCTCTTTAGCTAAAAAAATATATATATGACCCGCGACGAAGCCATAGCCCGCGGCTATATCCCCTCCCCCACCATCCACAACGGCCACCGCCGCGCCCTCTGGCATGACTATAACGCCCCCGGCCTCTACATGCTGACGTTGGTGTCGGCCCAACGCCTGCCATTATTCGGAAAACTCATAATAACCGAGAATCCCTACATCAGCCTTTCGGCTTTAGGAAATGCCATCCTCCAAGAGGAGATTTTTAAGAGCATGGCTTTCTTTCCCATGGTCGACGTGTGGCGTACATGCATCATGCCCGATCATATTCATATGAAAATCCGAGTCAAAAATACTTTCCCACCTAAGAAGCATCTTGGCCACTTCATCCGGGGGTTGAAGATAGGCAGCGGCAAGGCCTATCAACGCCTCTCAGGCCTTCCCTACACTACCATATTCGAAGAAGGATACAATGACCGGCTGCTTCTCAACGAAGGCCAACTGGAAAGATGGCATAATTATCTTCTGGACAATCCACGCCGCCTTGCCCTCAAACGTCAACATCCAGATCTTTTCACTGTTATGCACAATCAGGAGGTGGCCGGCATTAAATGCATGATGGTGGGCAACCGCTTTCTTCTTGATATCCCCGACAAAGAGGCGATCATCGTCCATCGAAGCGACATGAGCGACGGTACCTACGAGAAAAACTATCAGAAATGGCTCGCCTGCGCCGAGCGCGGCGGCGTTCTGGTAAGCGGCGCTATTGCTCCTGGAGAAAAGGCCGTCATTCGCGAGGCCATGAACCAGGGCTATCGTATCATCTTGCTGCGGCAAAATGGCTTTGGGAGCCATTACAAGCCTAGCGGCGAACGATTTAATGCCTGCTTGGCAGGCCACTTTCTGGAGATAAGTCCCTGGGATTGGGACTTCGGAAGAGATAAAGCCGAGAGGGAGCGCTGTCTGTTCAACAACTCTCTGGCGTTAAGGCTTGCTAATGAATAGCCTTTACTAAAAAGAAGAAGGCGAGGATTAAAGGAGGGTCAGGGCACGTAGCTGCTCGATGACGTCGGAGCGTGTCATGCGGCGCTGGGCCTTAAGGACGCGAGCAAAGTCGTGGGCTATGGACTGCACTCCATGATGAGAGAAGATACGGTTGAGGTGAGAGTAGTTTTTGTTGAACAGACGCTCTATCTCATCGGCCTCCAACGAACATTCGTTGTGGCCTTCTTCTACCAAGATATCATGAATAGCCTTGCGAACCTCGGGGGTGACAGCCACGCCGTTTCTGACAAGTGCTCTACATAGTACATTGCTAATAAGCATTGCCGACGTAATGTTGAAATTGCTTATCATCTGATGCCACGACGACTTGGCCGACAGGCTTGGATTGCCCGAGAAATAAAAACGGTCATGCATCTCCATAATGTCAGCGGCATCGCCATCAAGCGACACTGCCGACAACATCTCTTCGCCGTCAAACACTACAATACCTATGGCCATACCAGTGGCTCCATAACACTTGTCGTCTTCGTCTTTATATCTTAAGATGTCCATTTCTTGAGCAATTACTTAATGAATAGTCTATAATATAAAACTCCAGGAGAGGGGTCAAAGTTTAGTTGACAACCATAATTTTAGCTACGGCAGCTGTAGTGGAGCCAGAAGAGTTTTCACTGACGAATACAAAGTAGACGCCAGTCTTCACTCTTACACCAGCAAAATTGCAGGCATCCCACTGTGCCATACCACCTTCCGAACGAGTCTGATACACCACGCGACCCGATGCATCGGCAATCTTGATAAGCGAATTGTCCATCAATCCTTTGATAGTCACTAGGCCAGTGTATTCGGGTCGTACAGGATTGGGATAAACAAGGATATCATCGTAGGTGGGCATAGCAGGCGATGTGTCGGTGCCATACACCACGATGCCCTGCGAAGTGGCCATCCACACGGCATTGCCCAATGGATCGGCATACACGTCGTTGACCATATTGTCGGGGAGGCTTGAATTGTCGGTATTATAAGTGGCCAGTATTTCATCGCCATCGGCACTGGCAAGATATACTCCCGAGCTCTCCGTGGCAATCCATTTTCGATTGGCATTGTCAACAGATATACCGTAAACCATATCGTCGCCAGCAAGATAGTCAGCAAGATTACTGCCATCATTGCGCGGCACTTTGATACGACGCACTGTGAAGTCGCTGTTGGTAGCCTCTTCAGGGCGTGTAAACTCAATAATACCTGTCGATGAGCCCATCCACACACGTCCAGAAGCATCTTCTACCAAAGCCGAAAATCGGTCGGGAGAAAAACTCTTATTGTCTTGATCGGTAAAGGAGGTCCATACGCGGGTCACATCGTCGCGTGTATCAAGAGGTGTTCCACCGGTATTTATCACTCCCAAATAACTCCACGAAGAAGTGATGAACACCATATTGCTCTTTTCACATAGCAATATCTGACCCTCGTTGCCCGGTCTATATCCTTTTACTTCTATCACTTTCCAATCATCTACCTCCACATCCTCAGGATTCAGACGTCGCTTGCTGGCAGGAAGCACCATAAGGCTTTCGGCATCAGAGGCTCCATGGCCTAAGAGCCAAAGATTGCCCTCGCTGTCAATCTTCACATCAAAGGCTCGCCATCCATAAGGAACTGCCAAAGGAGAATTGGCATCGGTGTATCTCCCAACAAATTGGCCATTTGTCACCTTGTAAAGGCCATCATTGCTGGTGCAAATAAAGTAAGTGTCAGGGTCATCAGGGTCTTCGGCCAATTGGGAAGTACCAATTGCCACATACCCATAATTTCTCTGAGCTCTTATGACAGGCGATGCTTGCGCTTCAACATACTCCACTGCCATATCCTCTATATTGCCATGGCTGTCTATGCGTGAGGTAGCCTGTACGGAGGTAAGGCCCGTGGCGCTCTGAGCCATACGATAGTTGGTCAATCCAAGACTTGTGAAGTAGATACGCTCACCATCGGCTGAGGGAGTAATATAAGCCACTTCTCTCACAGTAAAACCTTCGGGAAGATATCGTCCTACGTAGGAGGTCCAGGCGGTAGGAGACGTAATCCCCCCTTCTACCTTATAGGATGTGACGCCCTTGCTCGACATTCCCCATACTTCCTTACCATCATGTGTGCCAATGATATTGCCCGACAGATCGGAAGGCAGAGATGTCAAAAATACAAATTCTCGATTGTCATTGATAGTGTATACATCATCGCCCGCCACTACTAATATAGTACCATCGCTTAGTGTAATGATAGGCTGTGAGTCTGTCTCGTAGACACCATCACTATCGATATGGCGGCTCTGCCACAGCTCATTACCATTAAAGTTGATATACAGGACACTATATATATAATATTTTATCTCGCTACGAATAAGAAGAGTGCGGTCATTGATAGCCATCAATTCGCTGGAGTTGCTCCACCCAGTAAGGTAAGTAAGATTCTCCACGCGATTGAAACGCTCGCCGACATTAAAGTAGTAGAGACCATCGTTGACATTCACCACTACCCTATTTCCCAACACCGCTACGCCAGCCACTGGCTGATTGTAGATGCCTGAGTAGACCGTCTCATGAGTCTCTATGTTCATCTCCACAAGCCCAAAGTCGGCTGCTATATACATCTTGTTGTCGACGAAAGCCACATCGTTGATTTTACGCGAACCTGTGATACCTTGTGCCAGCGCTATATCTGGCACATTGACCACGGTGTCATCATCATAGATAAAATCAAGATTGCCAGAGGTGTAACATACGAGAAGAAACTTCTCATCAGAGTTATAAAAGATGTTGCACACCTCCACATCGCTCAACTGATTTTGAGTAGTATAGGTGATATTTTCATTAGTCTCGGTGTCGTATCCAAAGAGCGATGCCCCACTCAAGAAGTAGACTATCTTAGGGGTGACTACTATCTTTGTAGCAGGCGAAGAGAAAGAGCCATATACTTTCCAAGCTCCCGAAAGCACCTCATGCTGTGAATAGGCCATAGGAGCGCCCATCAACCAAGCAGAAAGCAGACAGAAGAATATAGATAATGATAGGATATTACGTTTCATGTAAAGATAACGCTAACCATCATATATTTATTTTATTGCTTCCTTTGGAGATAGGCTATAAGAGCTGCCATGGCTTTACCTCGATGACTGATGGCATTCTTTTGCTCAGCGCTCATCTCGGCAAAGGAAAAAGAGCTGTTGTAGGGACGGAATATAGGATCGTAACCAAAACCGCCACGGCCTGTCTTTTCCTCCAGTATGTCACCTTCTATGGTGCCTTCAAATGTGTGAAGCGTGTCGCCCTCTATAAGGGCTATGACAGTGGTAAAGCGAGCGCTGCGGTCTTTCTCCTCGTGCATTTTCCACAAGAGCTTGTACATATTGGCCTCAGCATCACATTCTGGTCCAGCATAACGAGCAGAGTATACTCCAGGCTCTCCTCCAAGCGCCTCTACTATCAATCCTGTATCATCGGCGAAGCAGTCGTAGCCATATCTATCTTTTATAAACCGTGCTTTTTGTATGGCTTTTTCCTGAAGTGTACGGCCAGTCTCTGGTATATCTTCATGACAACCAATATCATCGAGGGAGAGGATATTATAATCCTCTCCTACGATGGAGCGCACTTCTTGCAATTTATGCTTATTATTGGTTGCAAAAACAAGATCTTTTGCCATAAGCCTTATCCCACTACTACATTAACAATCTTACGAGGCACCACGATAATCTTCCTTATCGTCTTGCCCTCGAGCCACTTTGCAGCAGCCTCATTGCTCAGCGCCAGTTGTTCGATGGATTTGCTATCCATATCAGCAGGCACCTCGATAGTAAACCTCGGCTTGCCATTGAAGGATACTGCCATTGTCACACTATCCTCCTTAAGCCACTTCTCATCATGGACAGGCCATTGAGCATCGCAGACTGTAGTGTCGTGACCCAACACATGCCACAACTCTTCAGCTATATGAGGGGCAAATGGAGCCAACAACACTACCAACTTGCTCAGAACCTCGCGATTGTGACACTTGGCCTGAGTGAGTTCGTTGACACATATCATAAAAGCGCTCACCGAGGTATTGAAGGAGAAATGCTCTATGTCGTAGGTCACCTTCTTGATGAGCTTATGGATAGCTTTCTGTTCTTGAGGAGTAGGCTCTCCATCAGTGAGAAGCAGTTGGTCGCCCTTATAGAAGAGATTCCATAGCTTCTTCAAGAAGCGGTTTACTCCATCAATACCGTTAGTATCCCAAGGCTTGCTCTGTTCGAGCGGGCCTAAGAACATCTCGTAAAGACGCAGGGTGTCGGCTCCATAACGCTCCACTATATCATCGGGATTAACCACGTTGAACGTCGACTTTGACATCTTCTCAACAGCATATCCACATATATACTTGCCATCCTCAAGGATAAATTCTGCATCTTTAAACTCAGGACGCCACTGACGGAATGCATCCAGATCCAGCACGTCGTTGCTTACGATGTTGACATCCACATGTATAGGAGTGACATCATACTGTCCCTTTAGATTGTAGCTCACAAAGGTATTGGTGTCCTTGATACGATACACGAAGTTGCTTCGACCTTGGATCATACCTTGATTGATTAGCTTTTTGAATGGCTCTTCCTCACATACCTTGCCCAGGTCATAGAGAAACTTATTCCAGAAGCGGCTATAAATCAAGTGACCAGTGGCATGCTCCGTACCTCCTATATATAGGTCTACATTACGCCAATATTTGTCGGCTGCCTCCGACACCAAGGCTTCATCATTGTGAGGATCCATATAGCGCAGATAATAGGCCGACGATCCGGCAAAGCCTGGCATTGTGCATAGTTCGATAGGATAGCCATCGGCGGTCTTCCAGTCTTTAGCGCGTCCCAATGGAGGTTCGCCTGTAGCCGTAGGAAGAAATTTATCCACTTCTGGGAGAAGGAGAGGCAACTCTTTTTCATCCATCATATAAGGAATACCATCCTTATAGTAGACTGGGAAAGGCTCTCCCCAATAGCGTTGACGACTAAAGATGGCATCGCGCAGACGATAGTTGACCTTCACCTTGCCGATACCCTTTTCAGATATATACTTCTTGGTGGCTGCTATTGCCTCCTTCACTTCAAGACCATTGAGCGAGAAGTCGCCATTGGAGGAGTTGATCATCTTGCCTTCCTTGGCATCAAAACTCTCTTGGCTTACATCTGCCCCTTCTATAAGAGGAATAATAGGAAGGTCGAAATGACGAGCAAAAGCGTAGTCGCGGCTATCATGGGCTGGCACAGCCATAATAGCTCCTGTGCCATAACCAGCCAATACATAATCGCTCACCCATACAGGAATCTTATTGCCAGTAAGAGGATTGATAGCGTAGGCTCCAGTAAATACACCGCTCACCTTCTTCTCTATCATGCGTTCGCGTTCGGTCTTATGCTTAATGCTTTCTATATAGGCATCCACAGCAGCGCGCTGCTCAGGAGTAGTAATCATGTCGACATACTCACTCTCAGGAGCCAACACCATAAAAGTGACACCAAACACAGTGTCGGCACGCGTGGTGAAGATTACCATGTCAACATCGCTATCAGCTATCTTAAAGTGCATCTCAGCTCCTTCGCTACGCCCAATCCAATTGCGCTGCGTCTCCTTGAGCGAATCTGTCCAGTCGATAGTCTCAAGGCCTTCGAGTAGACGACCAGCATAAGCCGACACACGCAGACACCATTGATACATCATCTTTTGCTCAACTGGGTATCCACCGCGTATGGATACACCTTCGCTCACCTCATCATTGGCCAAGACAGTGCCCAGTTGAGGACACCAATTGACCATCGTATTGCCCAGATAAGCAATACGATAATTCATCAAAGTGTCGCTCTTGGCTTTTTCATCCATTGCCTTCCACTCCTCGGCTGTAAACGTGAGGTCGGCTGTAGCCGAAGCGTGAAGGTCGGTTGTCCCTTGCTTTTCAAAGTGCTCTATGAGTTGAGCTATAGGCATGGCTTTATTGAGAGCCGTGTCGTAGTAATGGCCAAACATTTGCTGAAAAGCCCATTGAGTCCATTTATAATAAGCAGGATCACACGTGCGTATCTCACGGCTCCAGTCGTAACAGAAACCTATCTTGTCAAGCTGGCTACGATAGCGATTGATGTTGTTGACAGTGGTCACTTCAGGATGTTGACCTGTCTGGATAGCATATTGCTCAGCAGGCAGTCCATAGGCGTCATACCCCATTGGATGAAGCACATTGTAGCCCTGCAAGCGCTTGTAGCGTGAGTAGATATCCGAAGCAATATACCCCAGAGGATGCCCCACATGAAGACCAGCCCCCGAAGGGTAAGGAAACATGTCGAGCACATAATATTTAGGCTTATTATTGTCTATCTCCGTGCGGTAAGTGTTGTTGTCTTTCCAATATTGTTGCCAGCGGCTTTCAATATCTTTATGATTGTATTCCATTGCTTTAAATCTATCTTTCTAAATTCTATATCTCTATATTTCTATATTTCTGTCTTCTATTTACTCATTTCTAGCATACGCTCGATAGGCCTACGAGCACGCTCCATGATAGCTTCGTCGACCAACACCTCAGGCTGCTCATCCTTTAGACATTGATAGAGTTTATGCATGGTGTTGAGTTTCATATACGCACAGTCGTTGCAAGCGCATGTGCTGTCATTAGGAGGAGCAGGGATGAAAAGTTTGTCGGGACACTTCTTGCGCATCTCATGCAGGATGCCGCTTTCGGTTGCCACAATAAACTCTCGGCAAGGACTCTCCTCAGCATGCTTGAGAAGCACGGCTGTGCTGCCTATCTTGTCGGCTATCATTTGAAGTGGCTTGGTACATTCAGGGTGGACTAATATCTGAGCTTCAGGATGGTCATTTTTTATATCCAATATTTTCTCAAGCGAGAAACGCTCATGGACATGACAAGCCCCTGGCCACAATATCATATTACGTCCCGTCACGCTATTGATGTAGTTGCCCAAATTTTGGTCAGGACCAAATATTATTTTTTCATCTTTGGGGAGTTGCTCCACAATCTTGCGAGCATTTCCTGAAGTGACCACTATGTCGGTCAGCGCTTTCACCGCCGCTGAAGTGTTGACATAGCTTATCACAGTGTAGCCAGGATGAGCCTTCACAAAGGTCTCAAAGTCGGAGGCAGGGCAGCTATCGGCCAACGAACAACCAGCATTAAGATCCGGCACCAGCACTTTTTTGTCAGGGCAGAGTATCTTAGCCGTCTCCCCCATGAAGTGTACACCACACATTACTATAATAGGAGCATCAATCTTAGCAGCTATTTGAGCCAAAGCCAAAGAATCGCCTATGTAATCGGCTATATCTTGGATGTCGCCTGTCTGATAATAATGGGCCATGATGACCGCATTCTTCTCCTTCTTCAGTCGTAGGATTTCGTCGCGTAGCTGGCTGTTATCAACCGTCATTATCTTTATTTTTTAAATTTAAAATTTTTTCTTTTTTCTTTCTTTCAATAAGAATAACAATGGATGTCAATAATAGCTATAACTTTTGATGCGTTGGTTTGCTATTTTGAGTTGTTGAGATGTGGTTTACACTCACTGATGAGTTATTGACACGCTCTATGACTGCTTAATAGCAAGTTAGCTAGATTATCAACACCATGTTTATAAGCTGCAAAGTTAATAATTTCTTACGTCATAGAGAGTAAATAAACCTCTAAAAAAGGGTTGATAAGAGATAGATTTCTTTGGGAAGTTTTTTATTGTGGTATGGGAGTGGAGATTATTAGCCAATGGTATGAGAAAAGCAAATGTAAGTTGCTAAAACCTTCTGACACGTTTTCAACATCTTTCAACACGTTTTCAACATTACTTTTTCTATCCTACGTTTCTCAACACAATATTATTCTTGAGCCACCTTCTCAGCCAGAGTCAGTAGCAATCCCTTCTTTAGATAGCGGTGGTATATTTTAAAAGAAGGGTGGGGGAGCGGTATATCTAATAGATATAGATATTCAGGATTGAGAGCTTTGAAAAGCGCTTCTTTTGCGGTCCAGGCTTCTAATAGATTAGAGTTGTAATCAACGAGTTGGGTAGGGGAGAGAAATCTGCTTTTTACCTTCTCCAATTGCTTTGTGCGATCAGTCTCAATGTCGATTCCTATAGGATGGAGGGGATTGAAGGCTATAGCCACATATCCTCCTCCATGGCTTACAGATATGTGGTGTTGACAACCTACTATTATGGGGGCTCCATCTTGGGCATGGGTATACGAAGCCTCAGGACCGCAGATGGCTTTTACCATAATCTCTATAGTAGCTTGCTCGCGTTGACGAGCTCTAAGGGAACTGTCGCAGTCGCTTACTAAAGGAGTAAGATAGATGATAGTTGACCCTATAGAGAGTGAAATCATGAATTATTTTGAGCAGGGTGAGAGGTTTCTTGGTCTTGAGACATCACTTTAACCCTTACCTTTGATATACGATGACCTTCGATGTCGAGTATCAAAAACCGACATCTACCAAATACCAGTGGCTCTTTTTCTTTAGGAAAGTCGCCTTTTATGGTAAGGAGCATTCCTGCCAAAGTCTCGCTATCGGCGATGACGTCTTCATAGTCTTCCTCGTTGAGGTCGGTGATACGAAAGAAGTCGCCAAGCAGGGTTTTTCCATCAAATATGTAGGTGTTGTCGGGAAGGCGTTTATAAGTGGATTCTTCCTCGTCATATTCATCGTTGATGTCACCCACTATCTCTTCGAGAATGTCTTCGAGGGTCACTACTCCTTGTGTGCCACCAAATTCGTCGACCACAATGGCCATATGTATACGCCGGCGCCGAAAATCCTCCATAAGGTCGTCGATCATACGTGATTCAGGCACGAAATAGCTCTCTCGGATGAGTTTATGCCAGTCGAGTCCAGGAAGGTCTTTTCCTATGTAAGGCAGAAGGTCGCGGGCATACAGTATGCCGTTGATATTGTCTTGGTTGCCGTCAATGACAGGCAATCGGGAAAACCCTTTCTCTATCACAGTGTTCATCACCTCCTCAAAACTGTCGTCCATGTCGACACACACCATATCTACGCGTGGAGTCATCACTTCTGAGGCGGTAGTATCAGCAAATCGTAAGATTCCCTCCAGCATATTCTTTTCTTCGGGAACTTTAACATAGGTGATTTTTAAAGCTTCGGTGAGGTCGTCGGTAGTGAGGTCGTCGGTCTTTTTTGTTACTACCTTATTGATAATGGTGCTACCTCCTACCAACAGCGCTGAGATAGGACTAAATAGTTTCTCCAAGAAGATAATGCCTGGTGTGGCAAATTTCACCCATTTAAGATTGTTGGAGTTGGCCACGAGTTTA
This sequence comes from Bacteroidales bacterium, assembly GCA_020859845.1. GTDB lineage: Bacteria > Bacteroidota > Bacteroidia > Bacteroidales > Muribaculaceae > Paramuribaculum. The sequence goes on from JAJBVL010000048.1 coordinate 67,415, forward strand.
GGCAATATTTCACCGAAAAGGAGTATAAGGAATGTCAATAATATCGTCTGGAGAATAAAACTCAGTAGCTCCGACATGCCCTGAAACACTGGTCCTAACCCATAATTACAGAGGATAACAATTGTGAAGTTGACAAGATTATTAGCAATGAGAATTGTGGCCAATAAGCGCTCCGATGAGCGCATAAGGCCCATAGAACGTTGACCTTTTGGGGTTTCGTCAAGCTCTTCGCATTGGTTTGGCGTGAGTGAAAAGAAAGCTATTTCGCTTCCTGACACGAATCCCGATACGAGGAGTGCCATCGCAGCACATGCTAATGCTATGATTTGGTCCAACCCAAACGTAGTTGGTAGAGATATGTTGGCCAGTATGTTACAAAGAGTTTCTGAGGCCGGTAAAGGATCTATATCCAAGATGAGTGTTAGTTAGTGAGACAAAGAGAGCTGCAAAGATACTAAATTTTTTCTATTTAATATAGAGGTTCTTTGTATTACTCACTATTTTACTGATTCAGTGCTGTAAGCGACGCTGTCACAAATGGTGTAGCGTGGAGGCTATTAGCTTGAGAGAGATAGGTGATGGCTTTCTCCTGACATTGTTCTTCTCCTTGGTTGGAAAGATACATGTAGAAGTTGCCCAGATACAGGAGTGCCTGATAAGCCTTAGGATTGTTGGTGATAATACTTTCATAGGTAGCCACCGCTTGACTATACTCTCCATTTAGGAGATATCCTTGAGCCAAGGTATAGAGAAACCCTTCATTGTCAGGCATGCCCTTTAGCATCTTCTCGCTATATTCTATCATCTTCTCGGGATTGCTGCGATAGGTGTAATATTGTAGTAGATAATTGTCGATGGTGCGTTCCATCCAAGGTTCTTCTTCCTTGAGTTTCAATAAGAAATCCTCATAGAGAGTGGTCTCTCCCAGTTGATAGCTAAACGTAGCCACTTGATTAAAGATGGAGTCAAACGATACATGATTGGCCATAGCTTTACGCATCATCTCCATCTGAGATACACTTTCGTGGCGCATACCATCGGCTACTATGGCATAAGCATAAGTGGAGGATTGGCTGGGGCGTTCGTCTACCATCAAGGTATACATGGCCGAGGCACTTGCCCAGTTATGACGCTCGTAAAACTGAGCAGCCTTAGTGGCCAATACATCATAGCCACTATGCGCCCATAAGGGGAGAGATGCTATCAAAGTGATGATAGAAAGAAAATATCTCATAGAAACTTTTTTAGAAGTGTAAACCTACATTAACAACACTTCATCTTTCATATTGTTTCTATGAGACATGAGATGAAAGAGGATTATTATCGTGGGTTAAGGTTCTTCCTCAAAGAGAGCATCGGGATACTTGCGATAATATTCCTCAAGAATGGTCTTGATATTAAAATAGTAACCTCCAGGGGCGTTCTTATTATTGGTATCCTTCACCTTAATAAATTCGTAGTAAGGTTCATAAAAGAGGTGACCATCCACCAATAGACCCATAGCGTTGAGCAATACGTATTCGTGTTGTGGCTCGATGACATACCAAGCTGTCTCTTCATCAAGACCAGTGCCAGTAGAGGCTATTGCCATCAATATGTAGTTGAACTTATACTGCCATATTTGAGCCAGATTGTTTTTACCCTTGAGATGGAGCGCACTGATGAGATGCATCATTTGCTTAAGGTCAAAAGGATTATTTTGAAGAGCCATCTCCGAGTATTTTATCACAGAGTCACATTCTTGACGTGTGAGATTGGGCTTCTCGTAGTGTTCGTTGAGACGAGCGGCAAATTCTGATGGACGATAGGGATTGTAGTCTTCTTGAAACATGTAGCCTAAATAAAGGCGACGATATTTATCGAGTTTCATCATAGTGTCGTTGCGCTCATATTCCTCCATCAAGCGTGGGTAGTAATAGGGCGATGTACGATCCTGTATCTCTATTCTTATAGAGTCTAGGTTAGGGATCTGGTATTGCGACTTCTTAAGGTCTTGCGCCCAGACGCTGCCGCCTGTCATGAGCAGCAAGAGACCTATCACAGTGGGCTTTACCAGTTCGGGATAGGATATACGCGAATGATACATGGTGCGCAGCCGCGATATAAACACTTCCTTTATCTCCTTAACATCGCGGAAAGATATGGGTGAATCATTGTGAAGGCCTTCGGCTATCTGGCTATCTATTATCTTGTTGACAAGTGCTTGGATGGCCTCAGGAGTATGCTCTTTCATCGACCGCGACGCTGCTTCCACAGCATCGGCCATCATCATTATTGAGGTCTCGCGAGAGCGTGGATTAGGTCCGGGATAAGTGAAGGGTTTTGGATCCACCGCTTCTCCTGGATGTTCATTACAGTAGGTGGTGTAGAAATAAAGTGCTTTGCCAGCTCCATGATGCTCAAAGATGAAGTCGCGTATCATAGAGGGAAGCTTGGCTTTTTCGGCACGCTTTCCACCTTCCTCCACGTGTTGGATGACGATACTGGCGCTTTTCAAAGGGTCGCGGAGAGCTTCATGAGGATTCACTCCATGCTGATTCTCAGTAAAGAAAGCAGGGTTGCTTATCTTGCCTATGTCGTGATAGAGAGCGCCAGCACGTACCAACTGCACATTGGCACCAATACGGTGGGCAGCGGCCGATGCCAGATTGCTTACAGCCATAGAGTGGTTGAAAGTCCCTGGACATTCTTCGCTGAGTTCGCGTAGCACGGGATGGTTGATATCAGAGAGTTCTACTAATGTCACCCTTGAGGTAAAGCCAAAAATTTTCTCCAGAATGAATACAAGAATATAGGCAAAACAGATAAATACAGCGTTGATGGTGAAGTAGCCAAACATGTTGGGCGAGATACGATGTATGGTGCCTGTCTGCATCAATTCCAAGCCTACATATCCCACCGAATATGTCAGCAACACTACTCCAGCGGTGCGTATCAACTGTGAGCGCTTGGAGAGCTCGCGTATGGAGGTGATAGAGGCCACTCCCGCCACAAATTGAAGGAAGATAAAGTCGATGGGGAAAGTAGCAGTCAGCGTGCAGGCCAGCACAGTCACCATGTAGCTAAACATAGCAGTGCGTGAATCCAAAAACACCACTACTATCACTGTCAGCATGGTGAAGGGTACCAAGTAGATCCACGGAGCATAGGTGCTGCTTATCAAGAAAGAGAATACTATGAAAGCCATGATGAGCACCATCAAGAACACTATTGTGCGATTATCTTGATAATAGTCTGGCCGGAAAAAGTAAAGATAAGAATACAGGGCGCCAAATAGCAGCAAAAGGTAGATGCATTGGCCAGCCACAGGATAATAATGGTCAGTACCCACCAGCGAACCGCGTTCTTGAGCAAGAGCTTCGTAGGTCTGCAATACGGTGTAGAGTTGGGGGGTGACAATATCTCCCTTGTCGATGATACGCTCTCCTTGCTGCACCACTCCTATAGGAGCCATTGCGCGCTGAAACACTTCGGTGTGGAGACGATGAGTCTCGGCAGAGTCAATGAGTATGTTGGGGGTAAGGAGTTCTGAGAGTTTGGTGGTGCTGATGGCGTTTTGAAAGCGTGAGTTGTGAAACACGCTGTCCAAATGGGCATAAGCAGTGCGTGCGGTATTGTATCTCGCTGTGGAGATAGAGATAGCCACGTTGTTGTGGATCATCCTTATCTGTGGTAGAGCGCCGCTTGTTATCTCGGCATACGTGAGTGGATCCACTATACCATTTTCAAAAATGGCTTTCACTTCTGCCAGCAGCTGATTACGTTCCAAAGGGGTCAATTCGAGATTGCGTGCCAGATTGAGGCGATTGGCATACTGCGACACTGCTGTCTTCTCCAGATTGGCATCGCGATAATACACAGGCTCAAACACCCTCTCTATACTATCCCTCACGGCTTGCGCTCTTACCGAGTCGAGGTGCACGGGTATATCAAAGGGGGCGGTCAGCAGGCTGTAGGCCCACGGACGATTCACTTCGTAGTTGTAATGATGGCCATTATCCTTGGGCAATAGATAGACAGTCAGAGCAATGGCAAAAATGAAGAGAGCCCATTTTATTAGGCTGTTTTGTGATATGTGTATACTCATTTATAGTTCTATATGTTATCATCCATTAATCCATGGATAATCTATGATATTTGTACATGATTAGCACCTTCTCTACCAGCACTTTGCACACCCTTGATCTTCTTTACTTTCTGACATAGATCGTTGACAGCCTCGGCATTTTCGATCAACACTGTCAAGCGGCAAGTGAATACCTCTTTATCTGTGTCGATGTGAAGACTGCGAATATCTATGTTGAGCTGGTTGGATATCATCTGGGTGAGCTCTTGGAGGATGCCATGGCGATCCACTCCGTCGATACGTATCTCTGCCAGGGTCTTGGCCTCTACGGTCTCCCACTGGGTAGAGACTATGCGTGGGCCATAACTGGCTTTCAACACCTGTGCTCGTGGACACGTCAAGGAGTGTACCTCCACTACGCCTTGATCATTGATAAAGCCCATCACGTCGTCGCCGGGCAGCGGCCGACAACAGTCGGTGAAAACAAAGTTTTGCTCGTTGTCGTTGTAGCGCAGCAGGTATGTCTTCTTGGGATTGATTTTTTCAGCGGGTGGGATAGGTTCGCTTTCTTCGGCTTTTTTCGACTTGCCCGAGCGTATCCTAAATATTTTGGCAAGCAGACTTTTGTCGCTTTTAGGTGAGTTTTTGAGAATATACCCATCAAGACTCACCTCCCCGTTGCCAATCTTGAGGTAGAGCTCTTCGCGTGTAGTGACGTGGAAATAAGCCATCATCTTGGTGATTACCTCGTTGGTGAGCTCCACTTGTCCGTCGGCCAGAAATTTTTCGACCATTTCGCGTCCCTTGTCCACCATTGGTTGTTGCTCTTTGCGGAGCACGGCTCGGAGGCGTGTCTTGGTTTTGGCAGTGGCCAGAAAGTTCATCCATTCAGGCTTAGGTGTCTGGCTTTGTGATGTGAGCACCTCCACTTGATCGCCGCTATGGAGACGATGGGATAGAGGTACGAGTTTATGATTCACCTTTCCTGCTATACATTTCATGCCTATCTGGGAGTGGAGTTCGAAGGCCACGTCGAGCACAGTGGCTTGAGTGGGGAGCGTGATAAGTTCTCCCTTGGGAGTAAACACCACTATCTCCGAAGCAAAAAGGTTGAGCTTTAGGGTGTCGAGAAAGTCGATGGCATTGGGATTGGGGTCGTCGAGGATGTCCTTTATGGTGCGCAGCCACACGTTGAGCTCGCTTTCTTCGTCGCTTTCGCCAATCTTATACTTCCAGTGGGCAGCGAATCCCTTCTCGGCTATCTCATCCATGCGTCGCGAGCGTATCTGCACCTCAATCCAGTTGCCATCGGGGCCCATCACCGTGAGATGCAGAGCTTGATAGCCATTTGCCTTTGGATTGCTTATCCAGTCGCGTGTGCGGTCGGGATGGAGGCGATAGAGGTCGGTAATGGCGGCATAGATGTTCCAGCACATGCCCTTTTCCTGGCTTTGGTCGTCGCAGTCGAAGATAATACGCATGGCGTAGAGATCGTATACCTCCTCAAATGGCACCTTCTTGGTCTCCATCTTGCGCCATATAGAGTAGACTGATTTGAGCCGCGCCTTGGCTTCAAATTTTAGTCCCATTGATGTCAATTTCTCAGTGATGGGTGCCGAGAAGTCGTTGTAGACGGCTTGTCGACGCTCCTCGCTCTGCTTGATGAGCTCTGAGATGTCGGCATAAGCCTTGGGGTGTTCGTACTTGAAGCTGAGATCTTCGAGCTCGGTCTTGATGGCGAAGAGGCCAAGACGATGAGCCAAAGGAGCATATATATAGAGGGTCTCCCCGGCTATCTTGTATTGCTTGTTGGGAGCCATGGAGCCAAGGGTACGCATATTGTGGAGGCGATCGGCCATCTTGATGAGCACCACGCGTATGTCTTCGCTCATGGTGAGCAGAAGCTTGCGGAAGTTTTCGGCCTGAGCTGAGGCTTGATCGCCAAAGATACCTCCTGAAATCTTGGTCAAGCCGCTCACAAGCTGGGCTATTTTCTTGCCAAATTGCTGCTCGATGTCCTCTACGGTATACTCTGTGTCCTCCACTACATCGTGGAGCAGGGCTGCGCATATCGAGGTGGAGCCAAGGCCTATCTCTTGTGAAGCGATTTTGGCCACGGCTATGGGATGGAGGATATAGGGCTCGCCCGAGCGGCGACGGATGCCTGCATGGGCTTTTTTGGCAAACCTAAAGGCGCGTTCGATCATCTCCACCTTCTTGCGGTGGTTGCTGTGGATATACCCATTAAGCACATCCCTAAATTCCGCTTCTATCAAGCGGTCTTCTTCCTCTGGTGTCATCACGTGCTGCTCCATTTTCGTAGTGTTTTTTCGCGATAGAGAACCTTTGTGGCTCGGTTATGACCACAAATGTAGTAAAAAGTCAAAGACTTTTCGTAATTTTGTGATTATTTATTTTGCCAACCATGATAAAATACGATTTTGACACCGTAATTGACCGCCGTAATACTGGCACTATCAAGTACGACACGTTGCTCGACCGCTTTGGTCGTAGCGATCTCATCCCTCTGTGGATAGCCGATATGGAGTTTGCCACTCCTCCCGAAATAGTCGAAGCCCTTCTTCAACGCTTTGCTCATCCTGTATATGGCTATAGTTGCCCTCCCGAAAGCTACTGGCAGTCGATTATCGACTGGCTTTCCCATCGCCATGGCATAAAGGTGGAGCGTGAGGACTTGGCGTTTGTGCCTGGCATTGTGAGAGGCGTAGGGTATGCCGTCAACTTCTTCACACAGCCTGGCGACAAGGTAGTGATACAGCCACCCGTCTATCATCCTTTCCGTATGGTGACCGAGGGCAATCATCGCGTAGTGGTCAACAATCCTCTGATTCTCGACGAAGAAGGCCATACCTATCGCATGGATCTGGAAGGATTGGAGCGCATTTTTGCCGAGGAAAGGCCCAAATTGATGGTGCTTTGCAATCCTCACAATCCTGGTGGGGTGCAGTGGGATGAGGATACTCTCCGACGTCTTGCCCAGCTGGCCTACCGTTACGGTGTGATAATCGTTTCGGATGAGATTCATGGCGACCTGATGCTCGATGGCAAGCGCCACATACCCTTTGCTTCGGTGAGCGATGAGGCCAAGAAGGTGTCGGTGTCGTTTGGCGCTCCCTCTAAGACGTTTAATATTCCTGGCCTCGTCAGCTCGTGGATGCTCTGCTACAATCCTGAGATTAGAGAGCCTTTCTATCAATGGATGGAGGCTAACGAGTTTTCGGCTCCTTTCTTCACAGCTTTTGTGGCCACTGAGACGGCTTATACTCAATGTGAGGAGTGGCTCAACCAGGCTCTAAGCTATATCCAAGGCAATATCGACGCCGTGGAGGAGTGGTTTAAGACCAACATCCCCGAGATAAAAGTGATGCGTCCTGATGCCTCGTTCTTGCTCTGGCTTGACTGTCGCGACCTTCATCTCTCTCAAGAGGAATTGGTCAATCTGTTTGTCAACGAAGCCCATCTGGCTCTCAACGATGGTACGATGTTTGGTCCTGGCGGCGAAGGCTTCATGCGTCTCAACGTAGCCATGCCTCGCAATGAACTCCTCAAGGCGCTGGCCCATTTGCTCGTCATCCATGCCTCAGCCCATTCTTGATGGCCTATCACTATATTTTTTCACTCTTTCCTTCCACCCTTCTAACCCCCCTTTACTCATATGGACTTTGCAGAGAAATGCAACCGTATCTTTTGGAACACCGTGCAGCTCTATCATCAGACCGATGATGTAGATGCCGAGGTAATCAACCCCTACGATGAATCCACTGTAGAACACACCCTCTTTGCAAAAAACTGGATTGACGCTGTGCAGTGGCACCTTGAGGATATCATACGCGACCCCGCTATCGATCCTGTAAAAGCTCTGGAGATAAAGCGGCGTATCGACCGTTCTAATCAGGAACGTACAGATATGGTAGAGGAACTTGACACTTACTTTCTCAACGAGTATAGCGGTGTCAATCCTCTCCCCGAAGCCACTATCAATACTGAGAGTCCTGCCTGGGCCATTGATCGTCTGTCGATATTGGCTCTAAAGATCTATCATATGGATATGGAGGTGAGGCGCAGAGATGCTTCGCCGGCCCATGTGGAGAAGTGTAGGGAGAAGCTACGCATCCTTCTTCTTCAGCGTCAAGACCTTACTATGGCTATTACTCAGCTGCTCGACGACATTGCAGCTGGGCGTAAGTATATGAAGGTATATCGTCAGATGAAGATGTACAATGATCCAGCCACCAATCCGGTGTTGTATGGCTCGAAGAAGTAGGCTTCGGCCGCGATGTGTGCTTGTCATTCGTCTATCGGCCTTGGGCGATGTGGCGATGGTGTTGCCGGTGCTCTATGATGTGTGTCGGCAGCATCCTGATGTCACCTTTCTCTTTGCCACCCGTCCATCTATGACCCATATGGCGGTCAATCCACCGTCCAATCTGGTGCTCTTAGGAGTGGATGTCCACGGCGAGCACAAGGGTCTGCGAGGCATGCTTCGCTTTCTGCACCAAGTAAGAGACCGCTATCCTATCGATGCCTTTGCCGATCTCCATGGTGTCATTCGTAGCCATTGGATGGCCTTGCTGTGTAGGCTGCATGGCATCGCTGTGGCCCAAATCGATAAGGGGCGCCGCGAGAAGGCAAAGCTCACGGCTGCCTCGTCAAAGGACTTTCATCCTCTTACTCCCTCCACGGAGCGCTATCGCAAAGTGTTTACATCTCTGGGATTGCCATCGGAGGCGCATTTTGTCTCCCTTTTTGGGGATGGCCGGGGAGATGCAGCAGCTTTTGACGCTGTGACCGGTCCCAAGAAGGGTGGCGAGCGATGGGTGGGGATAGCTCCCTTTGCTGCCCATCGAGGCAAGATCTACCCTTTGGATAAGATGTGGAGGGTAGTGGAGCAACTTAGTTCTATTAAGGGGGTCAAGGTGTTTCTGCTGGGGGCAGGCAAAGACGAGAAGCGCGTCTTTGATTTGTGGCGCGAGAAGGCTTCTCAATTGGTGTCGCTGGCCGATAAGCGCCATGGCTTCCCTGTGGAACTCGCTCTGCTGAGCCATATGGATGCAGTAGTGTCGATGGACTCGGCCAATATGCATCTGGCCTCTTTGGTAGGTGTGCCAGTGGTGAGCGTATGGGGGGCTACTCATCCTTTCTGTGGATTTTCGGGGTGGCGTCAGAGTGAGTTGGGGCGTGAACTGCAGCTCTCTTTAGATTGTCGTCCTTGCTCCGTATTTGGTAATAAACCTTGTCATAATGGCGGGGAATATCCATGTCTGGCTGGTATAAGTCCAGATGTCATTGTCAAGGCTGTAAAAGATATTATTTCATGAGTGATTCGCTCGACATACGCTCCCTAAGCAATCCCTCGCCATCGCAGCGCGAGAAGGAGGTGGAGAAGGCTCTCCGCCCCTCGCTCTTTGACGCTTTCAATGGCCAGGAAAAGATAGTGGAGAATCTCAAGGTCTTTGTTGCCGCCGCCAAGATGCGCGGCGAGGCTCTGGACCACCTCTTGCTTCATGGCCCTCCCGGTCTGGGCAAGACCACCCTCTCAGGCATTATAGCCAACGAGCTGGGAGTGGGCTTCAAAGTCACTTCTGGCCCCGTGCTTGATAAGCCCGGCGACCTGGCTGGTATCCTCACGGCCTTGGAGCCTCGCGATGTGCTCTTTATCGACGAGATACATCGTCTGAGCCCGGTAGTAGAGGAGTATCTCTACTCGGCCATGGAGGATTATCGTATCGACATTATGATTGATAAGGGACCTGGCGCTCGCTCTATACAGTTGTCATTGTCTCCCTTCACCTTGGTGGGTGCCACCACCCGTAGCGGCCTGCTGACGGCTCCTCTGCGTGCCCGTTTCGGCATCAATTGCCATCTGGAGTATTATGACCATGAGGTGTTGGAGAGGATTATTCTTCGCTCGGCGGCCTTGCTTCAGGTGAAATGCACTGGGGAAGCGGCCCATGAGATAGCCATGCGTAGCCGTGGCACACCACGTGTGGCCAACGCTTTGCTGCGTCGTGTGCGCGACTTTGCTCAGGTGAAAGGCACCGGAGTGATCGACCCCGAGATATCACGGTTTGCTTTGGAGGCTCTTAATATCGACCGTTATGGCCTCGATGAAATAGACAATAAGATTCTTACCACGATCATCACCAAGTTTAAGGGTGGTCCGGTGGGTCTGGGAACGATAGCCACTGCGCTGGGTGAGGATCCAGGCACAGTGGAGGAGGTCTATGAGCCTTATCTTATCAAAGAGGGCTTCATAAAGCGCACGCCTCGTGGACGTGAAGTGACCGATTTGGCTTATACCCATCTGGGAATGAAGCGTTCCTTGTCCGACTCCTCCGCCATGGGCTCCTTATTTGAATGACAACACTTTTTACCCACGTATGGGCGCAATAAAAAGCTTAGCTAAGGACACGGCTATTTATGGTGTTAGCAGCATCGTAGGACGCTTTCTCAACTGGTGTCTCGTGCCGCTATATACCATTATGTTTCCTGCCGCAGAGTATGGCGTGGTCACTTATCTCTACTCTATAGTGGCGGTGGTGCTTATCATCCTTATCTATGGCATGGAGACAGGCTTTTTCCGCTTTGCCAACCACGACCGTTACCCCGATCCTATGGTGGTCTACTCCACCAGCTTGATATCATTGGCAGTAAGCAGTAGCTTGTTTTTGGCTCTGGTATTGATATTTCTGTCTCCTATAAGTGTTGCTCTTGATTGCGGGGGCCACAAAGCCTATATATGGATGATGGGGGCGGCGGTGGCTATGGATGCATTCACGGCTCTTCCTTTCTCCTATCTTCGCTATCGGCATAGGCCCATACGATTTGCCATCCTTAAGCTCATCAACATTGGCCTTAACATAGGGCTCAATCTCTTCTTCATTTTGCTTTGCCCTTGGATATGGGAGCGCGACCCCGGACTAATAGTGGGCTGGTATAATCCCGACTTTGGTATAGGGTATATCTTCTTGGCCAATTTCATAAGTTCGCTGGCCACTCTGTTACTCTTATGGCCGGAGCTACATGGCTTTACGTGGCGCTGGAACGGCGCCTTGTGGCGCGAAATGCTGGCCTACTCTTTCCCTTTGCTTATCTTGGGGATTGCGGGAATAATGAATCAGACGCTCGACAAGATATTGCTTCCGTGGCTGGTGAGCGACAAGGCCGACGCTATGTATCAGCTCGGTATCTATGGGGCCAACTACAAGATTGCCATCGTCATGGTAATGTTTACACAGGCCTTCCGATTTGCTTACGAGCCTTTCATCTTCGCCCAAAACAAGAAGCGCGGCGGCGACTCTCTGGAGGCTTTCCGTCAGGCTATGAAGTGGTTTGTCATCATGGCTATGGCCATATTCTTAGGGGTGATGTTTTATCTTGACATTCTCAAGTATTTCATCTCTCCGCGCTATTTCAGCGGCTTGAAGGTGGTGCCTGTGGTGATGATTGCTGAGTTGTTTTTTGGTGTCTTTTTCAATCTGTCGCTTTGGTACAAGCTTACCGACCGCACGATTTGGGGCACGTGGTTCTCGCTGATTGGTCTCGCCGTGACGATAGGCCTCAACGTCCTCTTAGTGCCTCGTATGGGGTACATGGGATGTGCTTGGGCCGCTTTAGGCTGCTACACTGTGATGATGGTGACATCTTACCTCGTTGGCCGCGTAAAGTATCCCATAGGCTATGACGTCGGGCGTCTGGCAGCATATTTTGTCGGGGCTTTGGCTCTTTATGGGCTCAGCCTTCTGATTACTACTCCCACTGAATGGATTAACCTCACTCTCCGCACCATCCTATTGGCCTTCTATTGCTTTGTGGCATGGATGATGGAGGGTAAAAAATTTAAGAGATGAAAGTAGCTTTGGTGTGTCATAGTGATCAACTTGGTGGCGCTGCAATCGTCACATATCGCCTGATGCAGGCATTGATAGAGCAAGGCGTGGAGGCTCATATGCTGGTCTATTCTAAGATTAGCGATAGCTCCAACGTCACCCTCCTCGATTCACGCATACAGCGTAGCCTGCGCTTTGTAGGGGAGAGGCTAAGAATTTTCTTGGCCAATGGTTTCTCTCGTAAAAAGCTGTTTCAGGTGTCGTTGGCCAATACCGGGTATCCTATTCATAAGCATTCCGTGGTAAAAGAGGCCGATGTGGTGATGCTCAATTGGATCAATCAGGGGACAGCTTCTCTCTCCAGCATCAAAGCCTTGGTAGCCTCTGGCAAGAAAGTCATTTGGACCATGCACGACATGTGGTGCATGACCGGTATCTGTCATCATGCCTATGGATGCCAGCGATACAAGGAGCAGTGTGGGGAGTGTCCTTTTCTCGGTGTGCCTAAAGAACGCGATCTCTCACGAACCGTATGGCACAAGAAGAAATCCCTCTATTCAGCCCCAAACCTTCATTTCGTAGCTGTCAGTAATTGGCTTGCCGAGCGATGTGGCGAGAGCTCATTAATGAAGGAGTGCAACCTCTCGGTAATCCCCAATGCTTTTCCAGTCGATGCTTTTTACACCAAGCCACGGTTGCCGCGAGAGGTGTTGCCTGTCGACTTCAACCGCAATCTTATATTGATGGGGGCGGCTCGTCTTGACGACCCAGTGAAGGGGCTTGATTATGCTATCTCAGCCCTTAATTATCTCTTTGACAACCATCCCGCAGTAGCCAAGGATGCTCAAGCCATATTTTTTGGATCGCTGAAAAATCGCGCCGCTTTGGATGCGCTGCGATTCCCCCATCTCTACTTGGGGCGTATCCATGATGCAAAACTCCTCACCGAGCTCTACGCGCGCGGTAAGGTGGTGTTGAGCACATCGCTCTACGAGACACTTCCTGGCACCCTCATCGAGGGCCAAGCATCAGGCTGTTGGCCAGTGACGTTTGGCAACGGTGGGCAAGCAGATATCGTTGACCATCTTTCGACAGGATATATTGCAAAATATAAAGATGCCCAAGATATCGCCAACGGCATTATGTGGGCTCTCAAGCAACCCGACAAAGGCGATGAGCTGCATGCCATCGTCAAAGAGCGATTCGCTGCCTCACAGATAGCTCAGCGCTATATCTCCCTCATCAACTCCCTTTCCCCCTCATAACTCTTTACTTTTGACTCTTTACTTTTGACTCTTTACTTTTGACTCTTGACTTTTGACTCTTGACTTTTGACTTTTGACTTTTGACTTTTGACTCTTGACTTAACATGCAGACCATACTCTTTCATTCCACAATCTTTGGCCCTATACATAGTCGCCGTCTGGGCACTTCGCTGGGCATCAATCTCTCGCCGAGCGATGGCAAGGTGTGTTCGTTTGACTGCGTTTATTGCGAAGCCGGCTTGAACGCCCAAGGACCAGGTCGCTCGGGGCTCCCCACCGTCAACGATGTAGCCACTCAGCTCGAAGAGCGCCTCAAGACCATGCGCGACGCTGGCGACCGCCTTGATGTCATCACCTTCTCGGGCAATGGTGAGCCCACGCTCAACCCCCACTTCCCTGAGATTATCGATGAGGTGATACGTCTTCGCGATAAGTATTATCCTGATGTGAAGATAAGCGTATTGAGCAATTCTACTCGCTTGACCGACAAGAGGGTAGTGGAGGCGCTGAGGCGCGTCGACAACAATATCCTTAAGCTCGACTCGGCTATCAACCCCACGATGAGGGTCATCGACCGTCCTAATTCTCCATCGTTCAATAGCCAAGATGTTATTGACCAGATAGCTGCATTCGGACCTCAATGTATAGTGCAGACGATGCTGCTACGTGGCGAAGTAGATGGTAAGCCGATTGACAACACTACCCCCGAAGAGATTGACGCCCTCATTGAGGCCTACAAACGTATAGGCCCTCGGCAAGTGATGATATATTCTCTTGACCGTAAGACCCCCATCGAGACCCTCACCAAAATTCCACGCTCGGAGATGGAAGCCATAGCTCAGCGCATACGTGAGGCTGGATTGGAGGTAAGCGTCAGCTAAGAGGGTAGAAGTATAAAAGTTGCTACTCTCGTGGAGATTCACTAATTTTGCACAGATAAAACATCTGTAATACACCCCTTTTTACCCTAAAATGAAAATAGCTCTAATAGGATATGGCAAGATGGGACATGCTATTGAAGCAATAGCACGTAGCCGTGGCCATGAGATTGTAGCAATAATAGACATCGACAATCGTCAAGATATAGACTCTGAGGCCTTTCGCTCGGCGGATGTAGCCATTGAATTTACCACTCCAGCTACAGCCGTCGACAATTATCTGGCAGTATTTCGTCAGGGTGTGCCTCTGGTGTCGGGTACCACGGGCTGGACTCAGCGTAGTCAAGAAGTGAAAGAGAAATGTGAGGCCGCTGATGCCACTTTCTTTTGGAGCTCCAATTTCAGCCTCGGTGTCAACCTCTTTATGCGTCTCAACACATATCTGACGCGGCTGATGGCTCCATTCCCTCAGTATCACCCAGAGATGACCGAGATCCACCATATACATAAACTTGACCATCCGAGCGGCACGGCTATTACTCTGGCCGAGGAAATAATTGCTGCCCACCCTGGCATCTCTTCTTGGACCGAAGACCTCCAAGGCGCCCTTCCCGACCAGCTCCCCATCGAGCATCAGAGAATTGGGGAGGTGCCAGGCACACATATCATCCGCTGGAAGTCGGCAGTAGATACCATCACCATAGAGCATGAAGCCAAGAGCCGTGAAGGTTTTGCTCTTGGTGCCGTGGTGGCCGCCGAGTGGGTAAAGGATAAGAAAGGTGTGCTCACCATGGATCAGCTCCTTGACCAGCTCATCAATTCTTCAGCCACTCATCAACGATAAGCCCTCCGAGTTATGGCAACCTCTTTTACCGACGACCTGCGTCAACGTATTAAAGCCACTAAGCCTACCCGCTGGATACGCTTCTCCATCGTTGCCCTGATTTTCATCGCTTGGGTGGCATGGCTGGGCAATTGGTGGGTACTTCTGGTGTTGCTTCTGCTCTTCGATATTTATATCACGGGGTATATCCCTTTCACATGGTGGAAGAAGAGCCGCAATGCTGCCGTAAGGACCGTGATGAGCTGGGTAGATGCTATCGTCTATGCTTTGATTCTGGTCTATTTCGTGTTTACTTTCGTAGGGCAGAATTACCAGATACCTTCGTCTTCGCTCGAAAAGACCCTGTTGGTAGGCGATTATCTATGGGTCAACAAGATGTCTTATGGTCCGCGTGTGCCTATGACCCCTATCCACTTCCCTCTGGTCCACAACACCTTCCCTATCATCAACACTAAGAGCTATCTGGAGACCCCCACATGGACCTACCACCGCCTGAAAGGCCTTGGCGATGTGGAGCGTGGCGACATCGTGGTGTTTAACTTCCCTGCCGGCGACACGATAGCCTTCAACGTACAAAACCCCGACTACTATACTCTCGTCAAGATGTATGGCCACGCGGCAGTCAACACCCGCCGTGAGACCTTTGGCGAGATAATGTATCGCCCGGTGGATAGGCGCGAAAACTATGTGAAGCGTGCCGTGGGACTCCCCGGTGAGACTTTGGAGATACGCGATGGCGATATTTATATCGACGGGCAGAGACAGCCGATGCCTGAGTTCGCTCAGTTTAATTATTATATTCAGGCTGCTTCGCCGCTCGCCGATGCCGATTGGGAACGGCTGGGAGTGTCATTGGATGATCGTCATCCCATCAATGTATCTTCTGCTGACAGCCTCAATGTGAAGGCTATGGGCTTCACGGTGGCCAGCAATGGCTCTATACCCCCTATCTATGTGGCTCCTTTGACGGCGGCTATGGTTGAGATGGCCGCTAACGACCCGGCTTTTCTTCATACGATGAAGGTTAATGCTCCTGAAGAGGAATACCTTTTCCCCGACGGTGTGAGCCACAACTGGACCCGCGCCGATTATGGCCCTCTATGGATACCAAAGAAGGGCTCTTCCATCGACCTTACCCCTCTTAATTGGGCTACCTACAATCGCGTGATACGCAATTACGAGGGCCATCACGATGCCTATCTGGCCTCCGATGGCAAGGTATATATCGATGGCAAGCCTGCCGATACCTACACGTTCCAGATGGACTACTACTTCATGATGGGCGACAATCGCGACAATTCGCTCGACTCCCGATATTGGGGCTTTGTCCCTGAAGACCATATCGTAGGCAAGCCTATGAGAGTGCTCATATCGTTTGACAAGGATAAGGGCTTGCTCAACGGTGGTATCCGATGGGATCGTATCTTTATGGACGCTAACAAAGGGTATTAGAGACATTCAGAGCGATAGAGAGATAGAGCGACAGAGATAGAGCGACAGAGCGATAGAATGATAGAGAGATAGATATGCTGCTTGAGAAGCTTGACATACACAACTTTAAGAACATCGAGGAGGCTCACTTGGAGTTTTCCCCCAAGATCAATTGTCTCTTGGGTCTTAACGGTATGGGCAAAAGCAACCTTCTTGATGCTATTTATTATCTAAGTCTGTGTAAGAGCTTTTCTGGCATGACCGATATGATGCTCCTCCGTCGTGGCTCCGACTTTGCCATGCTTAAGGGCGAATATCTTCGAGGAGGCGTTGAAGAGCAACTGACTATGGGCCTACAGCGAGGCAAACGCAAAAGCCTGCGTCGCGGTGGCAAGGAATACCAGCGTCTTAGCGCTCATATAGGACTCTTTCCCGCGGTGCTTGTGGCTCCTCACGATGCCGACTTGATACGCGAAGGTGGCGAGGAGCGACGCCGATGGATGGACATGGTCATTTCTCAGGCCGATAGTCGCTATCTGGATGCCCTCATACGTTATAATGCGGCTCTGGAACATCGCAATCGCCTACTGCGCGATGGCTCGGTGGACCATACTTTATACGAGGCCGTAGAGGCCGCTATGGACATTACTGCTCAGTATATCCACGAGCGTCGCAAGGAGTGGACCCAGAAGCTGGTCGTCATCTTTAAGCGATATTATGCAGCTATTGCTGGCGATGAGCTGGAGAGTGTAGACATGAGTTATCGTGGCTCGCTCGACCAAAGCCGCGACGGCTCGCTGACGTCTCTGCTGGATAGCGCGCGTCTTCACGACGAGCTCGTGAAGCATACGTCGGTAGGACCTCATCGCGACGACCTCGAGATGCTTCTCGACGATATGCCTATGAAGCGCTCCGGCTCGCAAGGCCAGTGCAAGACTTTTACCGTGGCTTTGAGATTGGCTCAATACGATTTCCTGCATCAGACAACCCATCTCAAGCCCCTGCTACTGCTTGACGATATCTTCGATAAACTGGATGCCCAGCGTGTGGAGCGCATAATGCAACTGGTGACCACCGACGAGGCTTTCGGCCAGATATTTATCACCGACACCAATCGTAAGCATCTCGACGAGATAATGTCGAAGACCGATGATCGCTATCGTATGTGGAGTGTCACTGACGGCACATTTACTCAAACCCCATCCCTATGAAACGCACCGAACCCAAGAGCATAGCCACTATCATCGACGAGGCTATACAGGCTTCAGGAATGGCCGATACCGTAGCCGAGCAGCGAGCATGCTACTGCTGGAGCGAGGTGGTGGGCCCAGGGGTCAATCGGTATACTATGCGCCGATATGTCGACCATGGCGTGCTGCATGTCTATATCACTTCGGCCACGCTCAAAAATGAGCTTTCTTTTATGCGCTCCAATATCGTCGGGCATATCAACCGCTTGGTGGGTCGCGACGTTATTACCTCAATTGTAATCCATTGACAACTTCATAAAAAAGGTTAGTATACGATGACTGCTCCTACATTCCTTCCCTCCGACAATCCTAAGGTGCCAGCTGCTGAGCATCCTTTCCGTCATTGTCTGCCGGTGCAGATACGTTTCACCGACATTGATATGCTGGGTCATCTCAACAACAATATCTACTTGTCGTTTATGGACCTGGCCAAACTGGAGTATTTCAATACCATCATGCCCGAAGGGCTCGACCTCAACAAGATCAACATGGTGGTGGTGCATATCGATTGCGATTTTTTTGCCCCTACCTACTTCCCTGAAGCCCTCGAGGTATGGACCACGATACAGGCGGTGTCGCAACGCAGCTTTCGCCTCGAGCAGCGCATCGTCAACGCCACTACGGGCCAGACTAAGTGTATTGGCCGCACGGTGATGGCCGGCTTTGACCCTGCCACTGCCACCAGCTGCGAGATCAACCATCAGTGGATCGCCGCTGCTGCCGAGTATGAAGGCCGCCCACTCTAATCTCTCTCCCTCTGTAATTCTGTAATTCTGTAATTCTATAATTCTATCCCTCTATATACAGATGTCAATCAAAGAATCAATGGCTCAAATCCTGGAGGCCGAAAGCTTTGCTATCAGCAATATACCCTATAGTGAGGATTATGACAAAGCCGTAGAGCTTGTAGTGGAGCATGTGCACCATCGTGGAGGAAAACTCGTCACCTCGGGTATGGGTAAAGCAGGGCAGATTGCAATGAATATCGCCACTACCTTCTGCTCTACAGGTACTCCGGCGGTCAATCTCCATCCCAGCGAAGCTCAACACGGTGACTTGGGCGTATTGCAACCCAACGATGTGATGCTCCTGGTGTCCAACTCGGGACGTACACGCGAGATTATCGACCTGGTGTCGCTGGCCGCTGGTCTCTATCCGGATATCCCTATCATTGTCATCACAGGCAATGGCGACAGCGAACTCGCCCATAAGGCTCAGGCTACGCTGGTCACTGCGCCGGTGCCGGAAGTATGCCCCCTGCAGCTTACCCCTACCACCTCTACCACAATGATGACCGTCATAGGGGATATCCTCGTGGTGAATGTCATGAAAGCTATAGGCTTTACCCGTAGCCAATACGCTTTGCGCCATCATGGGGGATATCTGGGCCATAAATCACGCGAAAACGAAAAGCAATGAAGATCATAGTAATTGGCGAGTGTACACTCGATATCATCTGCCCGGGTGAATGTAATGGCGCTGCCACCCTGAGAGCTTTCCCTGGAGGTAGGCTACTCAACGCTGCAGCCATTCTTGGCCGACAGGGGCATGATGTGGCCTACGTTGGCGAGGCTGCTCGCGACCGTGTGGGCGACATCATTGTGAATTTCCTTGACAATCATCACGTAGCGACTCGCTCTATCGATCGCTTCACTGATGGCGTCACATCTTCCAACCTCTATTTCCCGCCCGACTCTACCCATCCAGAGCCCTCGGTGGTGAGCTATCGTAAGTTTCCCCCAGAGCGTTTCGATGTGGTGTGGCCACGGATTGATCCTGACGACATCGTGGTGTTTGGCACCTTCTTCGCTCTTGATGAGCGTGTGCGCCCCCAGCTTCAAGAGCTTATGAATCACGCTCAGGAGCGCAAGGCCACCATCATCTACGTCCCAGGTTTTCTCCCCGAGCAGGCTCCACGCATCACCAAGGTAATGCCAGCCATCCTCGAAAATCTTGAGATGGCAGATATCGTATTGTCGCGCACATCCGACCTCCAGCATATCTTCAGCGAAAGCGATGCCTCAAGGTGTTTTGAGCGCCATATTCGATTCTATTGCAAGGACTTCATCAATATCGACTCCCCAAGCGGCACAGTCAGCTGGCTCCACAACAACGACCATCTGCAAGCTAATACTTCATCCTCGCTGGTAGGTTCCTTGATGTGGCATGCAGGGGCTCTTGCTGGCCTTATTGAGGGAATGGAGAAGATCGACCTTAAGAAAGCCTTGATAGGCTCCCTCAACGGCCCGCTGCTGACCCAATTGCTGCAAGATATGGTGCGCACAGCCGACGACGCCGCTTCCCAAGCTTCCGACAACCACTGATATTTTTTCGCCACGATTCATCCTTCGAAAAATACTTATGTCTACTACCCAACACTCACTGCAACCGCTTTTTGTGGCCATCACCAGCCAAGTGGAACCTCTGGCCTCACAGGCTGTCAATGGCGAAATTACCCCTACTGCCTTGCGCCACGCCATGACGGAAATGGACTTCACCACTGCCTACGACCTCATTCGCGCCATCACTCGCCGTCTGGTGGAGGAGGAAAGGGTAGAGGAGGCTATACAGGAAATCAAAGACTTTGATGCCTTGGTGGAACGGCGCGGCGAAGAGGATGGGAGGTTGCTCGACTTCCATGCAGCGTTGATGCAGATTCTCACTTCCCTTTATCGCCATCTGGGCCAGACCGACGATGCCCTTCATACGGCAGCGGCAGCCCTCACTCTCCTTTCTCAGAACCCTAAGCGCAAGGATGAGCCATTCCTCTCCACTCTCGCACCACTCCTCTACGATATCGCTCTCCTTCACTATGACCATGGAGAGTATAAGCAGGCAGAGCGTGAGCTGGAGAAGGCTGTCAAACTCTTTGAGCGTTTGGCGCGTACTCATCCTGAGCGATACGGGGCGGCTCATCTCTTGGCTATGAACGCCACTACTCAGGTGTATCGTTCGAGAGTGAAGCAGGTCAATACGCTTGCTCATTATCAAGTGGCCTCCAACACCTATCTTGAGATGCTTAATCAAGGGGTAGAGAAAGCCGCCAATAGCCTTGTGGAGTCGCTCACCAATGAGGGCGACACTCTGATGAAGATGGGGCGCCAGCGCGAGGCTGTGCAGTATTATCTACGAGCTCTCAAGTATCTTACACGGCTGGAACCAGAGTTCACGCTCCGTCAGCTCCATCTCTCCATCTCGCTTGGTGAGGCGCTCCTCAGCGTCAAAGCTTCGCGTGAGAAGGGTGTTCATCTTCTCAACACCATGCTCCACAAAGCCACGAAGTTGGGCGCCAACGACGACCATCGACGCATCGTCGAAATCCTCTCCAACACAAAAAATGGAGGCCTTGATATCCTCGGCTTCTGGCACAAAATCTTCCCCCGTTAACTTTTAACTTTAGACTCTTTACTTTTGACTCTTTACTTTTGACTTTTGACTCTTGACTTATAACTTATAACTTTTGACTTAACTCCATGTCACAATACGCTCCCACCGTCCCTCTCCCTCATCTATCCGATGCCCGCGTGGCTATCGTCATGGCCGACTGGAATGGCCATATCACTTCCGAGCTAACCCAAGGCGCTGTCGACACACTCCTAAAAAATGGTTTTTCGAAGGAGGATGTCGTGGTAATGCACGTGCCGGGCACGGTTGAGCTTACCTTTGGCGCTTCTCAACTAATCGAGTCGTCGCTTTTCGACGCTGTCATCGTGGTTGGCTGTGTCATCCGAGGCGATACTCCCCACTTTGATTACGTATGTCAAAGCGTCACTCAAGGCGTCACTCATCTCAATGCCGAGTGTGATATCCCTGTCATCTTTTGTGTCTTGACAGTCAACGACGAGCAGCAAGCTCTCGACCGTGCCGGTGGTCCAGCTGGCCACAAGGGCGTGGAGGCTGCCCAGGCGGCTATCCACATGATCGACTTTAAGCGTCAGGTATTAAACATGTAATACCCCCTGATCCCATCAACTAAGGCTTAAGCGATTACGCGATTACACGATTAAGCGATTAATGCATTAACTCCCCCAAAATAAGTTTTGCCATGAAGAAGATTTTTGCACTTATGGTAGCAGCTGTTGCCTCCGTCATGGGGCTGGCAGCTCAAGAGATTGTGCCCGTATGGATTACGATAGGCCAATCCAATGCCGATGGCTCGGCCTATGCCGATGCCGCCGAGGATGCGCGTCTCGACGCGTGGTATAGCTCGCCTTCCAATCCTCAATTGATGAAGATATGGTATCGCAGCTCTGAGATTCAGAATCAGCCCGATGGCAGCCGCTGGGTCTTTGATGGCCAAGTGGAGGATGCCCAGCCAGGCTGGATGGATCTTTGGTACAAGAACGACAACGCCAATGGTCGCACTGCCATGAACATGATTCACAGCTACGGCACTTACAGCACTGGCGGCACACGCGACAAGGCCGATGGGCGCCGTGGTATGGAGGGCCAGTTTGGTATGCGTTTCCAAGAGGCTTTCCCCACCACCCCGCTTTATATCATCAAGCTGGGTGCCTCTGGCTCGGCCATCAACACATGGGCCGACGCCACCAACGACCATAATTGGCGCTACTTCTACGACAACGTCTACCGTCCAGCTATCGACTCTCTGCTGGCCGAGGGCAAGCGCCCTCAGCTCGTGGGCATCTGGTGGATGCAGGGCTGTGGCGACGGCGGCCGTGAAGAGCAGTATTACGAACGCCGACTAAACACGCTTATGGAGCGTCTGCGCTGCGATCTCGGCTTCCCTAATGCTCCCGTCTACATTGGCGATATCGTGCGTCCTGGCGAATCTGAGGCCTGTCCTAAGGCATCCACTCAGTTTGGTATGGGTGTGCGCAAAGCCAAGGAGACAATCGCTTCTCAGTGGCCCGGCGTAGAGATTATACATACTCAGGATTGCACTCTCCAAGACGATAATCTCCACTTTGACCATCCCGGTATCAACAAGATTGGCGACAAGTTGGCGGATCGCGCCATCGCTTCCCAGACCCGCTGGGCTCTCTTCTCCACCCCTGGAGAGTGGAACGGCCTCAACGGCAACAATCCAACATTTAAACCCTATGTAGGAAATCCCGAAATCACCTATTCCATAGCTGACGGTGTCGTCACAGCCACCCTCAAATACCCCACTTGGACTGAGACCATCTCCACACCCCTCACTCGTTGATAATTATTCCCCATTAAAAGAGCCTCGGCACCCAAGTGGCCGAGGCTCTTCTTTTGATAGGGGCAATTGCTCACGCAATCAAGATTCCACTAAATAATCATTATGTTACGTTATCTTATCAAGGTCTTCTTTACGTTGTTGCCCTGCTTAACGATATAGTACCCGGGGGTGAGACGGTCGGCTGCTACACGTACGCCTTGGAGGTTGTAGTACTCTACAGGAGCGTTGGGGTCGGTGGCAACGATAGTGGAGATGGCGCTCTCAGGATTGCTTGCGCCGAGGTTGTCGAGGCAGAAATAGTAGGGAGTGGAGGGGCCGTACTCGTCATACTGGGAAGTCTCCAGAGTGAACACGAGGCCAGTCACGTCGCCGAGTTCTTCGAGCGACAGCCAAGTCCAATCCTCAACCATGGTGAGAGAGCCACCTTCGGGCCATTCTGCGAGGGTCATCTCTACGGTCTTGGTAGAGTCGTTGAGGGCAGTAACGATGAGCTTAAACCAGTCGCCTTCGGCAAAAGCGGGGGAGTAGGCGTTGCCACCCTTGATGACGGAGGTGGCGTAAGCAGCGTTGGTTACATAGACGCCAGGTACAGTCTGAGCCGACTCTATGTCATAGAGCAGAACGGTGGGGTATTGGTTCTCGGTCTGGGCATAATATGTGCCATAGTAGCCTACGCAGAAAATCTCGCTGTTGTCCACGCCATGACCTACACAAGAGTTGAATTGGTCAACCATAAAGGTATCGTCGTTGAATGAGGTTGAGGTATGGTTGCTAAAGGCGAAATTGCACCATGAAGCCCAATCGGGGATATAGTAGTTGTTGAAAGCGAAAGTGCCGCTCACGAATAAGCTAATGGAGCTATCGGCATCTCCGTACCAAGCCGATTCAGGGTCGAGCGAGAGGTTTTCGAAGGTAGCCACTTCGATAGTTTGAGCGGCATTAATGCTCATTGCGCCTGCCAGCATAATGCTAAGTAGAGTAAAAGTTTTCTTCATAAATGTGATTTTAAAGTGAGTAGATATTTAGTTGTAATGTAGGTGCATAACTATAGAGGCCGCTGCTTTGGAGCAACCGCCCATGAAGTGTTGTGGAGCCTGTGTCCACTACCATTCAGCCCGGTATGTAGTGTTTGATGATTCATAACAGTCTCGTCCGCGCGAGGGTTGTTGATGAGTGGTGGAAGATGCCGAAAGCAGGTATTCTGACTTGCCATCTCTTCATTGCTTCCCCAGCCTTCCCAGAGCCGCGAGCGGGCTCCAGTGACCGATGCTATGCATCCCTCGGGGAGGGGGCTGGCAATGCGCCTACCGAGCAGGCGATGGTATACAGCAGCGGGACTGTCGAGGATTCTCACCTCATTCCCTGACTTTCTGCCCAGCAAAGTTATAACTATTATTTTGATTCACCAAAACAAATTATGATATTGCCTACAAAATTAGTGTGGGTGTGTTAAGATACCAGGTGAGGGGTAAATTATTTATGGCTAATCGGAAAAATCCCTAAGGGATTCCCTAAGGCAATGCAAATTTGACATAGCCTCCTTTTTTAGAGCAAAGTCACCTTATTAGTACTTGAAGGAGGAGCCGCCTAAGAATTCACGGAGGAGGGAGGTGGAGGGGACAAACTCTTCGCTGATGGGGGAGAAGTAGCTCAGGAAGGTGCGCAGACGTGAGGCTTCGGCATATTCGGGTATGTCGCGGGGAACGTTGCGCAGCGCTTCCTCTCCACGGTCCTTCAACACCCCCAGCTCAAAGAGCAGGGAGGAGTTGAACGTAGCGTCGGCGTTTTCCTGATAGGGGAAAATCCACTTCTCCTCGCCACGGCGCACACTCGGCCAGCGTTTGATGGTCTCCACTGCAGAGGTGCCACGAAACTTGTTGTCGCGGATAATGCGACGAAGCAAGCGGTTGTCGGTCGTTGGCACCCAGTTGTGGTCGTCGATCGAGATAGTGGTGAGGGCCGATACGTAGATGCAGTATTTCAAGTCGTGAGCCACCTGTGGTGTGAGCGCTGGATTCAGCCCATGTATGCCCTCTATCAGCAGGATCGTATTAGGGTCGAGATGTATCTTGTTGCCTCGAAATTCTCGCATCCCTGTGGCGAAATTATAGGTGGGGAGTTCCACTTCCTCGCCATTGAGCAGGCGCGTAAGGTCTTCATTGAAGAGGGGCACATCGAGGGCGTTGAGAGCCTCGTAGTCGAGCTCACCATTCTCGTCGATTGGGGTGTGATGACGGTCAACAAAGTAGTCGTCGAGCGATATCATCTGTGGTTTGAGCAAGCAGGTCAAGAGCTGGATGGCGAGGCGCTTGGTGAAGGTGGTCTTGCCCGACGAGGATGGCCCGGCTATCAACACCACTTTTGCCTTCCCTTCGTGGAAACGGCGTGCTATCTCATCGGCTATGTTGGCTATACGGTTGTTGTGGAGAGCCTCGGAGACGTTGATGAGCTGCGACGATTGGCGTGCTTCTACCATCTCGTTGAGCTCGCCCACGTTGCGCACACCCACTATGCGGTTAAATTCCAAATATTGTGTGAAGGCCTTGTACATCTTGTCTTGCGTCACTGGCTGGCGAGGAATGTCAAGGTTGAGCGGGTCAGGCCCGAGCAATAGCATTCCCTCTTTGTAGGGCTGTAAGTCAAATACCTTCAGAATGCCTGTAGAGGGTGCCAACGAGCCATAATAGCTGTCGCAGATGTCTTCCAGACGGTAGTACACCGTATAGAGATTGTGGAGGGTCTGAAGGAGCTTCACCTTGTCGTCGAGCCCTTGCTTCTCAAAGATGTGGATCACGTCGGTGGTGAGCCTTTCCTTGCGTTCAAACGGGATGTCGCGCTCTATGACTTGTCGCATGTGGTTGCGCAGCCGCTCCACCAGCTCTGGCGTGATTTCTCCGGCGCCGTCAAGCAGACAGTAGTAGCCCTTCGAGATGCTATGTTCTATCTTAAGTCGGCTGCCAGGGAAACATTCCTGCGTGGCTTTGTAGAGCACCATACATAGCGAGCGAATATAAGCCCTTTCGCCCGAGGCAGAGTTGATGGGGAGATACTCCACTTTCTTGGGCGAATAGACAGGGAAGTTGAGGTCTTCTGTCCTATTATTCACGCGAGCACATATAGGGCTAAATGGTATGCGGTCTTTCAGACGTTGGTAGATGTCTAATAGGGATTCGCCGCCAGTGACGTCGATATATTCTTCAAGATTCTTGCAATAGATTTTGAGTTGGTTGCTCATACGCGTCTGATTGGGTTAAGTTGAATAATAGTTGTGATGATAGAGAGATTTTACCTCTCGAAAAGTCAAGTTAAAGTCATACTTTTGCTCCCAAAGTGAGTGCGCTTCTTGCTGGAGGCGTTGGAGCATGGCCTTATCTGTGATGCTTCTGACAGCCTCGGCCATCTCTTCAGAGCTTGCTTCCTTTATCTCAACAATTCCTGGTGAGCTTGGTTTGGTAAGTGGAGGATGAGAGGCTGTGGCTATAATGGGCAACGATGCTCCCAAGTAGAGGGCTTTATGACTAAAGAGTTCACTTGTGGCTTTGCGCGATATCATTAATGCAGCGTCGCTCGTTGACAATATCTCCGTTGGGTCGGCCACGTCGCCTGCCCAGGTTATCATTGGTTCTGTCCCGAGGCGCCGACTCTCGCGAATGACAGGCATTATGTCGCGCCCATGCCAGGTGCCTACTACCGTCAGGTGCACTTTGTTGGGGTCGAGTTGTGTCAGTCCGCGGATGATGGTGGTAAAATCAAGGTCTACCTCTTCGGCTTTCACCACCACCAAGTGGAGTTTCCCATCCTGATGGCCTTTATGATTTATCTGGGTGCGTCCTTGTTGGGGTAGCCATAGGTCGATCTCTTTTTCCAGCTTTTCGCTAATGTGAGGCGAGCGCTGAGTAGGGTAGGGGAGGGGTTGCCACACCACAATCTTTGCTTGAGGGTTTTTAGCCAGATTGCGTGCCATGGTGGCCATATTGACTCTCTCAGGAGAGTCGATATGGATTAACACCTTTCCCTCCTCGGGTATTTCTTTGCTTAAGGTGATGGGATGAGTAATGGGGCTGAGGAGGCTTTTCTCCAGTCTAACTAAGTCGCTGTGACGACCTTCTTGGAGCATGGCGCGATGAAGCAGCGTGGAACTTTCTACGATGCTGCGTGGCGTGTCGGGATGTAGTACGTAGAGGGTTCTCATCCTTGCTGCTGATGAAGGTAGCGTCGGGCTGTTTGATATGAGAGGACTGTGGTGCGATAGCGTTGAGCGCTTATAGCCCTCCCTGGCATTCCATCCCATATACCCCCTTGCCCCAGATAACACTTTAGGAATTGCTTCACTCCTTCAAGCCTTGGACGCAGTGGACCAATAGAGCTACCTTTCTTAGCCAATGAGTGGCCAAGGATCTCTGCATGCTTGCGCTCTGTCTCCTCGTATTCTTCGGGGGTGTCGCATCGATAATGGAGGATGTCGCCATCTATCACCACTGGCTGCACGTTGTCGCGAAAGATAACGCGCTCGTCAAGGTCGCGTAGATCCCAGTTGGCGTATCGCTTGTCAAAGAGCCGCACTTGTAGGTCGGGATACCATCCGCAACTCTTGACTGCAAATCCACAATAGAAATTAAGCCTCGGGAAGGCATAGCCTCTATGCTGGAATCCCTCTTGCTTCATTTTCATAATTTTTGCCCGAAGAGCTGGCGACAACACCTCGTCGGCATCAAGCGACAGCACGTAGCTATGAGTGGCCAGAGAGGTGGCATACTGTCGCTGGGCACCATATCCTCCAAGAGCGCGTTGACGCACCTTGCACCCCAAGCGTTGACAGATTTCAACTGTGTCATCGGTCGAGTAGGAGTCAATCACGATTATCTCGTCCGCAATGTCGCGTAGCGACTCGACGCATGCCTCGATGCGTTTGGATTCGTTGAAGGTTAATATGGTAGCTGAAATTTTGGCCATATAGTTCGAGTGTCCGCAAAAGTAGCAAAAATCCCCAAATTGACAATCTAAAATTCAAGGCAACTTTACGCGCCAAGTTTAAATTTTTGATTCTCAACGCCCTAAAATATCTATAAAACACTATTAATCAGCGATATAACGCACTTTGTGCATTTCTCCATTTTGGCCAGAAAATTCTTCTTATTGCCCTTTGATTTATTATTTGTAACTTTGTAGACGTAACTATCATAATATTAGATACTAACCGATACTCTTATGTCAATGATTGAGTATACCAATGAGGGCGTTGACTTGCCTTCGCTCGACTTCAACAAGATTACTTCCTGGATTGATGAAGTGGCGAAGACTCATCTCCGACTCCTTGGCCCCATTACCTACATCTTCTGCAGCGACGAGGAAATACTCCGAGTCAACCGCGAGTTTCTTCAACACGACTATTATACCGATATTATAACTTTCGATGATTCTCGCGGACGTCTGATTCGAGGGGATATCTTCATTTCTCTTCCTACGGTAGGGTATAATGCTAAGAAGATAGGCGAGGAATATTCAAGAGAACTCCATCGCGTCATTATCCATGGTATTCTCCACCTGTGTGGCATAAATGATAAAGGTCCAGGTGAACGCGAGATTATGGAGCAGCATGAGAATGAATCTTTAGCTTTGATTGGTCTATGAAGTATGAATATGACGTAATAGTGATAGGCGCTGGTCATGCAGGATGTGAGGCTGCTGCAGCATCGGCGCGTCTCGGTGCGCAAACTCTGCTCGTCACACTCGACATGAATAAGATTGCTCAGATGAGTTGTAATCCTGCAGTGGGAGGTATTGCCAAGGGGCAAATCGTAAGAGAGATTGATGCTCTCGGCGGCCAAATGGGCATTGTGACCGATCGTGCTTCTATACAATTTCGTATGCTCAATCGATCCAAGGGCCCTGCCATGTGGAGTCCGCGCTCTCAAGCCGACCGTATGAAATACTCCCAGACTTGGCGAGAGATTCTGGAGAATACTCCCGCCCTTTCTATGTGGCAGGATGATGTGACCGACTTCATTATCGAGGACAATCAGATTCTGGGCGTTAAGACTCATCTTGGGGTTACGTTCAGAGCAAAGAAAGTTATCCTTACAGCTGGCACCTTTCTCAATGGCCTTATGCACGTGGGGAAAGTAATGTGGGGTGGAGGACGTATCTCCGAGCCAGCATCGCATGGCCTCACTGAGCGGCTTGCCTCTTTAGGTTTTGAGACTGCAAGAATGAAAACTGGTACGCCAGTGCGTATAGATGGTCGGAGTATCAACTGGGAAGAAACAATTATCCAGGAAGGTGACTGCGACTATCATCATTTCTCTTTTCTTCCCAACGTTCAACGCCATCTACGTCAACGCCCCTGCCATATTGTTTACACAAACCCTTCTACTCATGATGTGTTAAGGAGGGGTCTTCCTGATTCTCCTCTCTACAACGGACAGATTCAAAGTATCGGTCCTCGTTATTGTCCCAGTATAGAGACTAAGATTGTGACGTTTGCCGATAAGACGGAGCATCAACTATTCATTGAACCCGAAGGAGAATACACCCAAGAATTCTATCTTAATGGCTTCTCCTCCTCTCTCCCTCTCGATATCCAGGTAGAAGCTCTTCAGACTATACCTGCATTTAAGAATATCCAGATCTATCGCCCGGGTTATGCTATCGAATATGATTTCTTCATGCCTACCCAGCTCTACCACTCTTTGGAGACAAAACTAGTAAAGGGGCTTTATTTTGCCGGCCAAGTGAATGGCACCACCGGATATGAAGAAGCTGCCGGGCAAGGGCTAATGGCAGGTCTCAATGCTGCGCGCGCCGTCTTTGACCTTCCTCCCATTGTCCTATCGCGCGACCAAGCTTATATCGGTGTGCTTATCGACGACCTTGTCACTAAGGGCGTCGACGAACCCTACCGCATGTTTACCAGTAGGGCCGAATACCGTATCTTGCTCCGTCAAGATGATGCCGATGCGCGTTTAACACCTCTCGGTTATGAAATTGGTTTAGCTACTGAAGAGCGTTACCAGCTTTTCCTTTCTAAACTCAATCAGAGAGACAACACCCTCCATTACCTCGCAAATCAAAGCGTGAAGCAAGAAGATATTAATCCCTTTTTGGAGTCGCTTGGTGAATCTCCCGTGCGTCAAGGTGTGAAGCTTAAAGACATTCTACTTCGTCCTAAAGTTGATATTGAGAATCTTGCTCAAGCTGTTCCTGCTTTTGCTCAGTGGATAGAAGAGAGGATAGAAAATGAAAGACGATCTGAGATACTGGAGGCCGTAGAGATTCTCGTAAAATACAAAGGCTATATCGAACGCGAAAGATTAGTTGCGGATAAGCTCCGTCGTCTCGAGGATGTTGCGCTGAAAGACCGCATCGATTACACAAAGGTTAACTCTATTTCTACTGAAGCTCGTCAGAAGCTCATGCGTATTCAGCCTGCCACTGTCGGTCAAGCAGCGCGTATCCCTGGCATCTCTCCCGCCGATATAAACATCCTTCTGTTAATGCTTGGACGATGATGTTCCACGTGAAACAATTAGGTGTTTTTCTCTTTGAAACTCAAATAAATAACCCATATATGGAATACGTAAAATCTAAAATTAGGGAGGTGATGGACTTCCCAACAAAAGGTATCAATTTCTACGACCTCACTACGGCCTTCAAGGATCCGCGAGCCCTCCACATCATAGGTTGGGACCTCTCTCAACTTTACCGCGACAAAGGCGTTACTAAAGTTGTGGGGGTGGAGTCGAGAGGCTTCGTCTTCGGGTCGATTCTGGCCTTTGAACTCGGCGCGGGCTTTGTGCCCGCGCGCAAGCCCGGAAAGCTCCCCGCAGAGACGGTGTCGGCCAGCTTCGACAAGGAGTATGGTAAAGACACTGTGGAAATCCACCGCGACGCCATCACCACCGACGATGTGGTGGTGATCCACGACGATGTCCTCGCCACTGGGGGCACCATGGCTGCCACCTACGAGCTCGTAAAGAGCTTCAACCCTCGTAAGATTTACATCAACTTCATCATAGAGCTCGGTGCCCTCAAGGGCAGGAGCCGCTTTGATGATGGGGTAGATGTGAAGTCGCTTATCGTGTACTAATACAAAATGGCTCGCCACAACAAGTCGGAAGAACTTAAGGAGAAGATAGCAATATTGCCTACCACCCCCGGTGTCTATATGTACTACGACGCCGAGGGCAACGTCATATACGTAGGCAAAGCCAAAAACCTCAAGCGTCGCGTATCCTCCTACTTCAACCGCACCCACGATACGCTCCGCACCAATCTGCTGGTGCGGGCCATCGCCGATATGAAGTATATCGTGGTGCCTACGGAGCAGGATGCCCTCAATCTCGAAAACTCCATGATCAAGGAGTATAAGCCGCGCTACAATGTGCTGCTCAAGGACGATAAGTCGTATCCCTGGATTGTGGTGACTAAGGAGGATTACCCTCGGGTTTTCCTCACGCGAAAGAGGATCAAGGACGGCTCTAAATATTATGGACCGTACACCGACAGCGCTGCTGCGAAAGTGGTGTTGCAACTCATCCGCGAGCTTTATCCCCTCAGGTCGTGTCGTCACAATATAACCCCAGAGTTTATCGATAAGGGCAGGGGACGTCTTTGCCTTGACTATCATCTTCACCGCTGTGCAGGCCCTTGCAAAGGAATGGTGAGCCGCGATGAATATAATCGGCAAATAGATCGTGTCAGGCAAATCCTGCGAGGCGATATTGCCGAGCTGCAAGACTATCTCAAGGCAGAGATGGCCGCGCTTTCCGAGCAGCTGCGCTTTGAAGAGGCACAAGCCGTGAAAGAGAAATACCTGATGGTGGAGCGCTACAACTCCAAGAGTGTCATCGTCAGTCAGACCATCGATCAGACCGACGTGTTTGGCATCGACGACGATGGTAGCGCCGATGTGTTTATCAATTACATGCACATACGCCGTGGAGCTGTGGTGAGGAGTATCACTCTGGAATATAAGCGACGCCTCGAAGAGTCGCGAGCCGAACTCCTTTCTTACGCTATGGAGGAGGTGAAGCAGGCTCTCGAAGTGGATTACGACGAGGTGATTGTGGCCGAACCGCCCGACGTCGAAATGCCAGGCGTCACATTTATCGTGCCTCAACGTGGCGACAAAGCTAAGCTTCTACAAGTGTCGGAGCAGAACGCCCAGCAGCATCGCAAAGACATGCTCGCCACTTTGGCGCTGCGCGACCCCGCAAAACACACAGAGCGGCTTATGGAGCGAATGAAGGCCGACTTCCACCTCACGGAGCAGCCACGCCACATTGAGTGTTTCGACAACTCAAACATACAAGGCACCAACCCCGTGGCTTCATGCGTGGTGTTTCGCGATGGTAAGCCGTGTAAGAAGGATTATCGCCACTTCAACATAAAGACTGTCGAGGGACCAGATGATTTTGCTTCTATGAAGGAGGTGTTGACGCGCCGATACACGCGCTTGGTCAACGAGGGCGAGGATCTGCCACAGCTCATTGTGGTCGACGGTGGCAAGGGACAACTTAGCGCAGCTGTGGAGGCTCTCGACGAGATGGGTCTACGAGGCAAGATAGCAGTTGTGGGCATTGCCAAGCGCCTTGAGGAAATCTATTTCCCCGGCGATAGCCTTCCGCTCTGCATCGACAAGAACTCGGAGTCGCTGAGAGTGGTGCAACACTTGCGCGACGAGGCCCACCGATTTGGCATTACCCATCACCGCGACCGCCGCAGCAAAGGCCAGACGGTGTCGGCTCTCGATGGTATAAAGGGTATCGGCGAGAAGACGCGTGAGGCGCTCCTTATCCACTTCAAGAGCCTTAAGCGTATCAAGGAGGCCGACCTCGACGACCTCGCTTCCGTTGTAGGCCCTGCCAAAGCCTCTATCGTCTACAACGCCTTCCACGAATAACCAATCCCACCAACCCCATCCTCCCCGCCAACCCCGTTAGGGGTTGTTCCATATAGCAAGGGACCCCTCCGCCTATGAGGGGTCCCTTTAAGTTTGTTTTATGCCAAATGTGTACTTAGTAAAATCAGTTGTTGTACTCTTGTTTAGTCAGAAGTGCATATCGTATGTTGAGAGGAATCTTTTTTACCTTAGAATCACAAAGCTATTGCGTAATAGGAATTAGTCCATATCTTTTCTTTAGAGGAAGGGCTGTCTGCAATCTCAACCACTCAATATGCTTATCTATCACTCGTGTTTATAGTTGACGTTATTATAGATAAAGATGATTGTAGAGCTATCAGTATAGCGTAAGCTTTCTCCTCAAAGGTAAATTAACGGTAAGCCGAGAAGCGCTCCTGGAGCTGCTGGCGAGCAAAGAAAATGCGGCTCTTTACGGTGCCGAGGGGAAGACCCATCTTCTCGGCGATCTCGTTGTACTTGTAGCCGGCAACGTGCATTGAGAAGGGCACGCGATACTTCTCGGGGAAGTCGTTGATGGCCGAGGTGATCTCCTGGGCGGCATACGACCCTTCGGGGGTCTCAAGACCGGAGTCCTGTGAGAGGTTGAGGTGGTAGCAGTCCTCGGTGGTGTCGATGATGGTGGCCGAGCGCACCACGCGGCGATAGTTGTTGATGAAGATATTGCGCATGATGGTGAATACCCATCCCTTGAAGTTGGTGTTCTCCACATACTTGTCTTCGTTGTCAAGGGCCTTCAGTGTAGTGTCCTGAAGCAGGTCGTATGCATCATCGCGGTTGCTGGTGAGCATGTACGCAAAGTTGAGGAGGTTGCTCTGAAGAGCCATTAGCTTGTTTTGAAAATTGATTGAACCCATGACTGTGATTTTTTGTGAGTGATAAATAATGTTTGAGTAGTTGAGTTTTTGTCCTTCGACAATGCAAAGTTACAACGAATTTAAATTTCAAAATTTTTTGGGAGTTAAAAGGTGTTAAAATTGTTACGCAGTTATTACATCTTTTGTTATAGCACTGATAATCAATAAAATACAAAAATTAAATTTTTATTACAAACTTGTTACAAGTTACAACTTTGGCTACAAAAGTGTTTACTGATAGTAAACACTTTTGTAGCGACTGAAGTTCAATCTGTTACAACGATGTCGCAGAAAGTGTAGCCCCTCGGCTACATGCCTCCGCGTCTCCAGCTGAGGGAAATGACCCTGGGGGCGTAGTGCCATGAGGTTGACAGCCGCCAAGTGTAAAAAGTTGCTTATTAGATAGTATAAATGTGAAAAAATAGTTCTACCTTTGCATCGTAACTCACAACCATCATCGTTATCCCACATGAACTACAGTTTTCTCGACTTCTTGGGCCTTTTAGGTGCCGTCGGTCTGTTCCTCTATGGAATGAAGGTAATGAGCGAAGGTTTGCAGAAGGCGGCTGGCGACCGTCTGCGCAACATTCTCTCAGCCATGACACGCAATCGCTTTACAGGGACTCTTACGGGTTTTCTCATCACAGCCCTAATCCAAAGCTCCTCGGCTTCCACGGTGATGGTGGTAAGCTTCGTCAACGCTGGCTTGATGTCGCTTGCCCAGTCAATGGCGGTAATCATGGGTGCTAATGTAGGTACCACCTTTACTGCATGGGTTATCGCCCTCTTCGGCTTTAAAGTCAATATCTCGGCCTTTGTGCTCCCCCTCATCGGTCTTGCCATCCCTCTTCTCTTTACCAAGAAGAGCCGCAACAAGTCGATAGGTGAATTCCTGATTGGCTTCGCCTTCCTCTTCATGGGGCTTGACATGATCAGCAAGTATGTCCCCGACCTGCAGAGCAACCCCGAGATGTTTGCCTTCCTCCAGCAATACGTGTCGCTGGGCTACCTATCGGTGGTGATTTTCCTCTTGGTGGGTATTATTCTCACCATGATTATACAGTCGTCGGCTGCAACGTTTGCCATAGTGCTTATTATGTGTAGCAAGGGTTGGATTGACTTTGGCCTCTCTTGTGCCGTGGTGCTCGGCTCCAATATCGGTACCACCATCACTCCTCTGTTGGCGTCAATGAGCGGTAACGTGGCTGCTAAACGCACGGCTATGGGCCACCTCCTATTCAACGTGCTTGGCACCATCTGGGTGATGTGTTGTTTCTACCCATTTGTCCATCTCAACGTATGGCTCACGGAGATTCTGGGCCAGGGCGATCCTACAGCTCTCCAAGGCTACGTCAACCATATTGAGGCTACCGACCCTGAAATCTACGACCACCTCTTCGACAACTCGCTGCCGGCCGGACACGATGTGGCCGTCAAGGTGGCCCACCTCCAGCAGAGCGTGTCGATTGGCCTCTCGATATTCCATACGGTGTTCAACCTCATCAACCTCTCTATCATGATATGGCTCACCGGCCTTTATGTGAAGATTGTGGAGCGTTTGGTTCCTGCCAAGCACAAGGACGAGGAAGAGTTTACCCTCAAGTTTATCTCCGGTGGTCTGCTCAGCGCCTCCGAGCTCAACATTGCCCAGGCCGAGAAAGAGATCACGGTATATGCCGAGCGTGTGGCCCGTATGATTAATATGGCCAAAGAGCTGGTGCATACAAAGGCCAACACCGAAGACTTCAACCATCTCTTCTCGCGCCTTGAGAAGTATGAGGATATCAGCGACCGTATGGAGATAGAGATAGCCCACTACCTCAACCGATGCAGCGAGGGACGCCTCTCCAACGAAGGTAAGCTTAAGATTGCAGCCATGCTGCGTATCGTCAGCGAGATTGAGAGCATAGCCGACTGCTGTCTGGGCGCCGGCAAGATTCTGCTTCGCAAGCAGCAAGGCAATGCCCATTTCAACGAGGAGATTTATGCCAACATCGACACCATGTTTGCCTACGTCAGCTCGGCGATGGACAATATGCTAAGCCTCCTCAAGAATATGGAGCATGTGCGCGAGCCAGAGATTATCGTCTCCTACAACAAGGAGCGTGAAATCAACAATCTCCGCAATCAGCTCCGCACGGCCAACATCGAGAACATCAACAATCGCCACTACGAATATCAGGCTGGTATCTATTACATGGACCTCGTTTCCGACTTGGAGAAGACGGGCGACTATATCATAAATGTCGTGGATACTATACGCGAGCAGATGAGAGGCAAAGCTGCATAAAAAAATAAAATTTTGTCACAAATCTGCCACAATTGTGTTACCAATTTGGCGAAAATCAATAATATTTCTTTAATTTGCATACGTCATTCATAAGGTGGCAACAGCGGTTGACCTTATGAATGACGTCCATTGTCACATTGCTATTATGGCGACGCTCCTGCCTTAACACCGCCACTTACTAATACACGCTTAACTATCTATCAACCCTACGATGAGCCCAACTACAAGCTCAGCCCCAATCGACCTCCTGCTTATTGTCGATACCGACAAGATGCTATGTGAGCTGCTTCAATACCGCTTCGAGAACGAAGGCTTCAAGGTCCACCTAAGCCATTCGGCCGAGGACGCTTTGTCGCGCGAATTGGGTCAATATGCCATGATGCTCATCGACCTTATGGACGAAAAGCTGACGGGCTTAAAGCTCGTCGACACTCTCCGAAAGCGTCCCGACACTTTCAATCTCCCCATCATAATCATTTCTGGCGTGGCCTCCGAGGACGACATCGTAGCAGGACTCGACGCCGGTGCCGACGACTATATCGCCAAGCCTTTGTCGGCACGCGAGGTAGTGGCGAGAGTGCGCTCGGTGCTACGTCGCCGACGCGCCCTCTCTGCCCGACGCATGAGCAACGTCATCCGCTATGAAGGGTTGCAGGTAGACTTGGGCACGGGTGTCGCAGCCATTGACGGCAAGTCGATATCTCTGAGCCGCACAGAGTTTCTTATCTTGGCTATGCTCCTGCGCCATCGTGGACAGTTTTTCGACCGCGCAGAGATTCACCATGAAGCGTGGGACGATGATAGCGAACTCTCCGCCGCCGCCGTCAACACCTATATATCGCGTCTGCGCAAGAAGATTGGCGACTATGGCCGCCATATCATCAACCGTCAGGGCTACGGCTATGGCTTCGTCGACTAAAGGTGAGGCCTTGCTGCCACGTTGCCTTAACCTGCTGGCTGTGGAGGCTGGCTGCGATGAGGCGGGGCGGGGATGTCTCGCAGGCCCTGTTTTTGCAGCAGCAGTCATAATACCAGAAGGCTTTTCCCATCCTTGGCTCAACGATTCCAAAAAGCTTACCGAGGGGCGCCGCGACATGTTGCGCCCGTTGATAGAGCGCCATTGCGTTTGGGCAGTGGCCACCGCTTCTGCCCAGGAAATCGATGAGATCAATATCCTCCAAGCCTCTATTCTGGCCATGCATCGTGCCCTCGATGGCCTCTCACAGCGTCCAGAGGCTATCGTAGTCGATGGCAATCGTTTTCTTCCTTATGGCGACATCCCTTTCACCACCATAGTGAAGGGCGATGGCCGATATGCCAACATCGCGGCAGCCTCTATTTTGGCCAAAACCCACCGCGATGAGTATATGCGTGCGTTGGCCCGTGAGTACCCCCATTATGGCTGGGCTATCAACAAGGGATATCCCACCAAGGCCCATCGTGAGGCTATAGCCCGTTATGGCTTGACCCCCCATCATCGCCTTACTTTCGGGTCATGCAAGTGAAGAAGGGGGATTAAAGATTAGTTTATTTCAATAGGTCGGGACGCAGGCGACGCGTGCGTTCAAGAGCTTGCTCATACTTCCACTCGTCGATTTTGGCTTGATGGCCTGAGAGAAGTATCGGTGGCACCTCCCAGCCGTTGTACACCGCAGGGCGGCTATAGACTGGTGGGGCCAGCAGATTGTCTTGGAAAGAGTCGCTCAGCGCGCTCTGCTCGTCGCCTATCACGCCAGGAATGAGGCGCACTATCGCATCGGTCATCACGGCAGCGGGAAGTTCGCCTCCCGTCAGCACATAGTCGCCTATGGAGATTTCTCGCGTTATGAGATGTTCCCTTACGCGATAATCCACCCCCTTATAGTGGCCACAGAGGATGATGATATTGTTGAGGAGCGAAAGCTGGTTGGCTATCGGTTGGGTAAATTGCTCCCCGTCGGGAGAGGTGAAGATCACCTCATCGTAGGTGCGCTCAGCTTTCAGCGCTGAGATGGCAGCGTCGATAGGTTGTATCTGCATCACCATGCCAGCCTCTCCGCCAAAGGGGTAATCGTCCACCTTGCGATGCTTGTTGGTCGTGTAGTCGCGCAGGTTGTGCACATGAATCTCCACAAGCCCCTTGTCCTGGGCTCGCTTGATGATGGAGCAGCCCAGCGGCGACTCCAGCATCTCGGGTAATACTGTGATTATATCAATCCTCATAATTCCTTTTGCCTTAGTACTTTTGACTCTTGCCTTTTGCCTTAATACTTTTGCCTTTTGACTTTTGCCTTTTGACTTAATACTTTTGACTTTTGACTTAATACTTTTGCCTTAATATTTTCCCTTATTTATAGTTTTTCAGCGTCTTTTGTAGATTATCCTTCATCATCGCCACAAGCACAGGAGGTGACAACACTGTGATGCGTGGCCCATAGGAGAGAAGAGCCTCCACAAAGTCGCCTGTCAGCCTCACGTGGTAGGAAAACACCGTCGATTCATCGTCAACCTCCTCCACCTTCTGTGAATGATGGAGGGGCAGGTCGTAGAAATATTTTGCTTGACTTCGCCCCACACGTATTTTGACGTCTTCTACAGTCCCCTGATCGAAGACTATGCCAAAGGCATCGCGTGAGTAGACCAGAGGATCAAAGTCGGGGGGGATGACAAAGGTCTGGGTGTCGATCTCCACGTCGCTCATGCGGTCGAGGGCGTAGGTCTTGATTTTTTCGTCGCTGACATTGCGCCCGGTGATATACCAGCGCTGGCGAAATATCTTAAGGAAGTAAGGCTCCAATACCACGTCGCGCGTCGGGTTGGAACGAGTGTAGGGTAGGTAAGTAAATCGCAGGCGGTTGAGGCCATGCATGGCGGTAATCACTTGCGAGAGATGTTCGCGCGCCGAAGGCACGTCCTCCAAGAATATGCGGTGAGAGATGGCCCGGGCATTGGAGAGGGCCTCGCTCATGGCCGAGGAGTAGAGCATCCAGTCGGTGACGCTTTCCTTTTGGCTGTCGCCTTGGTCGGCTATGTAGTATTCGTGGGTGGCCGAGTTGCATTCTATGTTGATGTTGAATATCTCTTCTACAGCGTTGCGATAGTTGTAGAAGGTCCGTCGAGGCATCTCCGAGCCGTTGGAGTAAGGCGATGCCTTCCATAGCTCGTTGAGCCGGCGCCGACTGATGGCGCCATAGCGCCGTATGGTGTCGATGAGCCAAATGTAGCGGCCAAATTTGTTTGTTGCCATTATGTTAAGTCAAAAGTCAAAAGTCAAGAGTCAAGAGTTATTCGGGGTAGAGGAGGTAGGGGCTACGCTGCTCTTTGAAGAGCTCCACATCGGGCTGCCAGCGTGCCTTTATTTCATCGGCCGTGTTGCCCCATTCTATCATCTGACGCACGTAGTCTACGCCTATCAGCTTTTCAAAGAACGAGGTAAAGAATGCATCGCCAAGCTCCAGGTTGTAGTAGGCGTCGATGATATAGTCGAGATTGATGCCTTGAGCTATTAGCTCCTCGTCGGGTATGTCGCGGAGGTCGCGCCCATAACACTTTTTGTTGAGCTGCGGTGGATTGGTAGCCCCAGCGATGCTTCGAGGGGTGAAAGAGAAGTCGCAGCCCTCCATGTCGGGATGTCCGTAGACTGTAAAGGCCATATCCGTCCCGCGTCCCAGGCTCACTGGCGTAGCTTCAAAGAAGCAGGTTGAGGGGTAGAGATAGACAGCCTTCATCGTCCGCAGGTTGGGCGACGGCGCCACCGGTAGTTGGTAGCGTGTCTGGTGGGTGTAGCCCTCGCAGGGCACCACCGTCAGCTTTATCTTGGCGCCTCCCTTTAGCCAGCCTTCGCCCACTATCATTTGGGCCAACTCTCCCAGGGTCATCCCGTGCACCACCGGTATCGGAAGCCGTCCCACCCCCGAGGCATATTTCATGTCAAGGATTGGACCGTCTACAGTCATACCGTTGGGATTGGGGCGATCGAGCACCACCACCTCCTTGCCATACGCAGCTGCGGCGTTCATGAGGTGGAGCATCGTGATATAGTAGGTGTAGTAGCGGAGACCCACGTCTTGTAGGTCCACCACTATCACGTCGATCTTGTCCATCACCTCGCGCGAAGGCATCGGCGTCTTTCCTGTGTAGAGCGAAGCGATAGGTATCCCAGTCTTGGTATCCACAGAGCTTTTCACGTGTTGGCCTGCGTCGGCGTTCCCGCGGAAGCCATGCTCGGGTGAGAAGATGTTGACCACGTTGAGGCCCCGTTCCAGCATCAAGTCGAGGGTATGTTTTTGGGTCGTGGGGTCCACTAAGCCAGTATGATTGCTTAGCAGAGCTATCTTTTTTCCTCGCAGGAGAGGCTCGTAGAGCTCCACGCGTTGTGCCCCTACCTTCACCTCTGCTGAGCTTGTTTGGGCCCTGAGAGTGAAAGGGATAGACATCAAGAGCGAAAGTAGAAAGATGGGGATAGATTTCTTCATGATGTAAAATTACATAATTCTAAATAAAAAGTTATACCCCCGGCAAAATAATTTAGCAGATAACGTTGTTATAGTACAGATAAAATATTACTTTTGCCGACCGCTGAGGCCCTTCACCACTTTGGCCCTTCCCCCCTTT
>JAJBVL010000058.1 GCA_020859845.1 Bacteroidales bacterium
ATTTTCTTAATTAAAGTGGCAACTTGAGGATTTTCTATATTCATGGTGATTTGAGTCATAATTATAGAAGATTTTTGTTTAAAAAGATAAAGATTTTGTGCGAAATAGTGTTCAATTAATAAAGGATATTTAGAAAAGAGGGATATAATAATCGGCCTGCAGAGCCTAAGCTCCACAGAGCGATTGGATTATATTATTTATCAAGGAGGTTAAGGAGAGATTGTCGGATATTTACTCGGGGAGGATGGAGTGGTAGTCGGCGGCGTCGTTGATAAGGCGCAGACCTTCGACGTAGATGGGGTTGAGGGGATTGGCGATGCGATAGTAGGTGCCTTGCTCAAAGAGGTCGCGGCCTATGAGGGCCTTGACGTTGGTGCGGAGCACACGCTCACTCGTCTGATACTGCTCCTCGTTGTAGGGGATGCTGTCGTTGGCGGCCATGTCGATGAGGTCTTGCATCATCTTGTCGGTGACCGTGAAGTCATCGATATAGCGCTGCTCGGTGGGGTAGAGACGGTTGAGCTCTTGGCGGTTGTTGTCGACATAGCCTATGGTGAAGCGGTTGAGGATACCCTTAGCGAGGATGTCGCGATAGTAATCGCTGTAGAAGGTAGTGTCGATAGGCACAAAGCGGTCGGGCATAATACCACCTCCGCCATACACTGGGCGATTGAGCACCAGCGTGGAGTAGCGGAGCGAGTCGGCGAAGTGGATGCTGTCGGCGCTATTAAACTCGCCGGCTTGATAGCGATGCATCATATCGGCAGCGTAGTCGTCATCGTTGCCCGAGGTGTAGGGCTTCTGTATCGAGCGGCCTGAGGGTGTGTAGTAGCGCGCGGTGGTCAAGCGAATCATCGACCCGTCGGGCAACGGGAAGGGACGCTGCACGAGCCCCTTGCCGAAGGTGCGACGTCCTACGATCACCCCGCGGTCATTGTCTTGCAAGGCTCCCGAGAGAATCTCGCTTGCCGAGGCTGAATATTGGTTGACGAGCACCACCACTGGCCCGTCGACCAGCGGCTGCATCTTGTCGTTGCGATAATAGATAGTGGGCATGGCACGGCCTTCGGTATAGACCAGCAGGTCGTCGTGGTCGAGAAACATCCCAGCCAGGTCGGTCGCTGCTCCAAGATATCCGCCGCCATTGTCTTGAAGGTCGATGATAAGGCGGTCCATACCCTTCGCTTCCAGCTTGAGGATGGCATCGTGGACCTCCTCGGCTGTGCTCTGGGCAAAGCGGCTCACCTTGATATATCCTGTGTGAGGATCGGCCATATAGGCAGCGTCGACGCTATAGATAGGTATATCATCGCGGATGATGCGGAAGGTGATAGGCTGAGCCACGCCTCGGCGAAGCACCTTGACGGTCACCTCGGTCCCCTTGGGGCCGCGTAGGCGCTTTATCACGTCGCTATTAGGCATCTTCACGCCCGAGATGAGGGTGTCGTTGGCCGAAAGGATTTTGTCGCCAGCCAGTATGCCCACCTTCTCCGAGGGGCCTCCAGCCGTGGTCTGAATGACGAAGAGGGTGTCGTTGGCCATGTTAAACTGTATGCCAATGCCGCTGAAGTTGCCATCGAGAGGCTCAGTCAAGGCGCGTGTCTCCTCGGCGTTGGAGTATTGGGAGTGGGGGTCGAGGGTCTTAAGCATGGCAATAATAGCCTCCTCTACCACATGGCCAGCATCTACGCTGTCCACATAATAGCTTTCTATCACCTGCTCGGCAAAGCGGAGCTTACGTTGAGGATCAAAGACTATGGCATCGCTTTGGGCTGAGAGCCAAGCAGAGCCTACCAGAGAGAGAACTATAGCAAAAAGTAGATTTTTCATTAATCAAGTGTTGTTATTGAAGAGGGTTGAGGGAGCCAGCGGCTCGTGTCGACCCCATAGTGTTGGAGCTCACGTATCATCGACGACGACACCATCGCCAGCTCAGGACGAGCCATGAGCAGCACTGTGTCAATCTCTGGAGCAAGCTCATGGTTGATGTCGGCCATCCGGCGTTCATACTCAAAGTCGGCCACTGAGCGTGCACCACGCAGTAGCCATTGGGCATCATGGTGGCGCGCAGCCTCTACTGCCAAGCTACTAAATATTATCACCTTTACCCGCTCCAAAGGGGCGAGAAGTTGGCGAAGATACTCCAGTTGCTGATGGGCTATCTCGGGGGTGAGGCCATGCTTGTCGTAGTTGCACCCAAGGCCCACCACCACCTCGTCAAAGAGGCGGAGGCCGCGCTTGAGGATGTCGAGATGGCCTATCGTGAAGGGATTAAAACTACCGGTAAAAAGAGCTCGTTTCATAAGTAGAGGTTTAGACGTTTAGAGGGACAGTGGGACAGAAGGACAGAGCTAACGCTCGTCGAGAGTGGTGTCATCTTCTACTACGAGATTATCGATGATAAAGTTCTGACGTTCGATAGTATTTTTTCCCATATAGAAGCGAAGCATCTCCGACACACCGTCTTCTTTATGGAGCGTCACCTTGTCGAGCCTCATATCCGGACCTATGAAATCCTTGAACTCTGGCGGCGAAATCTCCCCGAGGCCTTTAAATCGCGTTATCTCGGCGTTGGAGCCCAGCCGCTTTATGGCATTGATGCGCTCCTCGTCGGTGTAGCAATAATAGGTCTCGTCGGCCTTGCCCGAGGTCTTCTTGCCTTGGCGCTTGGCAGTCTTCTTGTTGCGCACGCGGAAGAGAGGGGTCTGAAGGATGTGGACATGGCCGCGACGAATGAGGTCGGGGTAAAACTGCAAGAAGAAGGTAAGCAGCAACAGGCGTATGTGCATGCCGTCCACATCGGCATCGGTGGCTATTATCACCTTGTTGTAGCGGAGGCCGTCGATGCTGTCCTCGATGTTGAGGGCAGCTTGCAGGAGGTAAAACTCCTCATTTTCGTAGACCATCTTCTTGGTCTTGCCATAGGTGTTTTTGGGCTTGCCGCGCAGGGAGAATACGGCTTGGGTCTCTACATTGCGTATTTTGGTGATGGAGCCGGCAGCGGAGTCGCCCTCGGTGATGAAGATGCTCGACTCCTGCTTCTTCTCGGCGTCGCCCTTGAGGTCGTTGAGGTGTACGCGGCAGTCGAGGAGCTTCTTGTTGTGGAGGTTGATTTTCTTGGCTTGCTCGCGCGCCTTCTTGGTGATGCCGCTCATGGCCTTGCGCTCGCGCTCGCTCTCCTGTATCTTCTTAAGGATTACGTCGGCCACGTCGAGATGCTTGTGGAGATAGTCGTCGAGCGAGGTCTTGAGGAAGTCGCCCACAAACTTGGCCACCGTAGGCCCTTCGGGACCTACGTCGCGCGAGCCGAGCTTGGTCTTGGTCTGCGATTCAAACACTGGCTCCTCCACCTTGATGGAGATGGCTGCCACCATGCCGTTGCGTATGTCGGGATATTCAAAGTTTGACTTGCCAAAGAAATCTTTGATTGTCCTTGACACCGCTTCCTTGAAGGCCGAGAGATGAGTGCCCCCTTGGGTGGTGTGTTGGCCGTTGACAAACGAGTAGTATTCCTCGCCATACTGCATGGCGTGGGTAATGGTCACCTCTATATCCTGACCCTTGAGATGGATTATGGGGTAGAGAGGTTCGTTGGTCATGTTCTCCTTGAGCAGGTCGAGCAGACCGCCACGCGACATCATCTTCTTGCCGTTGTAGACTATCGTCAGTCCGGTGTTGAGGAAGGTATAGTTCTTGAGCAGGGGGAGGATTAGCTCCTCGCGGAAGTGATAGTCGCGAAAGATGGAGCCATCGGGGGTAAACTCCACCAGGGTGCCTCCTGGAGCGTCGGTAGGCTCAATCTCCGTTTCGCTGACAATCTCTCCGCGGCAATATTCTACGCGCTTGCGCTGCCCTTCGCGCACGCTCTCGATGACAAACCGCGACGAGAGAGCATTGACAGCCTTAATACCCACACCATTTAGCCCCACCGACTTCTTAAACGCCTTAGAATCAAACTTTCCTCCAGTATTCATCTTGGAGGAGGCATCCACAACCTTGGAGAGCGGGATGCCACGCCCATGGTCGCGCACCACTACCGATGTGTCGGTGACATCCACTATCACTTGCTTGCCATAACCCATCATATACTCATCGA
Source organism: Bacteroidales bacterium (assembly GCA_020859845.1). Classification (GTDB taxonomy): domain Bacteria; phylum Bacteroidota; class Bacteroidia; order Bacteroidales; family Muribaculaceae; genus Paramuribaculum. The sequence continues at coordinate 4,097 of JAJBVL010000058.1, forward strand.
TGGCATTGTCGAGCACCTCTTTTAGAAGCACGTAGATACCATCGTCGGCGTTAGAGCCGTCGCCAAGCTTGCCGATATACATACCGGGGCGGCGGCGTATATGCTCGTGCCATTCCAGCGTCTGGATAGCATCTTTGCCATAGTCGGCATAGGCTGCGTCGGGCAGCTCTGCAGGGTCGGGAGTATCGTCGGCGTCAGCGTCGTCGAAGTCGAGCTCTTCGATTTCCTCGGTCAGCTCGGGGGCATTGGTCGCTTCCTGGGGGTCAAGGGGGTCAAGGGGCAGTGAAGGGGTAGGTGTCATTTTGGTATTTTCCTTTGCTA
>JAJBVL010000041.1:0-34335 GCA_020859845.1 Bacteroidales bacterium
GGCAGCCGCGAAACATGGGCGGTTGAGGCAACCGCACTACATAGGCTGCCGCAGAGGGGGAAGATGCCCTACGGGATTCGTTGAGGGAATGCAATTTTGCCATGATCCCTACGGGATTGGCGGAAAAAAAGGCGTGCTGCCCTGGCAGAGGGCGGCACGCCTTTTTATTATAGACGGTGTAGGTCGAAATTAGTCTTCGATAGCGGCCTGGGCTGCTGCTACGCGGGCGATGGGCACACGGTAGGGTGAGCAGCTGACGTAGTTCATACCCAGACGGGCGCAGAACTGTACGGAGCTGGGCTCGCCACCATGCTCGCCGCAGATACCAACCTTGAGTTCGGGCTTGGTAGCGCGACCCTTCTCAACGCCCATCTTCACAAGCTGGCCTACGCCTTCTTGGTCGAGCACTTCGAAAGGATCGGTCTTGATGATGCCGTGCTCCTTGTAGAACTTGAGGAACTTGGGAGCATCGTCGCGCGAGAATCCGAAGGTCATCTGGGTGAGGTCGTTGGTACCGAAGGAGAAGAAGTCGGCCACGGTGGCAATCTCGTTGGCAACGAGAGCTGCACGAGGCACCTCAATCATTGTACCAATCTTGTAAGGCACGCTGCGGCCCTGCTCCTCAAACACCTTGGCAGCGGTGGTGTTGATCACGTCGGCCTGATTCTGGATCTCCTTGAGCGAACCTACGAGAGGTATCATAATCTCGGGGTGAACGTCGACGCCACGCTCCTTCACAGCGAGGGCAGCCTCGATGATGGCGCGGGTCTGCATCTCGGTGATCTCGGGATAGGTGATGCCCAGACGGCAACCACGGTGACCAAGCATGGGGTTGAATTCCTCCAGGCTGTCAACCTTGGCCTTTACCTCCTCGAGAGTGAGGCCCATCTCAGCAGCAAGCTCCTTCTGGGTTGCTGTCTGATGAGGTACGAACTCATGCAATGGAGGATCGAGCAGACGGATAGTTACGCCGTAGCCATCCATAGCCTCGAAGATGCCTTCGAAGTCGCCACGCTGCATGGGGAGGAGCTTGGCAAGAGCTACACGACGGCCTTCCTCGTCGCTGGCAAGAATCATCTCGCGAACGGCCTTGATGCGGTCGCCTTCAAAGAACATGTGCTCTGTGCGGCACAGACCGATACCCTGGGCACCGAAGTGGCGTGCCTGCTTGGCATCGCGAGGAGTGTCGGCGTTGGTACGAACGAGAGTCTTGGTATACTTAGCAGCAAGGTTCATGATGGAGCCGAAGTCGCCACCGAGTTCGGGCTCAGTGGTGGGCACTTGGCCATCGTAAACTTCGCCGGTAGAACCGTTGATAGAAATCCAGTCGCCTTCCTTGTAGACCTTGCCGCCCATTTCAACGGTCTTGGCCTTGTAGTCAACGCGGATCTCGCCAGCGCCGCTGACGCAGCACTTGCCCATACCACGAGCCACAACGGCAGCGTGGCTGGTCATACCGCCGCGCATGGTCAGGATACCCTGAGCAACGGCCATACCGCGGAGGTCCTCAGGAGAGGTCTCGATACGCACGAGCACCACCTTCTTCTTCTTCTCGGCCCAAGCCTCAGCCTCTTCAGCCGAGAACACAATCTGACCGGCAGCTGCACCAGGAGATGCGGGCAGACCCTTGGCAACGACCTTGGCGCGCTTGAGGGCAGCCTTGTCGAATACGGGGTGGAGGAGCTCATCGAGCTTCTGGGGCTCCATGCGCTTGAGGACGGTCTTCTCGTCGATCTCGCCAGCGCGGAGGAGGTCCATGGCTATCTTCACCATGGCAGCACCAGTGCGCTTGCCGTTACGAGTCTGAAGCATCCAGAGCTTGCCATCCTGGATGGTAAACTCCATGTCCTGCATATCCTTATAGTAGTCTTCGAGACGATGAGCGATGGCGATGAGCTCGGCAGCACAGTCGGGCATCGACTCTTCGAGCGAAGGATACTTCTCCTTGCGCTCCTCCTCGCTGATACCCTGGAGGGCAGCCCAGCGGCGTGAGCCCTCAACGGTGATCTGCTGAGGTGTGCGGATACCGGCCACCACATCCTCGCCCTGAGCGTTGATGAGGTATTCGCCGTTGAAGATGTCCTCGCCAGTGGCAGCGTCGCGGCTGAAAGCCACGCCAGTGGCAGAGTTGTTGCCCATGTTGCCGTAGACCATGGCCTGAACGTTGACGGCCGTGCCCCACTCTTCGGGGATCTGGTTCATGCGGCGATATAGGATGGCGCGCTCGTTCATCCAGCTGTCAAACACGGCGCAGATGCCGCCCCAGAGCTGTTCCCAAGCGCTGTCGGGGAAGTCCTTTCCTGTGTGTTCCTTCACGGCTTGCTTGAAGAGGGTGACGAGCTGCTTGAGGTCGTCGACGGTGAGCTCAGTGTCGAGCTTCACGCCACGCTCCTCTTTCATCTTGTCCATGATTTCCTCGAAGGGGTCGATGTCGGCCTTGCTCTTAGGCTTCATGCCGAGCACCACGTCGCCATACATCTGGACGAAACGACGGTAGCTATCCCAAGCGAAACGAGGATTGCCACTCTTCTCGGCGAGAGAAGCCACTGTGGCATCGTTCATACCAAGGTTGAGGACGGTGTCCATCATACCAGGCATAGAGGCGCGAGCGCCCGAACGTACGGATACCAAGAGGGGGTTGGCAGGATCGTCAAATTTCTTACCAGTAAGCTGCTCTACATGAGCAATAGCCTTCTCAACGTCGGTTTTGATACGCTTGATGACTTCCTCACGGCCATACTGGGTGTATTCGGTACAGACTTCGGTTGTGATGGTAAAACCCGGAGGTACGGGCATACCCAACAGGTTCATCTCGGCGAGGTTAGCGCCTTTACCGCCAAGGAGATTGCGCATTGAGGCGTTGCCTTCTGCTTTGCCATCTCCAAACGTGTAAACTCTTTTCATTTGGTTTTGTCTTGGGTTAATAATTGGATATTTATGTATGTTTGATTTTTGAATCTTGGGTGGGTGATGCAAAGTTAATGCTTTCTTGGCGAGAAATGAAATTTTTTTTAAAAGATTTATCCGTTTTAGTGGTTATTTAGTGTTTTAATATTAGCTTTGCACTGAATTTAAACTCCCTAAGCAATCCCTATGGCCCGACAACGTAAGCCTCTCCCCACCCTTCAAGATGTAGAAATCACCGATGTAGCCGCCGAAGGCAACAGCCTGGCGCGCGTCGACGACATGGTAGTATTCATACCTTTTGGCGCGCCCGGCGACGTGGCCGACGTGAAGCTCGACCGCAAGAAGAGCCGCTACGCCGAGGGGCATATCGTGGAGCTAAAGAGACCGTCGGAGATAAGGGTGGAGCCGCGATGCGAGCACTTCACGGTGTGTGGCGGCTGCCGATGGCAACACCTCCCCTACTCCTTCCAACTGCGGTGTAAGCAGCAGCAAGTGGAGGACGCCCTGCAGAGGATAGCCAAGATTGACTTCCCGACGGTCTCCACTATCCTTGGCTCGGAGGATATATGGGAGTATCGCAACAAGATGGAGTATACCTTCAGCAACCGCCGATGGCTGACGCGCGAGCAGCTCGACAGCGGCGAGGAGTTTGCCGACCGCGACGCAGCAGGTTTCCATATCCCTGGGGCTTTCGACAAGGTGCTCGACATTGGGCGCTGCTACCTGCAAGACGACTTCTCCAACCGCCTGCGCCGCTTCGTGAAGGAGTATGGCAAGGAGAAGGGCTACCCCTTCTACGACCTCAAAGCGCAGCAAGGCCTCCTGCGCACTCTAATGGTGAGAATGGCATCGACGGGCGATATAATGGCCGTAATGGTGTTTGGCGGCGACGAGCCAGAGAAGATAGAGGCCTTGATGGCGGCAATCAAAGAGAGATTCCCCGAAATCACCTCGCTGATGTATGTGGTCAACCTGAAGGTCAACGACACGATAGCCGATCAAGAGGTGGTGCTCTACCATGGCAAGCCTTATATCGAAGAAGAGATGGAGGGATTGCATTTTAGGGTGGGTCCAAAGTCGTTTTACCAGACCAACTCGCGCCAAGCCTACACCCTCTACAAGGTGGCTCGGAGGCTGGCCAACCTTACTGGCCAAGAGACTGTCTACGACCTATATACCGGCACTGGCACGATAGCCAACTTTGTGGCCAGACAGGCCCGAAGCGTGATAGGCATTGAATATGTGGAGGACGCAATAAAGGATGCGCGCCTCAACTCGGAGGTGAATGGCATCACCAACACCACATTCTATGCTGGCGACATGAAGGATGTCCTGACCGACGACTTTATCGCAGCTCATGGAGGCACCCCCGACGTGATGATTATCGACCCGCCCAGAGCCGGGATGCATCAAGATGTGGTAGACACTATACTACGCGCCGCCCCGAGGCGGATTGTTTACGTGAGCTGTAACCCCGCCACGCAGGCTCGCGACTTGGCGCTACTCGACGTAAAGTATCGGATAGAGGAGGTGCAGCCTGTGGATATGTTTCCCCACACGGCCCACGTGGAAAATGTAGTGGCCCTAAGCCTTAGAGAAGATGGGACGAGAGATTGAACGCAAATATCTGGTGAAGGACGATTCATATCGCGCCCTCGCCGCCGAGGCTCATCATATACGTCAAGCCTACCTCTCGACCGTGCCCGACGCCACGGTGAGACTGCGCATCCTCGACTCCCAAGCCTTCATCACCGTGAAAGGGCGCAATCATGGAGCCGAGAGAAGCGAATGGGAGTATGAGATACCCGTGGCCGACGCTGAGGAGATGCTGGCCCAGTGTAGCCAGACGCCAATCCTCGACAAGACGCGCTATAGGGCAGGACGCTGGGAGATTGACGAGTTTCACGGGCCGCTCGAGGGTCTGGTAGTGGCAGAAATCGAACTTGAAGATGCCGACGAGACTTTTGCGCTGCCCGAATTTATCGGGGAAGAAGTGACCGGCGACCCTCGCTACTACAATTCCACCCTCGCCACCCAGAGAGTAAGGGATGAATAGATTAAAGTAAATAGGACGATAAACTTATATTAAATCCCCATATACTGCCATGATACTTAAGATACAGCTATCGCTCGTGGATGGCACGGCACAAGAGCCCTGCCACCTCACCTACGCCCCTCATGAGAAGATAGAAGAAGGCGTGGACCTGCTGACCCTCCTGCCCCCGCCTTTTCGCAACGCCATCGGGAGCGTCAACGTAGAGCTAACGGAGGATGGCAATTGGTTTACCGTGGAGGCTCAAGGCAAGAAAGAAGTCTATTCGGTGGACGAGCCTCTGACTATCTCCTTGACTTTTCCAGCCGAAGGGGAAGCGTCGTGGCATCTCGACCTGACGGTATTGCCGTGGCTCATAGAGGCTTGGGATATGCTAAGAGTAAGCCATGAGGGCCTTACCGAGACGATACAGCGCGAGGAGATAACGGAGCCCATCCTACTATCCTCTCTCAGAAAGCAGATAGGTGGCGGAGAGATGGATTGGATACAAGGCTATCGGGTGGAGAAGGCCGACGAGCAGTCGGTCACCATCAGCAAAGGAGATGCCTCAATAACTCTTGACCACAGCAACCCTCAGGCTATGATAGGCCAGGAAACCTTCGCCATCGTAGAGGACTCTTATATCCTTACGGAGTGGGATCCATTTGACGAACTGCCTAAACGCTTCAGAGTGGATGCTCGCGACCTTGCCGATAGCCTCGAGGATGGCGAGGCGGCGCTGCGCGTGGCCGAAAGCATACAGGAGCAAGACCCTGAAGCGCTGGAAATCATTGCCAACTATATGACCGACGCCGCGGAGCGTGGCTCACAGGAGGCTAAGGATTGGCTCGCCGACTATTACGGCAAGACCGACAGCCAATACGACCCCTATGTATGAGGGCCTACGTCAGCTCGCGTGGTGTTAAGAGTGCTTAAGAAGGGTAGCAGAGTGGCGCGTAATTATTAATTTTGCGCCATGAAATTGCCCAATATAGTAATTATCAAACCTACAATATACACTATCTTATTGGTATTTAGCTGCTTGGCTCAAGTCGCGATGGCTGTTGAGCCTATGGCTGTCGACCCCACGCGGCTGAGAGGTCAGGTGAGAGACTCGATTTCACATGAGGCTGTGCCCTACGCTGCCATTTTTCTCAAAGGCGTGGAGCGCGGCACGCTTGCCGACATTGATGGCCACTTTGACTTCTCGACCAACAAGCCCTTCAATCTCATAGAGGTGAGAGCCATAGGGTTTGAAACGAAGCAACTCCCCGTGCGCCACAACGCAGTCAACGACCTGGTGATCGACCTTGTGCCTATCGGAGTGCAACTCGACGAGGTGGTGGTGAAGCGCAAGAAAGAGAAGTATTCCAAGAAGAATAATCCAGCTGTCGACTTCGTGCGCCGCATCATGGCCGCTCAGGACCTCACCGACCCCCATCGCCATGCCTACTACAATTACGACAAGTATGAGCGCATCAATCTGGCCCTCAACGATGTAAATCCCGAGAGCAACAACCACCTGCTGCTGAAGCGCTTTGACTTCTTGCGAGAACATATTGACACATCGGAAATCTCTGGAAAGCCTATCCTAAATATCTCCACTCGCGAGAAAGCCTCGGAGGTGCATTATCGGCGCGAGCCGCGCAGCGAGAAGGAATACGTAACCGGCATCAACCGCGCGGGCTTTGACGACATCCTCGACGAGGAGAGCATGCAGACTTTTTATGAAGACGTGATGCGCGAGATCGACCTCTATCAAAACGACGTCAATATCCTGCAAAACCGTTTTGTCAGCCCTCTGAGCCGTATTGCCACTGACTTCTATAAGTTTTACCTCAACGACACCCTGATGGTGGGCGACACTCGCTGCATCGAGCTGACGTTTGCTCCCCACAATGTGGAGTCGTTTGGTTTCACGGGACGTATCTACGTGGCCGAGGGCGACTCGTCGATGATGATTCGCAAGGTGGTGATGAACGTGCCCCACAACATCAACCTCAACTTTATCGACAAACTATATCTCGAGCAAGAATACGTGGCCGCGCCCGACGGCACTCGCCTCAAGGTGCGCGACGACATGACGGCCGAGGTGAGCATACTGCCGGGGCTACAGCCTTTCTATGTGAGGCGCCACACGGCCTATGCCCACCACTCATTTGACGCGCCCACGGATAGCGCCACGCTCTTCAAGCCTATGCAGAAGATTGTGGAGACCTCGATGGCGCGCCGGCAAGATGACGACTTCTGGGAAGAGGCGCGCCTCATACCCATCACCGACAACGAGCGCCACGTGGCCACGATGATGGAGCGGCTGCGTGCCAACAAGCTCTACTATTGGAGCGAGCAGGTGGTGAAGGTGCTAGTAAGCGGATATATACCCACGGGCAACCCCAGCAAACTGGACATCGGGCCGATGAACACCACCGTGAGCCACAACGGGCTCGAAGGTTGGCGACTAAAAGCCGGAGGCATGACCACCGCCAATCTCTCCACGCGATGGTTTGGCCGCGGATATGTGGCGTGGGGCACCGACGACCACCGTTGGAAATACAAAGGGGAGGTGGAGTATTCGTTTATCGACAAGAAATATCATTCACGCGAATTTCCGGTCAACTCGCTGCGCTTCACTCATCTATATGATGTGGACATGATAGGCCAGCACTACGAGTTTACCAACCCCGACAACATCTTCCTCTCGCTCAAGCGCGCCGATGACAACCAGATTACCTACCACCGCGTAAGCCAGCTGGAGTACACTCTGGAGCTGCAAAACAACTTCTCGCTCGTGGCCTCTCTCAAGCATGAGCGCCAAGAAGCTACTCGATTCATGCCCTTTGTCAACGGCCTCGGTCAGAGTTTTGGCCACTATAATGAGAGCAGCGTGAGCCTTCAGCTGAGGTTTGCTCCCGGAGAGAAATTCTACCAGATGAAGACCTATCGCATACCCATCAACTTTGATGCGCCTATCTTCGTCCTCAGCCATACGTTTGCTCCTAAGAGTTTCCTGGGCAATAGTTTTATGGTCAATAAGACCGAGCTGAGCATCCAGAAGCGTTTCTGGTTTTCGGCCTTCGGCTACACTGACATAGTGGTGAAAGGAGGCCATGTGTGGAGTCGCTCGCCCTACCCCAATCTGCTGATACCCAACGCCAACCTCTCCTACACTATCCAGCCAGAGAGTTTCTGTCTGATGAACGCTATGGAGTTTGTCAACGATAGCTACGCGTCGTGGGATTTCACCTATTGGGCCAACGGGCTTATCCTCAACCGCATACCTCTGCTTAAGCAGCTACGACTACGCGAAGCCTTCTCCTGCCGCGGGCTATGGGGCCATCTGAGCAAGCGCAACGACCCGGCCTTCAATCCCGAGCTTTATCGCTTTCCAGCCGATGCACACACCCAGCGGATGAGCAATACCCCCTACGTGGAGGCAGGCGTGGGCGTAGAAAACATCCTAAAGATCCTACGTCTCGACTACGTGTGGCGCCTGACCTATCGAGATGCCCCGGGCATCTCGAAAAGCGGCCTGCGCCTGGCCCTCCACATCACCTTCTGAAAGAGCTAATCGAAACAACCCCTACGGGGTTGAGAAAAAGTGAATCCATCGGCTAATCTTTTGTTTTCTCCCCGACGTTATATTATCTTATAGAGCATATTCCCCTTATTACCCAAAAAACGACCACAATGAAATTCGTATCGTGGAACGTCAACGGTCTTCGCGCCGTGTGCAACAAAGGCTTTGCCGACATCGTCAGCGAGATGGATGCCGACTGCTTCTGTGTGCAAGAGACTAAGCTCCAAGAAGGCCAAATCGACCTGCAGCTCCCTGGTTATCACTCCTATTGGAGCTATGCTCAGAAGAAAGGATATTCAGGCGTGGCTATCTTCAGTCGCCACGAAGCCCTTAGCGTAATCCACGGCATAGGCAGCGACGAGCACGACAGCGAAGGGCGCTGCGTGGCCATAGAGCTACCAGAGCTCTATCTTGTCAATGTATACGCTCCTAATGCCCAAGCTGCCCTGCAAAGGATTGACTTCCGCATGGCCTGGGAGGATCGTTTTCGCGACTTCCTCCGCCGTCTGGACGAGAAGAAGCCCGTAGTGGTGTGTGGCGACTTCAACGTGGCGCGCTTGGACATCGACCTCAAGCACCCCGACGAATATCGCGGCACAACAGGCTTTAGCGACCAAGAACGCGGCAAGATAGAGGAGCTATTGGCAGCAGGCTTTATCGACACGTATCGCTACCTCCACCCCACAGAGGAGAAGGTCTACACTTGGTGGAGCTACATGGCGCGCTCGCGTCAGCGCAACGATGGCTGGCGTATCGACTACTTTCTCATCTCCCAGCGCCTTGCCCCGCGGCTCGAGGCGGCCGACGTGTATCGCTATACCATGGGGAGCGACCACTGCCCTATCTCCATCACCCTCGCGGAGGCCTAAAGCCGATAGCCCACGCGGAGAGCCAATGCGCGGTCTTGATCGATAGTGTTGCCAATGGTGGTCAATAGGTCGCCAACGATGGCCCCGTTGATACCCACCTCCAGAGCGCGCTGCTGCGTGGCCGAGCTCAAGCGGGCTCGTCCGCCAGCAAAGCGTAGCTGCACCCGCGGATGCACCATTCTGAAGATGGCCACCGTCTCCAGTATCTCTTCATCGCTGATAAGGGCCACGCCTTCCAGAGGAGTGCCGGGGATGGGCGACAATATATTAATAGGTATAGAAGCCGGCTCCACCTCGCGCAAGGTCAGAGCAAACTCTACACGCTGGCGCCGGCTCTCGCCCATGCCGATAATGCCTCCGCTACACACCTCAAATCCTATCTCCTTGGCCGCGCGTATGGTGGCCAATTTGTCGTCGATGGTATGGGTGGAGCAAAGCTCGGGGAAATAAGAGGGAGCGGTCTCCAGATTGCAGTGATAGCGACGCACGCCCGCATCCCAAAGCTGCTGCAGCTCTTCGCGGCGCAGCAAGCCCATCGAGGCACACAGGAGCAGCTCGGTCTCATGGCCCAACGCCTTGAAGTGGGAGCACACCTTGCGGAGGTCGGAGCCTCGCATGGCTCGGCCACTGGTGACGAGGCTGAAGCGCTTCACGCCCTTGAGGTCGTTGTGCTTGGCGAGGCTCATCAGCGGGCCACGCTCCACCACCGGATAAGTATCCACATCCGTATGGCTATGGCGGCTCTGTGCACACCACTTGCAATCCTCAGAGCAGTTGCCCGAGCGAGCGTTGATGATGCTACACGTGTCGTAGGCGCCATCGCAGCATTGGCGCGTGATCTCAGCGGCGCCCTCTAACAGGCCTTCCTTGTCGGGGTCATCTAAAAGAAGATAAGCCTCCTCGGCGGTGATATCGCCGCCAAGGAGGACTTTTTCTTTAAGCTTATCTATTAGTTCAGACATTGGCTTATCTCATTATTTTTTTATTGCAAGCTTGTAGAGCGGTCGATGGGTATCATGCCATAAGCACCGATAAAGACGCTCTCATCTATATTGAGGCCGTAGGCACCCCAGTCGCCAAGCACCATATGGCTGGGAACGAAGGAACCGGCAGCCACGTCGAGCGCTGGGCACAGACGCATGCTATGGGCGTAAGTGCTGGCAAACATCATGTTGCGATAGAGACACATCACGCCGTCGCCCCACGAAGCACGATCCCACGTCAGCAGGTTGTAGCCGTTTTGAGCGCAGAGGCTCTTGATGGTGTCGTAGTTGTCAGAGCCCTTGTCGGCCACGACATAGGTGGCAAAGCCATCATCGCCCACAAGCGTCTCGTAGTCGCACAGCGACACGTGGGTATAGGTCTCAGCATCGCCAAGGCAGATCGACCAATAGCGCATGTCGGCGCTGGCGTATTCGCTGAAGCTGGAAGGATAAGAGGGAGCCATGAAGTTGAAGATCCACACCTTGCCCTCACGCAGATAGCCGGGCGTCACGGTATACTCCGATGGTCCGTTGGTATACATCTGACTGTCTGGGGCACGGAAGAACATGAGGATAGGAAGCTCCATCAGCGAGTTGGCGGGAAGCTCGATGTCGAGCAGGCCACAATGGGCGCGCTCGGGAAGCTCGATGTCTTCGCCGGTGGTGAGGTCAAAAGCCGTGATGGTGGGCATCTCTACACCGCTAAAAGGCGCTGGGTCGGGGAGATAGCAACGCAGGATGACACACACGCGCTCCAGGCCGCTGGCAAAGAGACACACATTGTCCTTCGCCAGATATTCGCGCGAGGCATCTTCGGGCACGAAGTAGACGGTGTATTTCTGGCCTGCCACCTGCGAGCCAGTAGCATAGGGATTCACAGAGCCTTGGTCGGGCACGATGTCGGCATCCTCGATGTTGAAGAGGCTGGTCTTGTTGCCGTTGGTGTCAACGGAGTAGAGCCCTGTCTGGCTCACGTCGTCGTAGACGTTGTAGTTGAAGAAACGCGCCAAGGGAAACTCGCCAGTGATGCGGAGACCTATATTGTGCGACGAGTTGTCGAAGGTATATTCCCAATAGTAAGCAAAGTTGTCGGGATAAGCCTTGATGTTGAGGTTGGTTCCACCGAGGGTCTCGCCCCACATGTCGTTGCGGCCATAATCAACGGATTCGTCTGGGTCTTTGGGGTCGTCATCGTCTGAACAGGCCACCATGCCAAAGGTCAAAGCAAGGCATAGCACAGGATTTAAAAAATAGTTGAACTTCATGTGATTGAATTTGGTTTAAATGATATCAGGGACGGTCCTGAAAAAAAGTCTATTATGAATGAGACTGCAAAATTAACTAAAATCTCTATACTTTTTTCACCTTCTGAAACCTTTTTTCTCAACTTGTTGTTAGAAGATAAAAGAACTTTAAAACCCAACTATTTTTTATGAAAAAGTTATTTACTTTGATTGCTCTCGCACTTGGATGTGCGACGGTATTCGCTCAGAACCTTGCCAAGAACGAAGCAGCCCAGCTGCAGTCATTCTTAGCCCAGCCCGCTCTTGAGGCAGGCACAAATGCACAGGCGCTCGGCGCCGACCCAAGCAACATCGCCGGTATTGAAGGCGTAACGGTAGCTGGTGGACACGTGACGGCAATCGAATGGAAAGATAAGAAGCTTGCCGGCTCGCTCGACCTCTCAGGCTTCACGGCCCTGACCAAGGTTGACGTTTCAAGAAATGCCCTCTCGGCCATCACCGTGGCCAACGACCCCGCTTTGGTAGAGCTCAACGCATCGCGCAACAAGCTGACCGAGGCCAACATCACCAACTGCGCTGTCCTTGAGAAGGTGCAGCTCTACAAGAATCGTCTGATGGACATCGACATGGGTGGAGTGCCCGCGCTCAAAAACCTCAACATCTCCAACAACCTCTTCGTAGAGTTTAGCGCCAACAACTCGCCCACACTCCAGACCCTTAACGTTCAGGGCAACCATCTGGAAGCTCTCTCAGTGGCTGGTTGCACCGCCCTTAAGAACCTCTATTGCGGCTATAACAAGCTGACGTCGATCAATCTCTTCGGCACTGAGAACCTGACCAACCTCAACTGTGACGACAACGAGATCACCCAGATGATCGTCTCCGGTCTGCCTTCGCTGAGCACCTTCATCTGCAGCGACAACAACATGGTTAACCTCGGCGTTCGCGACTGCAACGCTCTGCTCGACCTCGTTTGCTCCTACAACGACCTGACCTCGCTCGACGTCTCCAACTGCCCCAACCTGCTCTTTGTTGACTGCTCCTACAACGACCTGACGTCGCTCAACCTCTCCAACCAGACCTTCCTACAGCGTCTGCTCTGCAACAACAACCAGCTCAACATGCTCGACGTATCGTTTGACCAGGCATTGACCTACATCAACTGCCGTTACAACCAGATTACCGACTTCCGCACAATCGCTTGCCCCAACCTCCAGATGGTGGCTTGCCAGTGGAACTACTAAATAGTTACCCCTCCATAATGAACAGAAACGGCGCCGTGGCGCCGTTTTTTTTTGTGGGGTAGCAAGGGGTTGATACAACCTCTTCTATTAATAGTTCTCGATTCTTACTTGGAAATAAGCTTGGGGATGAGCGCAGACGGGGCAAATCTCGGGGGCTTCCTTGCCAATCACGATGTGGCCGCAGTTGATACACTGCCATACGGCCTCGCCATCTTTGGAGAACACCACCTTGTCCTCGATGTTCTTCAGCAGCTTGCGATAGCGCTCCTCATGGTGGCGCTCTATCTCGGCAACGCCCTCATAGCGGCGAGCTATCTCCTCAAAGCCCTCTTCGCGGGCCTCGCGGGCCATGCGGTCATACATGTCGGTCCACTCATAGTTCTCGCCGTCGGCGGCCTCCTTGAGGTTTTCCATCGTGGTGCCGATGCCGTCGTGGAGATACTTGTACCAGAGCTTGGCGTGCTCCTTCTCGTTATTGGCCGTCTCCTCAAAGATAGCAGCCATCTGTACATAGCCATCCTTCTTGGCCTTGGAGGCAAAGTAGGTGTACTTGTTGCGTGCCATGGATTCGCCTGCGAAAGCTTCCCATAGGTTTTTTTCGGTCTTGGTTCCTTTTAGACTCTTCATCTTGAATAATTGGTTTAAAAAGATAGTGGGTAAAAATAGATTGAAACTCACTTTCCGGAAAAGATTTTCCGGCGCCTGTAGATGGAATGGACATCCACAGGGCCTTTTCGCCGACAAAGATAAGTCAAATTATCCAATCTCCACTCATTTTTCACCCCCAATCTCTTATCCTTTCAAAAGATTATTTCTAATTTTGTATTCATCAAAAATCATCAATACTACACCTTACCATTGAAAAAATAGTACAGTAATGAGAAGAAGTAGCCTCCTGCTAATCGCTTTACTGGGATGTTTGATAGGACAATGGCCTTCGAGAGCCACTGCCCCAGCCTTTCGTGTGCTTGGCGTGGCCGATGGCCTTAGCAGCCGCGAAGTATACGAGGTGGAGCAAGACTCCACAGGGTTTATATGGACGTATACCCACAATGCCATCGACCGCTATGATGGCTCTATGATACGCCACTATGAGCTCCAGACCGATGTAGACTCTCGCGACTATATCCACCCCTTCACCACGATGCTCACCGACCCGCGAGGCCATCTGTGGGTAGTGCTTAAGGATGGGCGCATATATGCCTACAATCCCCTGACCGACAGCTTCGAGCTCAAGATGGATATGGGGTCCGAGACCGACAACGTGGCCATCTATCATGCCTTGTTTGACCCCCAAGGAAGACTATGGCTGGCCTCGTCGGCAGGCCTTTACCTCTGGGATGGCTCTTCCATGCAGCTTCAAGCCCTCGAGGGGCAATGGGTGAAAGCGCTGGCCTACGACCCTCTTTCGGGACAGCTGTATGTAGGCACCTCCGAGGGCTTATATAGTGTAGACCCAGCGATGGCTAATCTTGCCGAAGGCTCTAAGCCCACGGCTAAAGCCCTCCACCTGCCCTCAGCGCTCAATATTGAGTCGCTCTACGTGGCGCCTTCCAAGATATTTATAGGCACCAGCGCCAGCGGCATCTGGATGATGAATCGCGCTTCGGGGCTCACGGTGAGGCTTGATTATGTCCCTGTGGTGCCAGTGCGTGTGTTTGCCCTGACGCAAGGAGGGGAGTTGCTCGCCGGTGTGGATGGCGCTGGAGTGTTTGTCATCGACCCCTCGGATGGCCACCTTCTCGACCACTACATGGCCAATGAGGATGCCCCAGGAGGATTAGGAGCCAACACCATCAGCGACCTCCTCGTTGACCACAATGGGGGCATCTGGGTGGGCACGTCGACCTATGGCATTAGCTATCTCGCGCCGACGTATCTCGCCGCCAAGCAGTATCGCCACGAGCCTAACAACCGCAACTCATTGCGTTCCAACCACGTGAATCTCACATTTGAAGACCGAGATGGCGACCTCTGGATAGGCACCAACCATGGCATTAGCAGATTCATTCCAGCCAAGAAGCAATGGGAGCATTATTTAGGAGGACACCAACACAATGCCACTGTGGTATTGACCGCCGACCAAACCGACGATGGCGAGCTATGGGTGGGCGGATATGGTATAGGCGTCTACCGTATCAATAAGGCCACTGGCTCGGTAGCCCCTATGACCTTACGCAGCAAGGAAAGCCCCCACTATGGCACCCCTTCTGAATATATCTACTCCATCAAGGCGATTGGCGATGAGGTGTGGATGGCTGGCCTCAGTGGCGGCTTGGCAATCTATAATAGGAAGACCGACACGTATAAATATCTCTCAGCCGACTGTATCGATAATATAGTGGAGAGCCACGATGGCACCATTTGGCTCATAGGATGTGAAGGCCTCGCCCACATGAAGGATAGCAGCGACAAACTCGAGTGGAAAAACACTTTTGGCTCCATACCCCTTCGCTATCCCATTGCCTCCATGACTGAAGCCCACGATGGCACGATATGGCTGGCCACCGACGGCGATGGTCTCATTGCCTACAATCCCTTGACGGAGACATATAATCTCTACACGTCGCAAGATGGCCTCGACTCCAATTCGCTCAACAACGTAGTGGAGGATCCCGACCATCGTATATGGTTTAACACCGAGCTGGAGCTTTATTGCCTCGACCCTGCCACCGGCATGATAGCCAATGTCAACGACTTTCTCGACCCCTCGACAGGCTATTACACCCCCCGAACGGCCACGCTCCTTCGCAGCGGCAATCTGCTCCTGGGGAGCGCTGAAGGTGCGCTGGAGCTGACGCCCTCGCTGGCCATGCGTCCCTTGGATGATGCCAAGCTAATCTTTACCGACCTCGACCTCCTTTACCAAAACATCAAGGCTGCCCCCTCGGGCTCTCCTCTCAAGAAGCATATCAACGACGCCGAGAGCATCTCCCTGGCCCACGATCAAAACTCCTTCTCCATCTCGTTCTCGGCTCTTAATATCGAGACGCCCCATAGGCTCAACTTCCAGTACAAGATGGAGGGCTACGACAAAGAGTGGCATCAGGCCGACCGACCCTCTTCGGTGAGCTACACCAACCTCCTCCCTGGCCGCTACACATTTGTCTTGAAAGGCTACGACCGCTGGACGGGAAGCGAGATAGCCTCCCGCTCCGTCGACATCTTGATAGCCACTCCGTGGTGGGCATCTTGGTGGGCATTTGCCATCTACATACTCATTGCCGCTGCAGCCATTTGGGCATGGCTCTCCTACCGCCGCCAGAAACAAAACGAGCGACGCACGTCGGAACGCATACAATCCTTCGTAAGCATGGCCCACGACATCCGTACCCCCGTATCGCTCATCAAAGCTCCGCTCAGCGAGCTTGAGCGGCAGCCCGACCTCTCGCCTGAGAGCCGTGAGAGCATCTCGATAGCCACCAAGAATGTCGACCGCCTGCAAAACATGATTTCACAGCTCCTCAACCTTCGCCATAGCGATGCCGACACCGACCCTCGCCTCAAAGTGTCGCTCATCGACATCAACGAGTATATCACGGAGAAGGTGGAGGGCTATCGTATCGTGGCCATGCAGAAAGGCCTGAAGATTGAGTGGACTCCGATTGCCGACAAGAGCGTCACTAAGGTGTGGGCAAGCGTCGACAAGGTGGATCATGTGATTGACAATCTGGTGTCAAACGCCATCAAATACACCCCGCAAGGCTCTATCACCATCTCATCATCCTGCGACAAGAAGCGCTGGCAGATCTCGGTAAAAGATACGGGCATAGGCATTCCTGCTTCGGAGCAACACAACATCTTCAAAGAATCTTACCGCGCCAACAACGCCCTCAGATTCAACGAGACGGGCGCTGGCATAGGCCTCATGGTGGTGTGGCGTCTGGTCAAAGAGATGGGCGGGCGCATTGCCTTCGAGAGCCAAGAGGGCGAGGGCTCGCAGTTTACGGTCTCTTTCCCCTGCCAATATAATGGTCATTACATGATAGCAGTGGAGACACCCCACACCCCGGCCCCTACGGCTTCAGAAGCTACTATCGAAGGAGTTGACGGTGCGGTCTCCTCTCCTCTGCCTGCCGACGATCTACGCCCCCTGCTTCTCGTGGCCGAGGACAACGCCGAGCTACGCAGCTATATCGCCCAGAGGCTCGACAAGGAGTATCGCATACTGACGGCCTCCGACGGCGCCGAGGCTCTGGAGAAAGCACGCGCCCAAGCCCCCGACCTCATCCTCAGCGACATCAAGATGCCTCAACTATCGGGTCTCGAGCTATGCAAGCTGATCAAAGGCGATGTGGAGACGAGCCACATCCCCTTCGTGCTCCTTACGGGCCTCAACCGCCGCGAGGAGGTGTTGGCAGGCTTAGAAGCCGGGGCCAACGACTATGTCATCAAGCCCTTCGACATGGCAGAGCTCAAGCTGCGCCTGCGCAACATCCTCGCCACGCGCCAGAAGCTCCGCGACAGCATCATCTCGGTGGAAGCCGAAGAGGAGACCCCCGAATACTCCAATCCTCTCGACCGCGAGTTTATGGAGCGTGTGCGCGATGTGGTCAACGAAGAGCTTTCCAACACCGATCTGTCCATCAACGACTTCTGTCGCAAACTGTGCATGAGCCGCACATCGGTCTATAATAAGCTTAAGGCCCTCACCGGGCAGGGTCCCAACGACTTCATACGCATCATTCGCCTCAACAAATCTCTGGAGCTTCTCCGCGAGCGCACCTACAACGTCAGCGAAGTGGCTGCATGGTGGGCTTTTCCGACCCAAAATATTTCAGCACGTGCTTTAAGAAGCAGTTTGGTGTCAGTCCCAGCAAGATTCTCTCCTCCGATGGGCATATTGCTATCTCGATGGCATGATAATTGCTATTTTGTCTACTATTTTTGATTTCTACTCTACCTTTCTATCGTTATTTCTGCGTAATATTGCATCCTGAAAAATAAGTATTCATCGCAGATATGATAACAATAGTAAGTAGAGAAAATCTTTTTGACCGTCAAGCGGCATGGCGTGTCGTGGCCCAAATCGTGGCTAAGCCCACCAGTGTGGTGGGTCTTTCCACCGGGCGCACCACCGCCAATATGCATCGCTTGATAGCCCACATCCACCAAGAGTATGGCTTTGACGCCTCGCAAGCCACCTTTTTTGGTCTCGACGAGGTGACGGGAGTAGACCGCAGCTATAGCGGCGCTTGCTACACCATGCTCCGCCGTGAGCTCCTCGACGATATGGCCATCGAAGAGAGCCAATTTTTGATGCTCCCTACCCAGGCCGACGATTTCAGCCAAGCATGCTGCGCCTTTACGAGCGAGATTGAGCGGCGAGGCGGCATCGACCTCCTCGTCCTGGGGCTTGGTGAGAATGGCCATTTAGGGTTTAACCAGCCGGGCTCTCCTTTCGAGTCAACCGCTTGGCATACAGTGATGGACCCCGAGCTGGAGCAACGCATCCGCCGCGAGACATCCACCCCAGCCAATAAGCCTCTGGGAGGTGTCACCCTCGGCCTGCGCGACATCATGCATGCACGCCACCTCCTGCTGGTGGCCAAAGGCAAGCGCAAAGCCTCCATCGTCCGCGAGATGCTCCTGGGGTCTGTGACGCCCCAAGTGCCAGCCTCTATCCTTCAGCTCCATCCCTCCATAGAGTTTTTGTTCGATGCTGAAGCAGCGTCGCTCCTTCCTCCTTCATTCCACATTTCTTAACGTTTCATTCCGATCACACCTTATGTCTACGTCAGTCGATAGCCATCCTGTAGCCACCCCCACGAGCTATCTGGGGCCTTTCATCACGATGGTCTTTTTGTTTTTCATCGTGGGATTTCTTACCACCGCCAACATGCAATTTCAAGCGCCGCTTCAGAGAGCGTTTCTCTCTGGCGCTGGCGACATGCTCAATACCCTCACCCTGCTCATCACCTTCTCATGGTTTCTGGCCTATCCCCTTTGCGGTGGGATAGGCGCCCGATGGATCAACGCCTACGGCTATAAAAGCACCCTCCTGCGTGGCTTAATGGTGATGATATGCGGGCTGGCCCTCTTCTATCTCTCGTCGGCCTATACTTATTATTACCCCGAGAGCGCCATTACCATCTCCTCCATCACCATCCCGAGTGGATTTTTCATCTTTCTGCTGGGCTCGTTTGTCACTGGCGCCTCGGCCACCATCCTCCAGGTGGTGATCAATCCCTATCTCACGGCTTGCTACGTCAAGGGCACCCAGCCCCTGCAGCGTATGGCAATGGGGGGCTCGGCCAACTCCGTAGGCACCACTCTCGCCCCCTACTTCGTGTCTGGCATAGTATTCGGTGGCGTAGCCCTTCAAGATGTAGAGGTCAAGAGTCTCATGTGGCCTTTCTTCTGCCTGATGGTGGTGATAGCTCTGGTGGCGGTGGTGCTTCGCGCCCTGTCGCTCCCAGACATACAGGGCACTCGCGCCAGCCAAGGCGAGAACCTGCCGCGCAGCGTGTGGTCGTTTCGCCATCTGACACTGGGCGTCGTAGCCATCTTCTTCTACGTAGGAGTGGAGGTGTGCGTAGGCGCCAATATCAATCTTTATGCCATTGAGCTTGGCGCTGCCGATGTGGCTCTAATGGCCACCATCTACTGGGGGCTGATGCTCGTGGGGCGTCTCATCTGTAGCTCCCTCAGCCAGATACCGCCGCGCGCGCAGCTCACCTTCACCACCGTAGGGGCTGCCCTGCTGGTGACCCTCGCCATGGTCTTGAGCAATCCTTGGCTTCTGGCTTTTGTAGGCCTCTTCCATTCCATCATGTGGGGCGCCATCTTCACCCTCGCCGTCGATGGCCTAGGACGCTACACCTCGGCGGCCTCGGGAGTGTTTATGATAGGCGTCGTGGGAGGCGCCATCCTTCCCCTCCTTCAGGGCGGCTTGGCCGATTGGTTGGGCGGCTGGCAATGGTCGTGGACTATAGTGCTAGTGGGCGAGGGCTTCATGCTCTATTATGCCTTAATAGGCTCGCGAGTGAGAGCCACTGATATAGATATCGTGAATTGTTAAACCCCTCTCTCTGAATATATTAATATAATGACAATCAATCGAC
The DNA here is from genome assembly GCA_020859845.1 of Bacteroidales bacterium. GTDB lineage: Bacteria > Bacteroidota > Bacteroidia > Bacteroidales > Muribaculaceae > Paramuribaculum. Next base: position 19,921 of record JAJBVL010000041.1, read on the forward strand.
TCCTTATCACATTCCTCTTCCTCCTCTGCTCGTGGGCGCTCTCGGCTCAAGAGCAGCAAGTGATGGCTCCCGATGGCAAAATCGTTGTGGCCTACGTAGTGTCGTGGCGCGACGTGATGCCCGACCCCTCTCTCATGACCCATATCAACTACGCCTTTGGCAAGGTCAACGAGACCTTCGACGGCGTCGACATCGACAATCCTGAGAGGCTGCGAGCCATCGCCGCGCTCAAGGGTCAAGCGCCCCACCTCAAGGTGATGCTCTCCGTGGGTGGCTGGGGCTCTGGCCGCTTCAGCGAGATGGCAGCCGACCCCAAGCTGCGCAAAGCCTTTGCCGAGGATTGCAAGAAGGTGTGTAAAGAATATGGCCTCGATGGCATCGACATCGACTGGGAATACCCCACCAGCAACGCTGCTGGCATATCCTCGTCGCCCGACGACACGGCCAACTTCTCTCTCCTGATGGCCGACCTACGCAAGGCCCTCGGCAAGGATAAACTCTTGACCCTCGCCACAGTGGCTTCGGGAGAATATATCGACTTCCCTGCCATCCTCCCTTATATCGACTTTGTCAACATCATGGCCTACGACATGGCCAACGCCCCCCTCCATCACGCGCCCCTCTATCATTGCCCCATCTCGGGCCACATGGATAGCAACAAGGCCGTCGAGGCCCACCTCGCCGCTGGGGTCCCTGCCTCAAAACTCGTCATGGGCATGCCTTTCTACGGACGTGGTGGCGAAAAGTATCGCAATTTCCAAGACTTCCGCGAGACGGGCTACTCCCCTCGTTTCCGCGAGCGCTGGGACGAGACGGGCAAGGTGCCTTACCTCGTTGACCGCGAAGGCGAGATGGTGTTTGGCTACGAGAATCCTCGCTCCATAGGCTACAAGTGTCGCTACATCATTGACCACGACCTCCTCGGCGGTATGTATTGGGAATATACCAGCGATGGTCCCGACGGCAAGCTGCGTAGCGCCGTGCGCGATTATCTGATGTTGCGCAAGCCCTTCCACGACTGGATGCATAATGTAGTGGTGCTCAGCGAGAGCGCTGGCCAGCACAAGGCCTTTACCGACGAGGCTATAAAATGGCTTGCCGACGAGAGTGCCGTCCTCAACTTCCGTATGCAGATTGTCAACTCCGCACAGCTTCTGGCCGACCCCTCGGTACTCGACCACACCGACCTGGTGGTGCAGCTCGACTTCCCTCCTTACACATGGCCTAAGGAGGCAGAGCAAAACTTTATTCGCTATATCGAAGAAGGCCAAGGCGGATGGATAGGCTTCCACCACGCCACGCTGCTGGGCGACTTCGACGGCTACCCAATGTGGCAATGGTTTAGCCAGTTTATGGGCGACATCGCCTTCCAGAATTATATTGCCCCCTTGGCCGATGGCGAGGTGAAGATTGAGAAGGCCGACCACCCGGTGATGCGCGATGTCAATCCTGCGTTTGTGCTGCTCGACGATGAGTGGTACACCTACAACCAATCGCCGCGCCCCAACGTTGAGGTCCTCGCCTCGGTCAATGAAGACTCCTACAATCCCCCATCGGAAATAAAGATGGGCGATCACCCAGTGGTGTGGACCAACCCATCCAAGGCGGCTCGTAATGTCTATTTCCAGATGGGTCATAGCCCCAAGCTTTTCCAGAGTCCCGACTTTACCCGTATGTTTCATAACGCTTTAGAGTGGGCCATGGCTAAATAGTGTCGCTCTTGATGTTGTTTAGCATCTTTACCCATTTCTCAACCTTTTTTGACATTTATTCTACCTCCAATGGCTCCATTGGAGGTATTTTTGTGCGTCCATTAGCATAGGCCATCCCTACTAATGAGATATGAGAATAATTTTTACAACCATAAAAAACCTATGCAAAGAAAAGTTTTACTTATCCTGTGTGCCTTATGGTGTGGGTTCATCATGTTGGCACAGACCGTCACCGTGACGGGTGTGGTAGTCGACTCCTCAGGCGATCCATTGCCTGGTGTGAGCATTCATGTCAAGGGCAACCCCTCGCTCGGCACGAGCACTAATCTCGAAGGTCAATTTTCCCTCAAGACCGATGTGGGAAGTTCGCTGGTGTTCTCATTTGTAGGCTGCACTTCCCAAGAAGTGGCCATCAATGCCCAGAACGCTCCTCTTCATATTGTAATGGAGGAGGCCGACAAGACCCTCGACGAAGTGGTGGTAATGGGCTACGGTGTCCAGAAGAAGAAGCTCGTCACGGGCGCCACTGTCCAAGTGAAGGGTGAGGATGTGGCCAAGATGAACACCGTCTCTCCCGTTGGCGCCCTCGCCACCCAGACCCCTGGTGTGCAGATTACATCCAATTCGGGTGCTCCTGGCGCTGGATATAAGGTGACCATCCGTGGTCTTGGCACCACCGGCGACGCTGCTCCTATCGTTGTCATCGACGGTTTGATGGGCGGCATCTCCAATCTCGAAGCCCTCAACCCCAACGATATTGAGAGCATCGACATCCTCAAGGACGCTGCATCAACAGCTATTTACGGTGCGCGCGCTGCCAACGGCGTTATCCTCGTCACCACCAAGAAGGGCTCAATGGGCAAGGCCACAGTCACTCTCGATGCCTACGTAGGCTGGCAAGACGCTGCTCGCCTGCCTCAGACCCTCAACGCCCAAGAGTATGCCGTAATCATGAACGAGGCCCGCATAAATGACGGACTCCTCCCCTACACCACCGAGCAGTGGGCCCAGATGGTGCCCAACTGGGACAAGATTGAGAGCGGTGAGTGGCAGGGCACCGATTGGGTTGATGAGATTATGAGCAAGCATGCCCTGCAGCAGAATTATGTGCTCGGAGTGAGCGGCGGCAACCAGATGGGCAATTACGCCATCTCTATTGGCTACACCTCGCAAGAGAGCCTCATGGGGTCCAAATATTTCGACTCCAACTATGAGCGCTACACCGCTCGTATCAGCTCGGAATGGAGCATCGCCAAGGCTCGCGACTTCGACTACGTACAGTTTGGCGAAAACCTCAACCTCAACATGACCGAGACCACCGGCCTTGGCGGTGGCGACAACTCGGGTCCCTACTGGAACTTCCTGCGCTGGGCCGTGGAGACGTGGCCTTTCATGACCGTCTACGACGAAGACGGCAACTTCTCCAAGACCCTCGGCTCATGGAGCAACCTCCGCGCCAATCCCGTGGCCCGCATGTACTACGCTGCTGCCAACGCAAATAGCAAAAACTACACTGCTCGCGGCAACTTCTACTTCAACATCCAGCCCATAAAGGGCCTTATATTCCGCACAGCCTTCGGCTTTGGCTACGGTGGCTGGACATCGCGTAGCTACTCAGAGGAGTATGACCTCGGCGGCTCATTCCAGAATCTCAACAACTCCACCTCCCAAGGCTCAGGCAACGACTACTCTTGGACCTGGGACAACACCCTGAGCTAAGACTTCCAAATCAAGCAAAACCACTTCACCGCCCTCGTTGGTATGAGCGCCGAGAAGTGGGGCTACGGCGAGAGCGTTGGCGCCACACGCCAAGCATCGACCTTCGGCGATTGGAAACACGCATATATCAGCAACACCGAGCAGCAGGAAGCCACCTCCACTTGGAGCATGTGGGGCAACCCCTCATCTCCTGGCCGCATCCTGAGCTACTTCGGACGTGTCAACTACGACTATGCCAACAAGTATATGGCCACCGTCACCTTCCGCGCCGATGGTTCAAGCAACTTTGCCAAGGGTCATCGTTGGGGCTACTTCCCCTCTGTGTCGGCTGGCTGGAACATCTCCGAAGAATCCTTCATGGAGGCCTCGCGCTCATGGCTCAACTTCCTCAAGATCCGTGGCAGCTGGGGTAAGAATGGCAATTGCTCTATCGACAACTTCCAGTATCTGGCCACCATCGCTATCGGTGGCGCCGACTATTACTTTGGCGACGGCGACAAGGAAGGCAAGACCCTCGGCTCTTACCCCAACAAGCTCGCCAACGAAGACATCACATGGGAGAAGAGCGAGCAGCTCGACTTTGGTTTCGACGCTCGATTCCTCAACAGCCGCTTGAGCGTGGCCTTCGACTGGTATGACAAGCGCACCAAGGACTGGCTCGTGGCTGCCCCCATCCTCGCCTCCTACGGCACCGGCAACCCCTACATCAATGGTGGCGACGTGAAGAATACTGGCGTGGAGCTGGCTCTCAACTGGAACGACGCTCCTATCCGCGACTTCAGCTACAACGTAGGCGTCAACCTCTCCTACAATCGCAACAAAGTGACCTCTCTTAAGAATGGCGAAGGCATCATCTATGGCTCGTCCGACGCTCTCTCCTCTCAGACCGATTATATCTCCCTCGTCAAGGTGGGTGAGCCCATGGGCTTCTTCTATGGCTACAAGACCCTCGGCGTATTCCAGAATCAAGAGCAAGTCAACGCCTATCGCGACGCCAACGGCAATCTTATCATGCCCGACGCTGTGCCCGGTGATGTCATCTTTGCCGATGTCAATGGCGATGGCGTCATCTCCAGCGACGACAAGACTAAGATTGGCGATCCTCACCCCGACGTTTACTTGGGCCTCAACCTCGGCGCTTTCTACAAGGGCTTTGACTTCTCCATCTCTTGCCTCGGCGCCTTTGGCCACCAGATAGCCCACAGCTATCGCGACTTTGGCGACAATCCGCTCGACAACTACACGATGGATATCGCCTCGGCACGCTGGCATGGTGAAGGCACATCCAACCGCTATCCGCGCATCACTGCCTCCCCCAACAGCAACTGGAAGTATATCTCCGACATCTACGTGGACGATGCCGACTATCTCCGCATCTCCAACATCACTCTCGGCTACGACTTTGCCAAGCTCTTCCCCCACACCCCATTCTCACAGCTACGCCTCTACGTGGCTTGCAACAACCTCCACACCTTCACCAAGTATAAAGGTATGGATCCCGAGGTGGGCTATGGCAACGGCAGCAACTGGGCTCAAGGCATCGACATCTGCTCGTATCCTACCCCTCGCACATTCCTCATCGGTGTAAATATCAAATACTAATCTTATTCCCACTATGTCACATCCGACAATGAAAAAGATATTACTATATACTGCAGCGCTTATGGCCCTCACAGGATGCTCCGACAGCTTTCTCGACACCGAAAACCTGACGCAGAAAGACTCGAGCAACTTCCCCGTGACCAATGCCGACGCCGAGCAGATCTCCACTGCCATGTATCGGCCCATGATTGCCGACCCCAACAACCCCTATAGCTCTTCATTCCTCGTGGCAGAGCTGATGAGCGACGAACGCTTTGGCGCCGGTGGCACCGACGACAAGGAAGGCCAATCAGTGGCTGCCTTCAAGAAGCTCAGCGAGAATCAGTATTCCTCCTACTGGAGCATTCGCTGGGAGGGCATCTATCGCGCCAACTTCCTCCTCAAGTGCGACCCCAATATCGCGTGGGACTCCGACGCCGACCGCTCTCGTATGCTCGGCGAGGCCTACTATTGCCGCGCTTACTATTACTTTGAGTTGGCTCGCGCCTTTGGCCACGTGCCCCTGGTGCTCGACCCCGACCCCGTCAACCTGCCTCAAGCCGACCCCGCCGACATGTTTGGCCAAATCTGCGCCGACCTGCTGACGGCTATCGACATGATGCCGGCCACTCGCTGGACCGATGGTAGCGGCGTGGGCACCAACGGCCACGCCACCAAGTGGGCCGCTGAGGCTCTGCTGGCTCGTGTGTTCTTGTTCTATACTGGCTATTATCAAGTGGAAAGCGTGATGCTTCCCGACGAAGCTGGCGTCCTCACCAAGGCCGACGTGGTGAAGCACGTCGACGACTGCGTACAGAATTCTGGCCACGCCTTGCTTAGCGACTTCCGCAATCTTTGGCCCTACTCCGCCGTGGAAGACTATAAGTATGTCGTTGACAATGGCCTGAGCTGGATAGGCGAGATTGGCGGCCACAACTCCGAGGTGCTCTTTGCCGTCAAGCATTCTGGCAACGACTGGAGCGCACGCAACAACGAGGCTCTATTCTTCTCTCTCCGCTATCAAGACGAGGGCGGCAACGGCTATGCCGATTGCTATCCCTACGGTTCTGGTTGGGGCATAGGCACCGTGGTGCCCAACATCTATGAGACTTGGCCCATCGAAGACCCACGCCGCTCTGGCTCCGTGCTCAATGTCGACGACGATGCCGAGGGCTTCACAGCCTACTATGATGGATGTCAAAACCAGGTGCACGACACCCACCTCTTCAACAAGAAGTATACCGCCATCTCTACCCGTGGCGAGGGCGGCTCCTACCTCGGTGGCGACATCGTGCCTCTCTACTGGAGTCTCTATCCTTCGCTCAACACTCTCGACTATCAGAGCAACAATCTTCAGGACTACTTCGTAATCCGCTTCTCCGATGTGCTCCTCATGGGTGCCGAGCTCGGTAGCGCCAACGCTCAGAGCTATCTCGACCAGGTGCGCGCTCGCGTAGGTCTCGCTTCTGTACCCGTCAGCCTCGAAAACATCAAGAACGAGCGTCGCTGGGAGCTCGCCTTTGAAGGCATCCGCTATTGGGACCTCCTCCGCTGGCACGATGAAGACCTCATCACTCAGCATCGTTCCAACGTCAAGGTGCGCAATCAGGGTGTAGAGACCACCATCTCTGTTCCCTTCCGCTCCGAGACCAAGGGCCTTCTCCCCATCCCCGTGCAAGAGATCCTCAAGTCCGAAGGCATGCTGGAGCAAAACGCCGGCTGGGCCTCCAACGAAGGCAATTTCTAAAGTTTTACCCCTAAAGAACACAACCCAATGACCCGAAATTATATTTCCGCTCCGCTGCTGGCATGCGCCCTCTGGGCCCTCACCGCCTGCGACGCCCATGTCGACGACGACACCCTGGGGTCCATCGCCACAGCCGATGAGATTGCCGCCAACCTTGAGGTACACGGCATCACCGAAGGCAGCAACAAGATAGTGCTGAAAAACAACAACCATGGCATCGGAGGTATGTGGGACTACCTCGTAGGCCTCTCCAATGCCCCTTGCGACACCGTGCTCATCCCCTTCTTGGGCGAGCAGACCATCACCTTCTACGCCACCTGTGGCTCTGGCTACGTGGTGGTGGAGAAAAAGGTGCAAATCGACGTGATTGACTACCCACTGGCCGAATACTGGACTTGGCTCTGCGGCACCGAGCCCGAAGGCAAGCGCTGGACCTGGGATCCCAATCCCGGTCGCGGTTCGTGGGGCCCCTATGGTGCTGGCGGCTATGGTTGGAGCGCTGATGTCCCCAACTGGAGCTGCACCGGCTATGGCGATGCTTACTGGGGCGGCGACGGTCCTACGATCGACGACAACGAGTGGATCACCTTCGACCTCAACGGAGGAGCCAACGCCACTCTCCATAAAGCCGACGGCACTGAGATCAAAGGTTCCTTTGCCATCGTCAAAGGCACCTCGGCCGACAAGGCTGCCCTCGCCCCCTCGTTCCGCAACGGCGAGCCTACAGGCGAAGGCTGGTGGGGCACTCTCACCCTCACCGACGTCACTCCCCCTGCCGGCTACCTCTACTACTACGGCACAGCGTCGAGCGGCTCCTACGACATCGCCGTCTTCTCCACCGAGGAGATGGTGCTCATCGAGCCCGACCCAGGAGCTATCCTCTGCGACCCCGCATGGGCTTCTTGCTCCACCCATTGGTGTCTTATTCCTAAGGATTAGTTAGATTTTTTTCCACTCCCAAACTAAAAGAGGGGCTGTGGGTCGCCGATACGGACCCACAGCCCCTCTCTGTCCCTCTATCCCTCTGCCTACAGCGACAACGGCGACGTCTCGGGGATTTCTATCTTGTCGAGAAGAAGCTGTTCTATGGCGCTCTTCACTGCCCCGCGATTGGTAAATCCATTGACCATTATCACTATGGCATGCGTTGGATGGCCGCGGTCGTCGATGGCATAGCCCGCATAGCTCTGCACGCTCTTCATGCTGCCGCTCTTCAGCGCCAAGCGTCCCTCAAGGCGCGTGCCCTTCAGAAGGTTCTTCACCGTGCCCTCCTCTCCCACTCGTGGGAAGAGACCCACATAGTCGGCCGAGTAGATCGACGACGCCATCCACACCAACACGTCTGCCAGAAAGTAAGGCGTGAAGCGGTCGTTGCGCGACAGTCCGCTACCGTCCTCCAGCGTCAAAAGGCTCACGTCGAGGTCGCGTAGTCCCCACAGTTGCCGCTCGGCCTCCACGGCGTCGCTGCGTGTGCCTCCTGGAGCCAACGTGCGCAGCATTCCCTCGGCCATCAGGTTGTCCGAGCGAAACATCAAGCTCTGGAGTATGTCCAAGAAGGCTGGCGACTCATGGCCATACACCAGCAGCGTGTCGGCCCCCTGCGAGGCCCCTGCTTGATTGTCCACCTTTATCTTGCGCTCTATCTCGCTGCGCATCATCTCCCCGGGCAGCGGGTTGGCTATCTCTATGCTCTCCCCCTTTTGGCGGGGTGTGCCGCGCGTCACCACCGCCTGCGATCCACGCTTACGGTCCACCGTCAGCCCCCCTTTTCCTGGCGTGTGTCTCACCTCCAGCCCCGGCACGTTGGGCCGTGTCCTCTTGGAGGGCATCGACAGTATCACCTTGTTGTCGCGAAAGCTTGCCGACTGATGGAGCGTCCCGTAGGGCCACACCAAGTCTTCGTCCACCCATCCTTCAGGTGCCTCCTCATAGGGTAGCGCTTCTTGGTCGATAATCACCCTCCCGCGTATGCTCTCTATGCCGTGAGCCTTGAGCGAGGCCGCTATGCTGTCGGCAAAGCCTTGGTAGTCGGGAAAGTATTCCGACTCCAGTGTGGGGTCGCCCACAGTCTTCACCAGCAGGTCGCCCTGAAGGCGCCCTCCCTCGATGGATCCTATGGCATACACCTCCGTGACAAATTCTGTCCACGCCCCTTGTGTCGACAGCACCGAGGCCGACGTCAGCGCCTTTGTGATGCTCGCCGGCGTGCGGGGTTGGTCGGCGTTGAGGTCGTAGACCACCTCGCCTGTCGTCAGGTCTTCTATATAGATTCCTGTCTGCGCAGGAAATTGTGGCTTGCGTTGCGCCGCTGCTGGCGCTGTTGCGATGAGAATACCCAGCAACGCCATTCCTATTCTTATCCTCAGCGTTGCTCCTTTTTTATTCAATATAGTTATCAAAATAGCGATATAATGTAGTTGGTGAGTAATAATTAAGAGTTGTGGGCGCAAATTTACAAAAAATTATGTGCACATATGATGTCAGTTTGCGCAGAAATAGTTAATTTCGCACATTGAAAATAAATTTGTGCAATTAGCCTGCAATTAATGGTAGCCAAGACACGAGAAAAACTTATAGATGTAGCCCGTCAGCTGTTTGCTCATAAAGGGGTGGAAAACACCACGATGAACGACATTGCTGCCGCCTCCGACAAGGGGCGACGCACCATCTACACCTATTTTAAGAATAAGCGCGAGATCTACAATGCTGTCATCGAGCGCGAAAGCGAGCAGCTACTCAGCCGCCTGCGCGAGGTAGCCTTGGCCTCTCTCTCCCCCTTCGAAAAGCTTGAGCGTTATCTTCAGCTCCGCTTCAGTCTGATGACCGAGATGGTGTCAAAGCACGACTCTCTGCGCTCCCTCTTCGACCGCGACATCCGCCGCGCCGACCGTGTGCGCAAGATTGCCCTCCTCAAGGAGCGCGAAATCTTTGAGGGTGTCCTCCGCGAGGGCGTTGATGCTGGAGCTTTTGACCCTGTGCAGGCCGACCGTCTCACGGTGCTCGAAACTCTCTCCTATCAAAACATCGATTCGTATCACAACCCCGACATCTATGAAGCCACAGGGTTGGATATGAATGATACGCGCGACAAAATAATAAAATTCATTATACAAGGAATCCGTAAAACCGAAATATCATGTACTTAAACTCCATAGGCCACTACGTACCTTCTGCTCGTGTTGACAACGCTTACTTTCTCAATGTCAATGGTCTCACCGACGAATGGATTGTAAAGCGCACCGGCATCCACACCCGTTGCAAGGCTGGCGAGGGTGAGGACCAAAACTCCATGGCTCTTGCTGCCGTTGAGGATGCTCTCTCGCGCCTCACCGACTACGACATCAAGGACGTCGACCTCATCGTCGCTGCCTCCTACTCGGCCTACGACACTGTTGCCACCGTGGCTCATGAGACACAGCGCCACTATGACATCGATGGCGCCAAGGCTCTCTACCTCTCCAGCGCCTGCTCGTCGTGGGTCAATGGTCTGGAGGTCATCGAGGGTTATTTTGCCATGGGCAAGGCCTCCAAGGCTCTCCTTATATGCTCCGAACACAACACTCTATATGCCAACGAGCACGACCCCAAGAGCGGTCACCTTTGGGGCGATGCCGCCGTGGCTGCTTTCTTTTCCAAGGAGCGCCTTTCCCCCGACGACATCCAAGTGAAGCAAATCTACACCTGCGGTCTCGGCAATATTGGTGCCGGCCCCGACGGCGTGAAGCTCCGTCCTCGCGATGAGGGCATCATGATGCCCGACGGTCGCGACGTGTTTATGAACGCCTGCAAGTATCTCGTGGTGGCCCTCAACACTGCTCTCGCTCCCGAGGGTCTCACCATCGCCGACCTCGACTATATCATCTGCCATCAGGCCAATCTGCGCATCATGCGCAATGTGGCCAAGGCCGAACATATTGAGCCCGAGCGCTTCCTCTCCAACATCGAGGAGCTTGGCAACACTGGCTCTGCCTCCGCTCCCCTGGTATTCTCCCAGGAGCTGGCGCGTTTCAAGCCTGGCGATCGCATCGGCATCACCGTCTTTGGTGGTGGCTACTCCTGCGGCGCCGTCCTCTTCGAGCGCTACCCCCCCCCTATCTAAGCTGCCGCAGCTTTTGCATCTGCGGCAGCTTTTGCAGTGCAGCCGGGGACAACCCAAGCTGCATGGCCTCCGCGCCTCTCTGCGCCCTCCGTAGACCAACCTATCTTCGATATTGCCAGCATCACCTCTCCTCAACTACGAATTTTCTACGAATTGCGCGAATTAATCGAATTGGTCTCTCGCCATCGGCTGCCCCATCAGCTCCCCATCGGCTGCCCCATCAAATCCCATCAGATCCCCATCGGCTGCATCCTCGGAGCCCCGACGGGGCGTGACTTATGTTAACCCCGGGTGACCGCAGGGAACCCGGGGAGGCGGACCTCCCACCCTCAGAGCCCCGACGGGGCGATATTGAATCATATGGGTGTTAAAAAACTTTTTCCACATTTTTTGGTTGTTTAATATAAATTTGCTTACTTTGCGGTGTGTTTACTGACATTTAGCCAGCATCCGAAGCAGCTTAGCAGCATTTTGCTTCCACACCTCACAGCAGACCAAGCTCCTACCAGAGGGTAGACCCGAGCTTTAGCAATATTATGTTTCACGTTTTATTTCTTCCAAAATCATGACAATTAAAGGTAGAAAGATTGATTACGGTTGGCTAGCGCTTTTTATCGTAATCCTGTTGATCAGCGTTTTAGGATTGTTTGTTAGTCCTGAGGAAGGACAGTTTGAGATGCAAAACGATCATCTCTTTGCCAACGTGGCATGGATGATCACCGCCACCATCTTCGTGTTGATGATGACCCCCGGCCTCTCCTTCTTTTATGGAGGCATGGTCAAGGCCAAAAACGTCATCTCCACCATGCTCCAGAGCTTCATCGTGATGGGCTTTGTGAGCGTCATCTGGGTCATCTTCGGCTTTGGCCTCGCCTTTGGCAACGATGTTGGCCACGTGATTGGCAACCCCGCCGACTTCTTCATGTTTGACCACGTGGGTGTAAAGAATGTCACATCTCCGGCCACCGACACCACCCAGATAGGCCTCGCCACCACCACCATCCCTCTGGCTCTCTTCGCCCTCTTCCAGATGAAGTTTGCCATCATCACCCCCTCGCTTATTACCGGCTCTTTTGCCGAGCGTGTAAAGTTTTCGGGCTACCTGCTTTTCATGGCCCTGTGGGTAGTCTTTGTCTATTGTCCTCTGGCCCATTGCACCTGGCATCCCGAAGGCCTCTTCGGCATGATGGATGTCCACGATTTCGCCGGTGGCATCGTGGTCCACGCTGCCTCGGGTATCGCTGCCTTGGCTGGCGCCATGTTTCTGGGCAAACGTCGTCCGTCGAAGGATGCCGCCAAGCCTGCCAACGTCCCCTTCGTCCTTCTTGGTGCTGCCCTCCTGTGGCTGGGATGGTTTGGTTTCAACGGCGGCAGTTCGCTCGCTGCCGATGGCGTAGCCGTCTCTGCCTTCCTCAACACCAACACTGCTGCCGCCACGGCCATGATCACCTGGGTAGCCTTCAGCGCCCTGCGCGGCCATAAGCCTTCGGCCATGGGCGCCGCCATCGGTGCCGTCGTCGGCTTGGTAGCCATCACCCCCTGCGCCGGCTGGGTCACCGTTGGCCAGAGCATCTTCATCTCATTTGTCATCACCGTGTGCTGCAACATTGCAGTGGCTTGGAAAGGCTACACCCAGATGCTCGACGATGCCCTCGACGTCTTCCCCACCCACGGTCTTGGTGGCATCCTCGGCACAGTGTTGACCGGAGTGTTTGCCTACGACTTCTTTGCCTCGGGCAACCCCGACATCATCTCCCACTCGCGTTTCTTCTGGAACCACATCCTCGTCCTCCTGATAGTCTTCGTCTACACCTTTGGCGTCAGCTACGCCCTCTACTGGCTGACCAACAAGATAGTGCGCCTACGCGTCTCGCGCCGCAACGAAGAGATAGGCCTCGACCGCTCGCAGCACGACGAGGAGTATGGTGCCGAGACCGGCACGGGCCTCGTCGAAGACACCATCACCGACGAAGAGTGGTGGCGCGGCATCGAGCAAAGCTGACAAGACCTTAGAAACACTTTAATCGCTATTTTAATATCGGAGCTACGCGACGTGGATCTACACCAAGTTCCACGGCGCGTAGTGCGTCTTCGCGGGCATCGTCGTCGCGAAAACGCAGTTTGTTGAGGGCTGCCCGATACACGTAGAGTTCGGCGTCGGCAGGGTTGAGGCGCAGAGCTTCGTTGATGTCTGCCGAGGCCTCGTTGAGGCGGTCGAGGTAGAGGTAGCACACACCGCGAGCGCCATAGTATTCGGCCGTTGGTTCTTGCTCAATGAGCAACGAAAAATATTGCGCAGCCTTGCCATAGTCGGCCAGAGAGTTGTAGTAGGTGGCCAGACCGAGATTGGTAAGAGGGTCTTCTGGGGCTATCTCCTCCAATCGGCTGAAGTCGGCCAACGCTGTCGTAAGGTCGGCTTGACGCATCGCCAGCATTCCGTGGTAGAAGCGAGGCTCCACGGCTGCGCTATCAAGCTCTATGATAGTAGAGTAGTCGGCATAGGCATCTTCGAGACGGTTGAGAGCCATGTAGATTTTGGCGCGGTTTTTCAGCACGGTCACTGAGCGTGGAGCTATCATATGAGCGTGGTTGAGGGTGGCGATAGCCTCTTCTGCTTGTCCAGCGCTAAATCTCACCATGCCGAGGTTGGAGAGTAGTAGCACGTTGAGTGGATTATCGGGAGCTATGTCGATAGCTTGTTGGAGTTTCTCTTCGGCGGTGGGCCAATCCTCGTCGGCGATAGCTTGGTCGGCCTCGCCCATGAGGACAAAGTATGGGTCGTCAGGGTTGATACTGTCGAGAGGAGCAGCTTCAGGCTGCGCCCATAGGGCAACGGTCACTAATAGCGATGAAAGTAGTAGGAGATATCTCATGGTGCAAAATTAGGAAATATTCCTGCTATCGAACATCTTGCAAATCCCTTCGTTATAGTTTTATAGGGCTTATTAACTACTTTTTACCGACTTAGTTATGAGATTACATAGAGAGTATCTTCTCCAGATAATCATACTTATCGCTTGTGGCATCCTTGTAGGAGTGTCGTGCAATAAAAGCGAATACGACGAGTTGCCGGGCACACTCCAACGATTCGTCACCGAATACTTCCCCTCGAGCGATGTGGCCACCTATACCCGTACCAAGACCGATGGATACGTGGTAGGGATGCGCAATGGGGCTATATTGACCTTTGATGCAGATTATAAATGGATCGACTTGAACGGCAACGGAGTGCCACTTCCACAGCAGTTGATTTATGACCAAATGCCTGATAAGCTTTATGACTTTCTTGAGGGGCTGGAGCAGACGGATGGTGTGTATCGCGTGGAGCGCAACAACAGCGAATACCAGGTATTGCTCCTCGACACCACCCTCACCTACGACATCTCTACCCAATCCATCACCTACCCCTCCCTCCAGCCCGTAGAATGGTAATGACGGGGGCCCCAACCGAGCGTGACTTTGGCAACAGCAGAGCCCCAAAGGGGCGTGACTTTGGCAACAGCAGAGCCCCAAAGGGGCGTGACTTATGTTAACCCCGGGTGACCGTAGGGAACCCG
>JAJBVL010000041.1:34435-51019 GCA_020859845.1 Bacteroidales bacterium
AGCCCCAAAGGGGCGTGACTTATGTTAACCCCGGGTGACCGTAGGGAACCCGGGGAGGGGCGTGGATCCCATCCACAGAGCCCCAAAGGGGCGTGACTTATGTTAACCCCGGGTGACCGTAGGGAACCCGGGGCGGTCTAGCACCCCCTCCTCAGAGCCCCAAAGGGGCGATATTGAATCAAATTTGGAAATTTCCCTTATACTTCTTACCTTTGCCCTATAATCATTTTTTAAATCTAAAACCCTGATGAGTTATACAAGGAATATTCAACATATCGTCTTTCGTACTTACCAGAGCAAATGCACCATTCCCGAGAGTCAGAAAAGGTCTCTCTTAGCCCTAATCTTCGAGCGCTGCAAACACTACAAGTGGTGGCTATTGCGCGTAAATGCCTATCGAAACCATGTCCATCTTTTGATTGATATCCCGGGTACAGAATCCGTGTCAAAAGTCGTGGAGCGGCTGAAATCAGAGAGTAGTGGTATCCTTAAGTCTAATCCTAACTTCCCAGACTTTGAAAAATGGGGCTCTGGCTACGGAGCATTCTCAGTAGGTTGGCGGGAGGTAGAAGTCGTAAAACAATACATCGCTAATCAGACGGAACATCATTCATGTGAAAGTTTTCAGGATGAGTTGCGCCGACTGCTCACTGAGAATGGTATCGAGCCTAATGAGTGGTTTGATCGGCAATGGTGATTCAATATCGCCCCTTCGGGGCTCTGTTGGTGGGAGCACTGAAAGCCCTGGGTTCCCTTCGGTCACCCAGGGTTAACATAAGTCACGCCCCTTTGGGGCTCTGATGGTCGCTCACATTTCTGGCCTCAAACGATGCTCTCTTCAGGGCTGAGATGATGGCCATCTCTGGCCTCAAACGATGCTCCCTTCAGGGCTGAGATGATGGCCATCTCTGGTCTCAAACGATGCTTCCATCTGGGCTCAGATGATGGCCATTTCTGGCCTCAAACAATGCTCCCTTCGGGGCTGAGATGATGGCCATTTCTGGCCTCAAAAGATGCTCCTCATAGGGGGCTGTGGATGTGAATCGAGTATTTCAGAAGCGGCTGCTGACCACGTCCCAGTCCACGATGTCCCAGAGCTTGTGGAGGGCTTCGGCGCGACGGTTCTGATAGTCGAGATAGTAGGCATGCTCCCACACGTCAAAGACCAGCAGCGGCGTCAACCCATCGGTCAGCGGGTTGCCAGCGTTCGACTTCTGGCTGATGAAGAGTTTGCCGTCTTGGTCGCGCGAGAGCCACACCCATCCCGAACCAAAAATCTTGGTGCCGGCCTCCTCAAAGTCTTTCTTAAACTGTTCGAAGGAGCCAAACTGCAAGTCGATGGCCTTGCGCAGTTCGCCGTCGGGTTCGCCGCCGCCATCGGGAGAGAAGGAGAAGAAGTAAAAGATGTGGTTCCACGCCTGTGAGGCGTTGTTGAAGAGGGCGCCGTCGCTCTCGCGTATGATGTCTTCAAGCTCCATATCGGCATACTCCGTCCCCTTTATCAGGTGGTTGAGGTTGTCGATATAAGCCTTTTCGTGCTTACCATAGTGGTAATCAACGGTCAAAGCCGAGATGGCTGGTTCCAAGGCATTGTTGGCATAAGGGAGCCGTGGTTGTACGTAGGTAGGTGATTCTTCCATATCTAATGAAGGGTTTTTTATTCAAAACAATCGCCCGTCCATAAAGTTTGATTCTCCATCCTCCCCTCCTTCTTACCCTTTTTAGCTTTTCAGCTTTTAAGGTCCACTTTTTTTCATAAAAAGGTGTTAAAAATTTGTCAGTAATGTATGTATTGCTTAAATTTGGCCCCATGAACGACATGGAAACAATTTTCAATACATACCTCGAAGAATACGGGAGTGTAGACATCGCCGAGGCGGAATTTAAGAAGGACATCCACGAAGACCCCGACCTCCGCAAGGCTTATCGTGAATGGTGTGAGGCAGTGGGCAGTACGGAGAAAAACGGCTTCACCGACTACTGCGACGAATACCTTATAGACAAGAACGATGTGTGGAACTCTCTAAAAGACTATGACGAATAGTCGCCCCCTCAGGCTGATGCCTGCCGAGTGGGAGATGGGTGGCCGTGTGTTGCTCGCCTGGCCACACGCCCTTACCGATTGGGCCCCGATGCTACTCGAGGCTCAACGATGCTACGTGGGCATGATTGAGGCATTTACCAGCCACGACCAGCCTGTAGTGCTAATCGGTCCTGAGGTCACTCCCCTCGCCGACACTCTCCTAAGCCATATCCCGGGGCATCTGCTGACACTCGTCAACCTCCCCACCAACGACACCTGGACACGCGACTATGGCCCTATCCCTGTCATAGAGGCCGATGGGAAGCGTCTCGAGGCCGACTTCAAGTTTAATGGTTGGGGTCTTAAGTTCGCCGCCGACAAGGACAACCTCGCCACCTCGCGTCTCGACTGTCTGGAGCTGCTCCGCGCTCCGCGCGAGAGCCATCTCTCCTACGTGCTCGAAGGAGGCTCCATCGAGAGCGACGGCCGCGGCACTATCCTCACCACCAGCCGTTGCCTCCTCTCCCCCAACCGCAACGGCGACATCACCGCGCCCGAGGTGGAGCGGCAGCTCCACGACTCGCTCGGCGCTGAGCGTGTGTTGTGGCTTCATCATGGAGGACTCGCCGGCGACGACACCGACGGACATATCGACACCCTCGCCCGTCTCGCCCCCGGCAATCTAATACTCTACGTCGGCTGTCAGGACCCAGCCGACGAGCATTTCGACGACTTGCGAGCCATGCGCGAGGCGCTCGAAGCGCTCCGCACTCCCGAAGGCCTACCATATAATCTCGTCGAACTCCCCCTACCCTCGCCTATCTACGACGACGAAGGCGAGCGGCTACCAGCCACCTACGCCAACTTCCTCATAACCCCTACCACGGTATTCATGCCCACCTACGGTCAGCCGCGAGGCGACCAGTTGGCGCGTCAGATTCTCGAGGTGACCCTCGAGCGCCCAGTTGTCGGCGTCGATTGTCGTGCCCTCATCCGCCAGCACGGCTCCCTCCACTGCGCCACCATGATGCTTTTTTAGTCCAATAGTGCGGCTGCCCAGCGGCTATGTAGTGCGGCTGCCTCAGCCGCCCATGTTTAGCGGCTGCCTCAGCCGCAGTGGCGGCGAAGCCGCTAAAAATACTAACCCAAACAAATTTTTACAATGAATATCCAAGAACTCTTCAACCTCTTCAGCCCCGGCAATCTAAACGCCCCATACTTAGACTATAACAAAGGTCTTACTATTTCTGAACGCAACTTGCTTCATTGGCAACAAGATGGTGTATTATATTTTGTCACTCGTCGGCTAAATGATTCCCTCCCTCAGGTATTCATAGAGCAATACCTTAAGGAGCGTCAACTTTTTGAAGACCAGCATCCACGACCATGGGATAAAGTGACTCACCAAGAATATCTCCAACGTTTCCCAAATGTGTGGAATAAAAAACTCGATGCCGGTCATGGAGCTTGTGCGTTGAGCCAACGAGATAATGCCTTGCATCTAGAGCGCATAATGATGAATGATCAAGACTCTAAATGTGCCCTTTTAGCATACGTCTTGATGCCAAATCATTTTCATGTACTTGTTTGGCCAAAGGAGGGTATCACATTGAGGCGACTAGTAGGCACTTGGATGAGAATCTCTGCTCATGCTATTAACAAAGAGATGGGTCAAGAGGGAAGAGTTTGGCAAGAAGAAGGACATGACTGGATAGTGAGAAATGAAGGTCATCTCAAGAAACTCTTAGGTTATTTCCATCATAACTATCGTTCGGGAGGATTAATACTTCGTATAGGGCCTCATCGCTGGTGTAAGATAAGAAAATAGCGGCTTCGCCGCCACTGCGGCTGAGGCAGCCGCTAAACATGGGCGGCTGAGGCAGCCGCACTACATAGCCGCTGGGCCACCATGATGCTTTTTAGTCGAGGTAGCGGCGGGTCAGGCCGGCGTAGGCGTCGATGCGGCGGTCGCGCAGAAATGGCCACCAGCGTCTTACGGCCTCGCTGCGCGCCAAGTCTACCTCCACCACCACGCTCTCCTCGCTGTCCGATGGCGACTGATGCAGCAACTCCCCTTGCGGTCCTGCCACAAAACTCGTTCCCCAAAACTGTATACCATTCGTAGCTCCTGAAGGGTCCTCTTCATGACCCACACGGTTGACGGTCACCACCGGCAGCCCGTTGGCCACAGCGTGTCCGCGCTGCACCGTCATCCAGGCATCCCGCTGCCGCGCCTGCTCATCAGCCGTGTCGCTACTCTCCCACCCTATTGCCGTGGGATAGATGAGCATCTCAGCTCCTCGCAGAGCCATCAGGCGCGCAGCTTCCGGATACCATTGGTCCCAGCACACCAGTACACCGAGCCGTCCTACGCTCGTGTCTATCGGTTCAAATCCCAGGTCGCCGGGCGTGAAATAAAACTTCTCATAGTAGGCCGGATCGTCGGGTATATGCATCTTGCGATATTTTCCGGCCACGGTCCCATCCTTTTCTAATACTACTGCGGTGTTGTGGTAAAGGCCCGGCGCACGGCGCTCGTAGAGCGAGGTGACGATCACCACCCCGTGCTTCTTGGCCAACTCGCCATAGTAGGCGATAGGTTCTTTCAGGTCTACAGCGAGGTCGCAGAGCGAGGGGTCCTCGGTCTGACAGAAGTAGAGCGAGTCGTGGAGTTCTTGGTTGACGATGAGCTCTGCGCCCTCGTCAGCCAGCCGCGCTATCTCCTGAGCGAGCCTACGGCGGTTCTCAGCCACGTCGCCCGTCTTCCTCTGCTGTATGATGCCTACCTTCACCTTCTTCACCTTAATCTTTTAATCCTTTAATCCTTTATTCCTTTAATCCTTTCCTTCACTCCTCAAAATAGCTTGGCGCCAGCTCGCGGCAATTATACCTCGACGCCATCACTTCGCCATAGGCCCCAGCCGACAGCAGAGCCAGCAGGTCGCCGCGTTGCGTCAGGGGCAAACGCTCCTCTTCGCCAAACACGTCGCTGCTCTCGCAGATAGGCCCTACCACGTCGTACACCTCTGTCTCCTGAGCCTGCGAGCTGAGGTTGATTATCTTATGATGTGCCTGATATAGCGCGGGGCGTATCAAGTCGTTAAATCCAGCGTCAACGATCACAAACTTCTTGTTCTCGCCCTCCTTGACATACAGCACGCGGGTAATCAACGACCCACACTGCGCCACCACCGAGCGGCCCAGTTCGAAGTGCACTTGCTGCCCTGGGCGTAGTTTCAGGCGCTGCTTGAAGGTGTCAAAATAGCTCTGGAAGTCGGGTATGGGGTTAGCTTGGGGGTCGGCATAGTCGATGCCCAGTCCCCCACCCACGTTGATGCTCTTAAACGTGATGCCTCGCTCCTCATACTCGTCTTGCAGACGGTTCACCGTGTCGCAGAGCATCTCAAACGGCTCTGTCTCCGTGATTTGCGAGCCAATGTGGAAGTGCAGTCCTTCGAGCTCCACCTCGGGTGTCTCCCGGCAGAGGTCAATCACGCGGGGAAGCATCCCCAGACTGATGCCAAACTTGTTCTCGTTAAGTCCCGTGGTGATATACTTGTGGGTATGGGCGTCGATGTTGGGGTTGACGCGCAGCGCCACGCGAGCACGCTTGCCCAGCCGATGTGCCCATTCGATGATGACGCGCAGCTCGGCCTCGCTCTCCACGTTCATACACCCTATCTCTTGCTCCAGCGCCATCTGTATCTCGGCGTCGGTCTTGCCCACGCCTGCAAACACTATCTTTTCGGGCTTAAACCCTTGCTCCAGCGCCACGGCAATCTCGCCGCCGCTCACAGCGTCGATGCCCAGCCCTGCCTTCAGTATGGGTTGCAGGATGCGGGGGTTGGCGTTGGCCTTGATGGCGTAGTGCACCTGAAAGCCCTCATAGTCCGAGGCTTTCTTGATGGCGTTGAGGGTCTCCCTGAGTAGGTTGAGGTCGTATTGGTAGTATGGTGTTGGAAAATTCATTTATTCTTTGTTAATTGAATAGGTGTTGTGAAAGCATCTTCAGTGCGCGTATCTTGTCTTCCTTGCGCACCAAGAGCGAGATGTTGTAGTTGCTGCCGCCGTAGGAGATCATTCTGACAGGGATATCCTTCAGCGCGTTGACCACCTCGGCCTCAAAGCCGCGGTTTTGCCATTCCAGGTCGCCCACCACGCAGATGATTACCATGTCGCGGTCTACCGTGACGGTGCCAAACTTCTTCAGGTCGTCGACGATGGCGTTGACGTTGCGTTCGTTGTCGATGGTCACGGAGACGCCCACCTCGCTGGTGGCTATCATGTCGATAGGCGTGCGGTGGGTCTCGAAGATCTCAAACACCTTGCGCAGGAAGCCATAGGCTAGCAGCATGCGTCCGCTCTTGATCTTGATGGCGATGATGTTGTCCTTGGCAGCCACGGCCTTGATGGTGTGGGTGGGGGTGGTGTTGCAGATGAGCGTACCCTCGGCCTCGGGCTGCATCGTGTTGAGCAGTCTGACGGGTATGTTGTTGAGTTTGGCGGGAAGCACACATGTGGGGTGGAGTATCTTCGCGCCGAAGTAGGCGAGCTCGGCAGCCTCCTCAAAGTGCAGTCGGCTCACGGGTCGTGTACCCTCCACGTAGCGTGGGTCGTTGTTGTGCATGCCGTCGATATCGGTCCATATCTCTATCTCGTCGGCGTGGATAGCCGCACCGATGAGCGAGGCTGTGTAGTCGCTACCGCCGCGCTGCAGGTTGTCCATCTCGCCATAGGCGTTGCGGCATATATAGCCTTGCGTCAGGTAGAGTTCGGCATCGGGATGGGCGTTGAGCAGTGCCCAGAGTTTTTCTTTGATATACTCGGTGTCGGGCTCGGCGTTTTTGTTGGTGCGCATGAAGTCCACGGCGGGGAGCAGCACCACGTTGATGCCTCTTTCCTTGAGATAATTGTACATCAGGACCGTACTCATCAGCTCGCCCTGAGCCAGGATCTCCTTCTCCTCAAAGAGGGTGAAGATATCCTTGTTGAAAGAGCGGATAAAGTTGATCCTCTCCTTGATGGCACGGCGTGCATCCTCGCGAGCCTCCTCCGTAGAGTAGAGTTCGTCGATCACGCGCATATACTTAGCTTCCAGCGCGTTGATAGTCTCGCTGGCGCCTGCCAGATTCTTTTTATAGAGATAGTCTGAGATCTCCACCAGGGTGTTGGTGGTGCCTGACATCGCTGAGAGAACGATAAGGTTTTTCCCGCGACTGGCCACCAATTCGGCCACGTTCTTGATGCGCTGGGCCGTGCCCACCGATGTGCCACCAAACTTCAGTACTTTCATTTGCGTTGCTATTCAGTGTTTTTAGACGTAATTTTTTGCAAAATTACTAAAATCCTCAACACGATGATAGCTTTTCCCCCAGAAAAAGAAGCTTCGCGAGGGGATTAAAAGCTAAAAAGCTCAAAAGCTCAAGAAGCAACGCCTGGCCGTAAAAGCTGAAAAGCTGAAAAGCTCAAGAAGCAACGCCGCGGGCCAGGCTGTCAGCGAGGGGGTCCTTAGCCTTTTTAGCTTTTCAGCTTTTAAGGCCCTCGCTCCTTAGCCTTTTAAGGCCCCCTCCCGGCTAGCCGTGATAGAGCTTGGAGGATTGGTAGGTGGGCTCGCAGGTGAGGTTGATGCCGAGGCGCCTGAAGATAGTCTCGTCCTTGGGCGAGAGTATCACGCTGGCGTGGGCCTCGCAACCGCGGAGCCTGTCGAGGCAGTCGATCGCCCGCCGCGCATTGATATCCGTCAGCCCACACACCGACATCGCCACCAACACCTCCTCTGGATGCAATCGCGGGTTCACGTGGCCCAGCTTCTTCGTCTCCACCTCGCAGATAGGCTCCAGTATCGTAGGCGATATCAAGTTGACCGGGTCGGGGATATCCGCCAGGTGCTTCAGCGCGTTGAGCAGCGCAGCCGAGGCTGCGCCGAGCAGTTCGCTCGTCTTCCCGGTCACTATCGTCCCGTCGTGGAGTTCGATAGCCGCTGCCGGTCCGCCGGTATCCGCAGCGCGCTTTCTGGCTGCTGCCACCACCTTGCGGTCGTCGGGGTGGATATCGGCCTGACTCATCAGCGACTCTATCTTGTCGGCCTGCGCTGGCTCGGCGTTGCCCTTGCGTATCTGCGTCAGCGTGTTGTAGTAGCGGCGCAGTATCTCGTCGTTGGCGGCATGGCGCGTCACGAGGTCGTCGACAATGCAGTTGCCAGCCATGTTCACACCCATATCCGTAGGACTCTTATACGGGCTCTTCCCCAGTATATGAGCCATCATGGCGTTGAGCACCGGGAAGATCTCGATGTCGCGGTTGTAGTTGACCGTCGTCTTGCCATACGCTTCGAGGTGGAAGGGGTCGATCATGTTCACGTCGGCGAGGTCGGCCGTCGCGGCCTCATAGGCGAGGTTCACAGGGTGCTTCAGCGGTATGTTCCATATCGGGAAGGTCTCAAACTTTGCATACCCCGCCTTCACTCCGCGCTTGTTCTCGTGGTAGAGTTGCGAGAGGCAGGTGGCCATCTTGCCACTGCCGGGGCCGGGCGCCGTCACCACCACGAGGCTGCGTGAGGTCTCTACATACTCATTCTTGCCGTAGCCATCGTCGCTCACTATGCGTTTGATGTCGCGAGGATAGCCCTCGATTGGGTAGTGGCGATACACCTTCAGCCCCAGGTCCTCCAGGCGCTTCTGGTAGGCGATGGCGTTGGCCTGACCCGTAAAGCGTGTCATCACCACGCTGCTCACGTAGAGGCCGTAGCTGCGGAAGGCGTCGATCAAGCGTAGCACCTCCATGTCGTAAGTGATACCCATGTCGCCGCGTATCTTGTTCTTCTCGATGTCGGCAGCGCTGATGGCTATTATCACCTCCGCGTCGTCCTTCAGTTGCTCCAGCATCTTTATCTTGCTGTCGGGTTTGAAGCCCGGGAGCACACGCGAAGCATGGTAGTCGTCAAACAACTTGCCGCCAAACTCCAAGTAGAGTTTGCCGCCAAACTGCGCTATTCTTTCCTTGATGTGCTGCGACTGCGTGCGCAGGTATTTTTCGTTGTCAAAGCCTATTGATTCGGTCATGGGTGGTTATGGTTGTTATCGAGTTGTTAGAGTGTTATGGTTGTTATGGTTGTTATGGTTGTTATGGTTGTTATGGTTGTTATCGAGAGGTTATCGAGAGGTTATCGAGAGGTTATCGAGTGGTTATCGAGTGGTTGCGCAGCCTTGACTGGGAGGGGCGGCTCGCCAGGCCGCACTCGTCAGGCGTGGGCTTCGTCAGGCGACATTGTAGGTTGGCCGGCTCGGCCGACCGCCCAGGCGAGTTCATTTCTTAACGCCTAGGCGAGGCATTCCTTCTCGAGAAACTGCGGCTGAGGCAGCCGCTAAACATGGGCGGCTGAGGCAGCCGCACTACAATAGCTGCCGCAGCGGGGATAGAGTTACCTCGTTTGCTTCGGGCGGCCTGGCGAGCCGCCCCTCCCAGTCATGCCATCCGGATGGAATCCGTATGCATCCGTGTTTATCCGTGTGCATCCGTGCAATCCGTGTGCATCCGTGCAATCCGTGTGCATCCGTGTGCTCCGTGTTTATCCGTGTGCATCCGTGCAATCCGTGTGTTCCGTGGTTTGCTTCGGGCGGCCTGGCGAGCCGCCCCTCCCAGTGGTCTCCTCTGAGACTCCGTGGATTCAGTCGAGGTCTACCACCGTGATGCCCGCGCCGCCAAACTGCACGTGCTCATCGCGGTATGCTCTCACGCCCTTCACCGTGTCGAGATACTGCCGTATCGACTGGCGCAACGCGCCAGTCCCCGTGCCATGCAGTATCCTCACGCGGTCGGCGTTAAACTGTATTGCATCGTCGATGAAGTAGGTGATGGCCTGCAAGGCCTCATCCACCCTCATACCTCTAACGTCGATGTCGCGGCTGAAGTTGAGTTGGCGGTCGCGTAGCTGATTGGCGGTCTCCGTGCTGACAAACGACGAACGCCCGCTCGCTGCCGGTATCTTGGCCAGCGTGGGCTTCAGGCGCTCCAGCGCCACCGTGGTTCTCAGCATCCCAAACACCACCGTCGCCGTCTTGCCCGAGATACTCTCGATGCGCCCCGGCGTGCCCTCGCCGTCGAGTTTCACGGTGTCGCCCACCGCCAACGGCCGTGTCTCAGGCGCCTCCACCTTTTGACTTTTGACTTTTGACTTTTTACTCTTTCCCCTCGCCTTGTCGAGCAGCGGATGGTCGCCATCGTTGGCAGCCGTGGCCGCTGTCCCCTCCAACTCGCGGCGCTCCTCGGCCAGTCGCCTACGCGCTTCGAGCGTCTGCTGCTTGTCGGCCTGTGCGCGGCGTATGTCGTGGATGGTGCGCTCAATGGCGGCGTTGGAACCTTCGAGTATCTTCCGCGCCTCCTCGCGCGCCTCGCTGATTATCTCGCGGCGCTTCTCGCGCAGAGCCGAGGCATCCTCCTCATACTGCGCCAAGACGCTCTCTATCTTCTTCTCCTTCTGGCGTATAGCCATGCGCTTGTTTTCCCAGTAGCGGCGCTGCTTGGCTATGTCGAGGAGATACTTGTCCATGTTGATATAGTCGCTCCCCACTATCTCCTGCGCCTCGGCGATAATCTCGGCTGGTAGTCCTGTCTTGCGGGCTATCTCCAGCGCAAACGAACTCCCCGGCGTGCCTATCGACAGTTGGAAGAGTGGCCTCATCGCTTGGCGATCGTAGAGCATCGACCCGTTGATGAGTCCCTCGGTGTCCTCCGCAAAGTGCTTGAGGTTGTGATAATGGGTGGTGATGACACCCCACATCTTCAGGTCGTTAAACCTGTGGAGTATCGACTGTGCGATAGCCCCACCTATCTGAGGCTCTGTGCCACCGCCAAACTCGTCAATCAGCACCAGCGACGTAGCCCGTCCGCGGCTCACCATCTGTTTCATGGCCCGCAGGTGGCTGCTGTAGGTGCTGAGGTCGTCCTCTATCGACTGGTCGTCGCCGATATCAATAAAGATGTCGTCAAATGTCCCAAAGCAGGAGTTTTCATACACGGGTGGTAGCAGTCCGCATTGGAGCATATACTGCACCATCCCCACCGTCTTCAAGCACACCGACTTACCGCCGGCATTTGGCCCCGAAATCACCAGTATGCGATTCTTCTCGGTCAATTGTATATTGAGCGGCACTATCTCCTTACCTTGCCTTCTGAGCGAGGCGAGAAGCACCGGATGGCAAGCGTGATACCACTCCATCTCTGGCCCACGCGCCACCCTGGGCAGGCAGGCCTCTATCTCGCGGGCGTAGAGGGCCTTGGCGTGGATGAAGTCGAGCTCCCCCACTATCGTGCAGGCTTCTATCATCTCGGGGATATGGGGGCGCAGTTCGTCGGTCAGGAGGGTAAGGATGCGCGCTATCTCGCGGCGCTCCTCCATCTCCAGCTCGCGTATGCGGTTGTTGATTTCCACCACCTCGGCTGGCTCGATAAAGACGGTCTTGCCCGAGGCCGACTCGTCGTGGACTATGCCGTTGATGCGGCGCTTGTTCATCGGCGACACGGGTAGCACCAGTCGGCCATCTCTCAGCGTGGGCGCGGCGTCGCTGTCGAGGTATCCAGCCTCGATGGCGCGAGCCATCACGCGGCGCAGCGCGGTGTTGACCGTGCCGTTCATCCCCGACAGCTGACGGCGTATCTCTGCGAGTTCCGGCGAGGCGTTATCCTTGATGTTGCCAAAGCGGTCGATTATCCTGTCGATGGCTTTCAAGCAGAGGGGGAATACGGGCAACCCGGCAGCCACCTCGTCAAGGTCCTTCACCGTCGACTCCCCATCCTCGCCGCGCTTCGCGGCAAAGAAGGAGGCAATGGCGCTCAGCGCCTCCAGCCAGCGTCGCAGCGGCAGCAGGTCGGTGGCGGCGATAAAGGTGCCGGCCACGCGCGCACCGCTGAGCGTCGGTCTCACGTCGCTCACGCCCCCCAGCGGCAGGTCGTCACCAGCGGTGATAAGGCCGAGCATCTGTGCCGTGGCGCGCAGCTGATGGGTGATGGCCTCATAGTCGGTCATAAAGCCCATAGCCTCCACAGGCTCATAGCCCAGGGTGGAGGCGCAGAGGCTCTTGACGCTCTGACGCACGGCGTCAAACCCTATCTTCTGCTCAAAGCGCTCGGGATAGGTCATCGGCGTCCTCCTTTGGCTCCGCCCTTCACGCCGCCTTTCACACCTCCGCCCATGCTAAAGATGTTCTGGTCGTAGCTGACGGTCTTCATCCCCACCTCACGATGGCGTTTCAGGGCCAGTTTTACGAGGCGGTCCATCAGTTGGTCAAAGGGGAGTCCCGTGGCTTCCCATAGATAGAAGGATAGCGATCCAGGGATGGTGTTGATCTCGTTGACGTAGATCTCCTGGGTGTCGTCGTCGACAATGACGTCCACGCGACTCACGCCGTGGCACGACAGCACGCGAAATGTCTCGCTGGCCAGATGGCGTATCCTGTCGCTCATCTCCTTGGGGAGCAGCGCGGGGATGCGGCGTTGCGAGGCCTGCATGCCCTTGGCGCCCTTCGAGCCGCCCATATACTTGTCTTCGTAGCTGAGTATCTCGCCGCTCTTCACCGGCTCTTCGCAGACGGAGGTCTGGCGATCATCGGCGTCGCCGAGCACTGAGCAGTTGATCTCCTTGAGGTTCTCCACCATGTGCTCTACGATGATGCGCGTAGAGTATTTCTCAGCCTCCTCCACGCGCTGGAGCAGCGTCTCGCGGTCGGCGGCTCTGCCGATACCCACGCTCGAACCGAGGTTGGCGGGTTTGACAATCACGGGGTAGCCTATCTTCTCTTCGATTTCGGCCACGAGGGCATCGCGGTCGTTCCACCACTGCTTGTCGGTAAACCACACGTAAGGCACCACCGGTATGCCGCTGCGCTCCATGATCATCTTCATCGTTATCTTGTCCATGCCGTTGGCCGAGGCGAGGGTGTTGCAGCCGGCGTAGGGTATGCCGATGCTGTCGAGGATGCCCTCAAAGGTGCCGTCCTCGCCGTTCATGCCGTGAAGCACCGGGATTATCACGTCGAGCGTGTCCACCACGTCCGAGCCCCACAGGCCCTTCTTTTTGGTGCGGTAGAGGTTGTAGTCGCCGTAGATGGGGCGCATGTACACCTCTTCGCATTGGCTCAGCAGCCGGGGGATGTCGCGATAGTTGGCCACGTCGAGTAGTGGCTCGCCGGTATACCAGTGGCCTTGCTTGGTGATGTAGATGGGCACCACCTCGTAGTCGTCGCGGTTGATGGCGTTCATGGCCTGCGAGGCCGATATTACTGAGATCTCATGCTCGGTGGAGCGCCCACCGAAGAATACTCCTATCTTTGTCTTCATTGTCATTAAAAATTAATCATTTTAGGCGGGCCTTAAAAGGCTAAAAGCTATAAAGCTTAAGAAGCAGCCAGGGCCTTAAAAGGCTAAAAGCTATAAAGCTTAAGAAGCAGCCAGGGCCTTAAAAGGCTAAAAGCTATAAAGCTTAAGAAGCAAGGCTGCGGGCCAGGCTGCCAGCGAGGGGGTCTTAGCCTTTTTAGCTTTTCAGCTTTTAAGGCCCTGGCTCCTTAGCTTTTTAGCTTTTCAGCTTTTAAGGCCCTGGCTCCTTAGCCTTTTTAGCTTTTCAGCTTTTAATCCCCTGGCTCCTTAGCCTTTTTAGCTTTTCAGCTTTTAATCCCCTCGCGAAGCTATTTGAAGGTATCCGGGAGGTCGTTCTCGTAGAGTACCGTGTCGCCTCGCCTCACCACCGCCGCCAGCACCCTCTGGGCCTCGGCAAACGTCTTCACCTCGTGGATCCTGTCCTCCTCCATGCCGGCGCCGTGGAGACCCTCGGTGATGGCCTCGCGGTTGTAGTTGCCCACCACGATGGCTATATCCGCCGAGCGGGCTATGCGCCGCCCCAGCTCTGCGTTGAGCTCATGCTGGCGGTCGCCGAGTTCGATCATCCCGGGGGTGATGACTATGCGTTTGCCGCTGCGCATCCCCGCCAGCACGTCGAGGGCCATTGCCGACCCTGTGGGGTTGCTGTTGAAGGCGTCGTCGATGATGGTCACTCCCGCCGGGGTGCGTTTGAGGCTCAGGCGGTGTTCCACCTGCTCTATCTTCGCCACAGCGTAGCGTATCTTCTCGCGGTCCACGCCGAGGTATAGAGCCACCGCCACCGCCGCCATCAGGTTGGAGATGTTACACTCCCCCACCAGCCGCGTATGGAGCGTCAGGCGTTGTCCGTTGGCGGTGATGGTGAAGTCGGTGCCCATCGAGGTGTATATGATGTCGCTGGCGGTGTAGTCCACCTCCTTGGTGTTCTTGATGCCGTAGCGCAGACAGCTGACGTTGGTCACCTCGCGGTTGGCGATGTATTCAAAGTCGTTGTTCACCACCGCCAAGCCCCCCTTGGGCAACGCGTCGATGAGTTCAAACTTGGTCCGCTGCACATTCTCTATCGTCTTAAACGACTCCAGATGCTGCGGCCCCACGGCCGTCAGGATACCAATCTCGGGGTGCACAAGGTCGCATATCTCCTTGATATCCCCTGGCTGCTTGGCCCCCATCTCGCAGATAAACACCTCGTGATAGGGCCGCAGCATCTCGCGCACGGTGCGTATCACGCCCATCGTGGTGTTGTAGCTCCCCGGGGTCATTAGCACCTCCATCTGCTCCGAGAGGATACGGTATAGGTAGTGTTTGGTACTTGTCTTGCCGTAGCTGCCGGTGATGCCTATCACCCTCAGGCGCGGCATCGAGCGGAGTATCCTCTCGGCGTCGTCATAGTAGCCTTGGTTGATCTTGCTCTCCAGCGGTTGCAGGAGCCAGACGGCGACGAGGGCTATCATGTGGCTGGCGCAGTAGAGGCCCGTGAGCGTCACCGCCGAGATGAAGCTGAGGTAGGCCACCCGGCTGTCGCTGTTGGCCTCGTAGGGGATGTGGTAGGAGATGATGTCGAGCGCGGCCACGATGATGGCCGAGAGCAGGAGCATCGTCGCGTAGATGCGCTTGGCGCGCGAGGTCCACACGAGCGGTTTCTTGTAGCGTTGGCGCAGCAGGGCGATGGTGCAACCGCCGGCAAAGACGGCCATCATGCCCATGGCCCACCAAGTGTCGGTAAACGTCACCAGCGACACCAGCAGCACGGCCATCCCCACCAGTCGGGGGAAGGAGGTGGTGTCGGCGCTGGTGCGCAGCCAGCGCATGTAGCGCTCGGGGCGGTAGGAGTTTTGCTGGAGCATCATCAGGTCGCGGCGGAGTTCCACCAGGAGGTTGATGAGGCAGATGGCAGCAAGCAGTATGAATATTGTGTTGAGCATTTGATGAGGTTTTCGATGAGTTATCGATGAATAATCGAGATTATCGATAATATCGAGATTATCGAGATTATCGAGAATGAATCATGACCGCAGAAAAGATCTGATAACCGCCTGAAACTGTCCCGGGTTGTCCAGGAAGCTATAATGCCCGCAGCGCTCCATCTCCACCAGCCCCGCGTCGGGGATGAGGCGCTCCATCTTCTTGGCGTCGGCGAGCGGCGTGGCGGTGTCGTTGACGCCCCAGATGAGCAGCGTGGGGGCCTTGATCTGCGGCATCACATGGCAGAGGTCCTCGTTGACCACCCGGCTGAGCACCCTCCGCATCAGCGGAGGCGCCGCGAGGTAGTCGGCGGAGGCACGGCGCTGGCGCGCGGCCTCGATGCGTCGCTCGGCCTCCTCGGCGCCGTAGCGCAGGCGCAGCCACCGGCAGGAGAGTTTGTAGCTATACACTCGCCAGTAGTAGCTCGGCTTGCGGCGTGGTTTCACGCCGGCGGCGTCCACGAGGATTAGTTTGTCCACCTGTCGGCGCGAGCTGTAGAGGATGGCGAGGCGTCCGCCAAACGAGTGGCCGAGCAGCGACGGCCGCTGAAGGCCGAGCCGGTCCACGAGTTTCTCAATGAGCTGGGTGTATAGTTCCACGCCCCAGGCATCGGGAGGCATGGGGGTCTGGCCGAAGCCGGGGAGGTCGACGTTGTACACGCGGTGGGTCTCGGCGGCCACGTCGGCTATCGACTGGAGGGTCTCGTGGCTACACCCCCAGCCGTGCATCAGCACGATGGCGGGGCGCTCGCCGGCGGCGCCGTCGTCGCCCTGGAGGGTGTAGTGGACCTTGAGGCCCTCGATATCTTCATAGCAATGTTTCATCTCGCAAAAAATTAGTGTAAAATTACACATTTCTCTCCAACCAGCAAAAGCTTCGCGAGGGGATTAAAAGCTGAAAAGCTAAAAAGGCTAAGAAGCAAGGCTGGCCGTAAAAGCTGAAAAGCTAAAAAGCTTAAGAAGCCGCCAGGGCCTTAAAAGGCTAAAAGCTATAAAGCTTAAGAAGCAGCCAGGGCCGTAAAAGGCTAAAAGCTAAAAAGCTTAAGAAGCCCCCAGGGCCTTAAAAGGCTAAAAGCTAAAAAGCTTAAGAAGCAAGGCTGCTGGCCAGGCTGCCAGCGAGGGGGTCCTTAGCCTTTTTAGCTTTTCAGCTTTTAAGGCCCTCGCGAAGCTCTCTTAGCCTTTTTAGCTTTTCAGCTTTTAAGGCCCTCGCGAAGCTCTCTTAGCCTT
>JAJBVL010000041.1:51119-52667 GCA_020859845.1 Bacteroidales bacterium
TTTAGCTTTTCAGCTTTTAATCCCCTCTTATTTTCTTGAGCTTCGCTCAAAAATTATTATCTTTGTATTTTCCTTTTTTTTTGCGCGCCATGTATCTCCTACTCAGCCTTACAGTCACCAATACCGACCGCACCTACCACCAGCGTACCCACGAGGGCTGGCTCGACACCTCCCTCCTGCGGCCCGGCAAGAAAATCCACCAGAAACTATACGAACAGGCGTTCAGCCCGCTCCACGCCGCCATCCTCGGTGTCAAGGCCAACGCCAAGAGCGAAGGCTGGGAACTAATCCACTCGTGGGTAGGCGAACTCGAGACCGAGTCCGTCACCCCCACCACCCTCACCTTCATCCGCATCCCCCACGGCAGCGACGACCGCAAGATGTTTGTGCTGCGTCTCGGTGGCCTACCGTGGCAGTTTGACGCCGCGTCGCCCTATCGCGAGGTGTACCTCGAGCTTCGCCTCGTCGAGGAGTTGCCACCGATGCGCGACCCTCTCGCCGCCGCCAACATATACCTGTCGTCAGCCCAGTGGGACAATCTGCGCCGCGTCAACGGCCTCGACCGCGAGGAGTGTCTCGACCGCGGTTGCCAACTGCTCACCGAACTCTACCAAACCCCCAACCACCCCCTGCGGCCCGAGGCTGCCCGCCGACTGGCCGACGTCTACTACCTCGCCCCCTATGGGCGCCAGGACCTCGACCGCGCCGCCATGCTCTATCTCTTCGCGGCTCGCGGTCTGCGTCGCCGCCATCCCGAGAAGGCGGCGGAGTGCCGCCTGCGCGCAGGCTGCGCCCTGCTCTCGCTGGGGCGTTTCGACGAGGCTCGTCATATCATGGAGGCGCTCGCCGCCGAACTCCGCGACCGCCGAGGCCTCGTAGAACTCGCTGCCTGGCAGATGACCCACCCCGAGGGCTCCGTGGAGGAGGGTATGGTGCTACTCTCGCGGCTCATCAACGAGGGGGTATGGCAGGCGTTTGCGTTTGTCGTGGAGGGGCTGGCGCCCAGCTACGAGGAGGGCGCGTCGATGGACTACCCCGACCTCTCCCCCTACATGCAGGAACTAATGACGTGGCTCCAGACCTACAGCGAGGGTCCCCACCCCGACGCCCTCGATGCTGGCGCGGTGCTGCTCTGGGTTGACTATCTGCTGGGCCACGAGCGGTTTTTCGAGGCGGATGAGGGTGGATATTGTCCCTACCGCCAGCTGCGCTGGGCGTCGCTGCAAGGCAGCCCCCGCAGCGCCTACTACCTGGGCCGCATCGCCCAGAGCGAGGCGCAGCGCGCCGCCGCTGCCTCCGACGAGTCCTCCGCCACCGCCTGGGCCGCCGAGGCCCGCGCCGCGCTCCAGCGCGCCGCCTGGGCCGGCTACCTCCGGGCCACCGGCCCTGAAGGGCCAGGAGGGCCGGGAGGGCCTTAAAAGCTGAAAAGCTAAAAAGCTTAAGAGGCAACGCCTGCGGGCCAGGCAGGGGTGTCAGCCAGGCTGCCAGCGAGGGGCTCCTTACCCTTTTTAGCTTTTCAGCTTTTAAGGCCAGCCCGGCTCCTTACCC
>JAJBVL010000097.1 GCA_020859845.1 Bacteroidales bacterium
GAAGTTCGGGCTACTTCGGCGAAGTACGCAATACGGGCATTACCGAATGCTTACAGTCATCCGTGTGATCCGAGTTCTCCGTGGTTTGCTCCGGGCGGCCTGGCGAGCCGCCCCTCCCAGTCTTGCCATCCGGGGTCAGTGGTAGTTGATGGTGAGCGCCGTGAGGCGCGACGTGGCCGCCAGGCGCCCGAGGATGGCGACCCGCACCCATCGATGTGGCGACCCGCAGATCCCATCCGCCCAATGCGTGGTGCTCGTGGCCACAAGCTTCCACCCGCCACCGCTCGCGCTCAGCGACCGCGTCCCATACAGCGCCACACTCACCTCTCCGCGGTGGAACTCTCCCTCCACCACCACGCTACTCACTCGCTTCAGCGCCTGCGCGTCGCCCAGCGACAACGGCCGCGTCAGCAGAAAGAATGGCATGGTGGCCGAGTCAGCACTAATCGGCGCCGACAGGCTGACGACGCTACCATCCGTGAGCGTGGCGTAGGTCTCCGGATAACTGTTGAGCCCTCGCTCCAGCGCCATCTGCGCCGATGTCCACGCTCCGCTGTCGATCGCGTAGAGATACACCATCCCCGGCTGCTCAGGACTATGCACCACCAACCGCTGATGGCTGTAGTCGTAGATGATGCGTCCTCCGCTCTCTATCATCTCGCTCCACATGGGCCCTGAAAACGTCAGTCCATGCACGGCCATCAACTCGTCAAGGTGGGGCAGGCGGCCCATCGGCATCTCCCGGCCCAGAGCCAACGACAACTGCCTCACCGACACCCCCTCGAGCAACATCGCCCCCTGTCGACTGAGAAACGCCACGCCGCGATCGGTCTGCGTCAAGCTCTCGGCACTGCTCACCACGTGGCGACTCACGGGCTGTATGGCCGAGTAGGTGCCATGCTCGTTGGTGGTCAACGCCCAGATACCTTCGGAGGTGAAGGCATAGAGCGGGAACTGGCCAAACTGCCCCTGCGACAACGCCGTCACCGCCGCCAACAGGCCGTAGACTTCCCCAGTGCCTACGCTGTTGATGCCCTCCAGCGGGAAGTAGAAGGGGTTGTCGACCTCCGACGTATAGATTTTGTTGGGCGCGGGGATGGTGAGCTGCTCTTCGCTACTGAGCGTGGGCACGGTCGTGGTGGCTTCGTCGGCTGCCACACCCTCCCACGGCCCAACGTAGACGGCGGCGTTGAGAAACGGGTGGGGCTCCATCTTCACCTCCCAAGCCCTCACTACCCCTGAGCGCATCCTGACGATGACGGCCTTGTAGGCCTTGGTGCTGGGATAATAGAGGGTCATCACTGGCGCGTTGGCACCTATCTGCCCATACTCGCCGCTCACCACCACATCCTCTCGCTCCTCCTTGATATAGAAATACACGCGCAGAAGCTCGGTGTAGTCGGCGATGGTGGATGGGGCGTCGGTGTAGGGTGCCACGTATCCGTCGGTATGGGCCACAAGAGTCGAGGCGTGATGGCCCGCAAACAGGCGGCGATGGATGGCGCTGAGGTTGAGGCGCTGGTTGTAGGTGAAGGCGCTGCGGGCTATCAGTAGGTCGTGGGTCTGGTAGTCGTCGGTCATAGCCTCGCGCGTGGTGAGGGTATCGAGATAATGGCTGGTAATCTCAATCACCTGGCGCTCGGCGCTCAGGTCGTCAAGGGAGAGCGACTTCAGGAAATAAAACTGCGAGCAGTCTCTCACCATCTCTCTCACTTCCTCGGGCTTTCGGCGCGGCAACTGTAGGCGTCCCGCAGGGTAGGTGAGGGTATCGGGACAGAAGGTCATGGCGTAGAGGCGGTTGAAGCGGTTGAGTTGGTAGCGTAGGGGGTAGAGGTCGGTCGACGCTGCTTGGTTGGTGTGGAGGCAGAGGCTGTAGCAGTCGGCAGCGTCGGTGTCAACTTCGACAAACCGCTCCACCTCGCCGCTTTGGTCGTAGGTATAGATGGGCGCGGAGATAAACACGTCGATCGAGCGCACTATCTCGCTCCAGCTGCGTAGGCGCTCCACGGCTTCGGTGTCGACAGCGGCCATGTCGAGCTGGTGGAGCAGCGCCACTATCTTTACCCGCGCCTCGGTGTAGGCGTTCTTGCCGTAGATGTGGGAGTAGAACACTTGGGGTGCCACGTCGCTGCTACACACCATCAGCACCGGCGCCGAGTGCATCGTCAGGCTGCCGTCGTAGAGGCGGTAGGCGGTGCGCACCAAGAAGGGATAGATGAAGCGGCCCTTGGCGCTCTGCTCGGCGATGAAGGTGTTGACGCGCGCCAGCAGTTGGGAGGTGACGGCGCTCTTGTTGGCGGTCGACAGCTCGTCCCAGATTTTCTCCTCGGCTATCGACTCCTCAAAGGTGATGGTCATCTCTTCGTCGGCCACCATCTCGCTCTGAAGACCAAACGATAGGGGACAATCTGGCAGGTGGCTGCCAAGATTGAGGTAAGCCCCCTCTTGGCCTTGCCAGAGGAGGTAGTGGGGCCCTTTGCTGGTGAGGAGGATGAGGATGTTACCGAGGCTCTCCACAGTGTATAGCTCCGCGTCGGCATCGAGCTGAAGGAGGAGGTGTGGCTCTGGTGGTACGCTGTCGGAGGTCCAGCCCACTACGTGTGTGGCAGCGTCGTAGGTTATCTCGTGGCGATAGGTGGCGCCCACATGAAGGGCGCGGGTGTGGCCGTAGGTGGTGGGGCGCTCGCTCCCCGCCTGGCCTTCAAGGACGGGGAGGGGAGCAAGGCCGCCATAGCAGTCGTGGGCGAGGTTGAGGGCTATCTCCAGCTCGGCGCGCTGCTGGAGCGCCGGGGTGGTGGTGGAAGGCGCGGGGGCGAGGCCCCCAAGAGGCAGGGAAAGGGCTTTCATAGGGCTTATAAGTTTAACTTTAACTATCATTTCTTTCCCTCTCTGCGGTAGCTTTCGCAGTGCAGCGGCCCTCCGCTGCTCTTTTTGAGCCAGCCCTCTGGCTCTCACAAGGCTGCAGTCATTAAGTCGCGTCGGAGGGCCGACGCTTAATGAGCAGCGGAGGGCCGCTGCACTGCGAAAGCTGCCGCAGAGAGGGAAGTGGCTTAAGATACTTTCAAAAATAGAATTGGTTAAAGTAATTTGAATGTTTACTTAGGCTTATAGGATGTCTAAGCGGCGGCGCGTGGGGCTGAGGCGCGTCTTGATGGAGCGTAGGCGCTGCATCAGCGCCGTGCGACGATTGTCCCAGGCAGGGGCCAGTTCCTCGGCCCGCACGCGCATCCAGTCGGCCAGCACGGTGACCACGATATACTCATGTATTATGGTGTGGAGCATACGGAGGGTGGTCTTGGATGGCGACACTGGACTCCATAGGAGCTCTATGACGTAGCGCGCGGGAGTAGTGCGGCGGTCGGTGATGGAGCGAAAGCGCGGCAGCGAGGCTGTCAATGGGTAGAGGGTCTCCACGCAGTCGTCGAGGGCCATCCAGATGGTGAAGTCTACGCGGTCGTGGTTGCCATCCTCAAGTAGGTCGGTCACCAGTCGCTGGCGCCGCGGGTCTTCCTCGAGTTGCTCCGCCTGGATATGGGCCAGGTTGGCTATCGAGTAGAGGAGCTGTGGGCGGTCGAAGATGAGGCGTTCCATCTGAGGTGGATTGGGCGTTTTTCGAGGGTCATACGATAGTGGTAATAAAGGCGTCGAGCGGTCAGCGGCGAGAGGTAGTATTTTGGTGCAGGTTGCCACACCACCTCTTTCACCAATTCGAAAAGGCACGACTCGGGCCGTTGCTGACGGAGGAGGATGACACGACGGTGGATTTCCTCAAACATCTCGCGCTTCAGTGGATGCATGCCTTCGAGCGAACCACCGCGGATGATGCTTGACACCACGGCTGAGGCGCGTTCTTCGCTCACCCAGAAGCGGGGAGCTGGTTGATTGACCACGTGGCACAGAGCGTCGTGGATGTTGATGAGTGGGGCTGTGGCCATGTAGCGGCGCATAGCGAGCCATAGTTGGCGGGAGCGTTCTTCTACAAAGTAGGCGGTATCACCAGGATTTTTCATGGGGATGGTGGATTAGGGGATAAAAAGGGTGAAAAGGAATAGGGGGGTGACTACTCTTCTTCTTTCTGAGAAGAGGTGGGGGTGAGTTGCTGACGGAGCTTGGAGAGGAGGGCGATGAGCAGGTCGGCTGCTGATTGTAAGATAAGTTGCTTTAAAGTTGATAACATACTGATAAAGTTTAGTGATAAATGTTTAACTTGCTACAAAGGTAAAAATAAAAATTTAATCACCAACATTATCTTGCTACATACATCCAAAAATTACCCCTCCCCTCTGCGGCAGCCGATGTAGTGCGGTTGCATCAACCGCCCAGGTTTAGCCGCTGACTCAGACGCGTCCTACCTCCGTA
>JAJBVL010000032.1 GCA_020859845.1 Bacteroidales bacterium
CCCCGGCACCAACTCCGGCCCCCGCTCCCTCTCATCCTCGGGAGACACGCTCCCAACCAACCGCCTCGGCCACCTCACCCCTGAGCGAAAGCCTCGCAAAAATCTACATCAAGCGCGGCCGCTACGACAAGGCTTATGAAATTATACGCCATTTAAGTTTGAATTTTCCAGAAAAAAGTATTTACTTTGCAGACCAATTGCGTTTCTTGCAGAAACTTATCCTCAATAGTCAATATAGCGTGGAAAAAGACAACGAAAACTAGAGCGCAACAAAAACAAATCAGACAAAAACAAGACTAATACAAAATGTTTGTAACTCTCATCGTACTGACCCTCATCGCTGCCATACTCTTGATTTGTGTGGTGCTGATTCAGAAGTCGAAAGGCGGCGGCCTCTCGTCGGCTTTTGCCGGTAGCAACCAGATTATGGGCGTGCGCCGCACCAACAGCTTTATCGAAAAGGTGACTTGGATTCTCGCTGGCGCCATCTGCGTCCTCGCTATCCTCTCCACCTTCTTCATGCCATCGGCTCTCACTCGCACCGGTTCACGTGTGACAGCACCCACGCCTGTAGAGCAAGTGGGCGGCAACTACGACACCCAGCTCCCCACAGCTGCTCCTGCCGCTGAGCTTCCTGCAGCCCCTGCCGCTGAGCAACCCGCTGCTGAGCAACCCGCTGAATAAGCCTCAAGAAGCTGCCGAATGAGTGCTTCCGAGCAGCCGACAAAGAAAACGAGTTTTTGGCGCGCCCTATTGAAATATGGCGTGCCATTGCTTGTGACTATAGGTCTATGCTATCTACTGTTTACAGGCGTCAACTTCAGCGAGATGATAGCCATCATCCGGCGCGACTGCAACTTCTGGTGGATAGCTCTGGCGCTCGTCATAAGCATTTTCTCTCATATCTTCAGGGCTATGCGGTGGTCGATACAGCTCGATGCGTTGGGTGTCAAGACTCCGCTATTTATCTTGGTGCTAAGTATCTTTGGCACGTATGCCGTCAATCTCGTCTTGCCGCGTCTCGGCGAGTTGTGGCGCACGGGCTATATAGCTCAGCGCCAACGAGCGTCGTTTACCACCGTCTTTGGCTCGATGGTGGCCGACCGCCTGGCCGACACCGTCACCGTGGCTCTGCTGACGGCCTTCACCTTCTTGATAGCCAGCAAGGAATTGCTGAGCTACCTCAGTCAGAACCCTGAGGCCTATCAGAGCGTCATCGGACTGCTGACGTCGCCATGGCTTTGGGCAGCCGTCGTGGTGTGTCTTGGGGTGGTGGTGTTTGTATTCAAAATGTACCCCGACAACAAGCTCGTGAAAGCCACCATTGGTTTTATCAAAGGCCTATGGGAAGGCTTTGCAGTAGTGGCCCACATGAAAGGCAAAGGGCGGTGGCTCTTGCTGACGGTGTGCATTTGGGGGTGCTATTTCTTGCAGCTCTACGTGGCCTTCTTCTCCTTCCCAGTGACAGCCGAGGTAGTAAGCCGTTATGGCGTGGTGGCTGTGCTGGTGTGCTTCGTCTTGTCGAGCATCTCTATGGGGGTTCCCTCCAATGGAGGCATCGGCCCTTGGCAATGGGCTATCATCTTCGGTCTGAGCATGTTTGCCACAGGCATACCGGGACTCACTAAGGAGTATTCCACATCGTTTGCCAATCTGGTGATGGGTTGCCAGACCCTGCTGCTTATCCTTCTGGGTCTCTTCACGTTTATCTGCGTGGCGCTTGACAAACGTCGCCAGCAAAAGAGCCTCCCACAGCCATGATATTCGACGACAATCGCCCCGACTATTTCCTCGACGGCGAGGAGGACCCCGCATCGGCTGAGGCCCCTACGCCTACAGCTGGCGACACTATATCGTTTGCCACACCCTCCCCTACTCCAGGCTCCTCCGAGGCCACCCTTGAGGCCTCGGCTACCCGCCGGCGCCACCCCTGGCGACGCTTTTGGGGATGGCTCTTCTTCTTGTTGGCCTTAGCATTAGGCGTCACCTTCTGGCTGCGCTACCTCAACCCCTACGTCACCGATGCCAAAGCCGTGGGCTACATCACCAAGGTGGAGCGCCGTGGCATCATCTGCAAGACTTACGAAGGGGAAATGATCACCGAGAGCGCCCTGACCGACACCGTACGATTATATTCTCGCGACTTCACCTTCTCAATACCCAACGACTCTCTGGCTCGAATCCTACAAGGCTATCAGGGCAGTGGCCGCCCTATCACCATCAAATATGAACGATATTATGGCACCCTCCCCTGGCGCGGCTCCTCGATGAACATCCTCACCGCCATCGAGCCACAATAACCCTTCCTTTTTTTCTATCCACCATGCTTGTAAAGATATATGGGGCAGCCGTTCAAGGCATTGATGCCCTTATTGTCACCGTAGAAGTGGCCATAGAGGCCGGCTTCATGTTTACGATGGTAGGACTGCCCGACACGGCAGTCAAAGAAAGCCATCAGCGAGTGATAGCTGCTGTCACACAGAGCGGCTTCGACTTCCCACGCCGTCATATCGTCATCAATCTTAGCCCCGCCGACGTCAAGAAGGAGGGTGCAGCCTACGACCTACCCATTGCCTTGGGAGTACTGGCTGGAGCCGAAAAGATACCCACGGCGGGGCTTGAGAAGTGTGTGATAATGGGCGAGTTGTCGCTCGACGGTTCGCTGCTCCCCATCCGTGGGGCGTTGCCAATGGCCATACAGGCGCGAGCACAAGGCTTTGAGAGGATGATAGTGCCTATGGCCAACGCCACTGAGGCTGCCGTGGTCAATAAGCTGGAGGTATACGGAGCCAACAATCTGCGCGAGGTGGTGGATTTTCTCAACGGGCAGCCCACGCTGCAGCAGACCTTCGTTGACACTCGCGCGGAGTTTGCTGCCGCCTCGGCTCATTTTGATTATGACTTTTCGGAGGTGCGAGGCCAAGAGACGGTGAAGAGGGCCTTTGAGGTGGCATGCGCCGGTGGCCACAACATACTGCTTGTGGGTCCTCCAGGGTCAGGAAAATCTATGATGGCTAAGCGTTTACCCACTATCCTCCCGCCCCTCACGCTATCAGAGGCGCTGGAGACTACAAAGATACATTCTGTGGCAGGCAAACTACCACGCGGCTCGCGACTGATGACCGTGAGGCCATTTCGTTCGCCCCATCATACCATCTCGCCGGTGGCATTGGTGGGGGGAGGCACCAATCCTTTTCCCGGCGAAATATCCCTGGCTCATAATGGGGTGTTGTTTCTCGACGAGTTTCCAGAATTTTCGCGGGCAGTGTTGGAGGTGATGCGACAGCCGTTGGAGGACCGCCATATCACCATCTCGAGGGCCAAGTATGCTGTGGATTATCCTGCGGGGTTTATGCTCGTGGCGAGTATGAATCCGTGTCCTTGCGGCTATTATAATCATCCCACCAAGGAGTGTAATTGTCCGCCAGGAGCTGTGCGCAAATATCTCAATCGTATCTCTGGACCGCTCCTCGACCGCATTGACCTGCAGGTGGAGATAATGCCTGTGGCCTTCGACGAGATGTCGGCGGGGCCTACTGGGGAGAGCAGCGAGGTTATCAGAGAGCGTGTGGTGAAGGCAAGAGCCATCCAGACTCAGCGCTTTGCCGCGGAGCCAGCCGTTCACTGCAATGCACAGATGAACTCGCGGCTGCTGCGCCAGCACGCGGCGCTGAGCGCAGAGTGTCGAGCCATAGTCCGCAACGCTATGGTGAAGCTCGACATGAGCGCACGCGCCTACGACCGTATTCTCAAGGTGGCCCGCACCATCGCCGACCTTGATGGCGCCCCCGATATCCTCCCGGTCCACATGCACGAGGCTGTATCTTATCGCAGCCTCGACCGTGGCTCCTGGGGCGCCACAAGCCCCCTCCTGGGAAAATAACCCCGCATCCTTTGGGCGCCAAAAGCGCCCAACACTGTACCCTGCCTAACGGCTCCACAGCCCCGGTGGCCTCGGCTCCACAGCTCCGCTGGCCTCCGCTCTGCGGCCTCGATGGCTCTTGGGCGCCAAAAGCGCCCAACACTGTACCCTGCCTAACGGCTCCACAGCCCCGCTGGCCTCGGCTCCGCAGCCCCGATGGCCTCCGCGCTCCGCAGCCCCGATGGCCTTCGCTCTGCGGCCCCGATGGGCCTTTGGGCGCCGAGAGGGGGCCGTGCGTTAGCCGGGGTACAGTGCTCGGCGGTTTTGCCGCCGAGATAACAGGCGGTTTTGCCGTCGAGATTCTCTTCTTTAATCTCTATTATTATCTTAATATGTCCTCATCCACCCGCCCCTCATATTGGC
>JAJBVL010000068.1 GCA_020859845.1 Bacteroidales bacterium
CAAAATTTTGATAAAAAAGTATCAATGCCTTGCAATTTTTACACAAATATATTATTTTTGTCGCAACTTATCACTAAAGCTTCTCACCATGAACAAGATTATTACCGAGATCACACCATTGGCCGAGAAAGACTGCTTCTATCTGGTAGACCGTCTGAAAGACCAATTCAACTACCCCATACATCGCCATAAAGAGTATGAGCTCAACTTCGTGGCCGGTTGTGCGGGGTCGCGGCGTGTGGTGGGCGACTCCATAGAAGAGCTGGGAGAATACGACTTAGCGCTCCTTGGAGGCAGTGTAGAGCATACATGGGAGCAGCACGCTTGCGCCAGTCCACAGATACGCGAGATTACAATTCAGTTTTCGGATGATCTCTTTGGAGGGCTCTTGGAGAAAAACCAGTTTACGCCAATCCGAGTGATGCTCGACAAAAGCGCTGGAGGCATTGCTTTCAGCATGCCCTCTATCATGAGAGTATATAGTAAACTCGACGACTTGACACGCCTCGAGAGCGGTTTTTACCGTGTGATAAAGTTTTTTGAGATACTCTACGACCTCGCTGTGCTCGATGACTATCGCCGCTTGTCAAGCAGCTAGTTTGCCAACTCAAAAGTGTCGGTGGATAGCCGGCGTGTGCGCAAAGTGCAAGAATATATTGACACACATTATAAAGAAGATCTCCATCTGGCTCTCCTGTCTGACCTCGTGGGGATGACCGACAGCGCCTTCAGTCGCTTCTTCCGTCTGCGCACAGGGCGCTCCATCACTGAGTATATCACCGAGATACGCTTGGGCCACGCAGCTCGAATGCTCGTCGACTCTACGATGGGGGTGTCGGAGATATGCTATGAATGTGGCTTTAACAATGTGTCAAATTTCAACCGATTGTTCAAACGCTTGAAGGGACGTTCGCCTCGCGAATTTCGCGAAGTGTTTAAACGTCACAAAAGCCTCTTTTAAGAAGATAGAATATAAGTGTATAAGGGCTATTAACTATAAATCGTCAGAAGTGGATACAGGCACAAAGGATGAAGTGATACAATTTTTGCAAAGTCTTGCCCATTTTTTGACTTTATTTGGAATGGCCTCAAAACGGTATTAATTTCGCAGCGTATAATTTTAACCACCATAAACCCACCATGCGACTTTCATCACTCATCCTACTCAGCAGCCTCGCCACCTTAAGCGCTCAGGCTCTCACAATGCCAAATATATTTAGCTCCAACGCCGTGCTCCAGCAGCAGAGCGACGCGCGTCTTTGGGGCACAGCCACCCCTGGCGCCACCGTTGAAGTGACCACTTCTTGGGACGGCAAGACACGTCAAGCCGTGGCTGAGCCCTCAGGACGCTGGGATATCACAGTGGCCACTCCTGAAGCATCCTTTACTCCCTATAATATAAAGGTGGCCGAAATTGGCAGCAACGACACTATTGCTCTCGACAACGTGCTCATCGGCGAAGTGTGGCTCTGTTCGGGCCAAAGCAATATGGAGATGCCCCTGCGAGGCTTCTGGACTCAGCCTATCGAGGGAGCAGCTCAGACGATAGCCTATAGCGGCTGTTATCCTGGCATCCGAGTGGCCATGATTCCTAAGACAGTGGCCTACACTCCGCAGGATGATGTGGAGGGCACTTGGATGGAAAGCACGCCCGCCAATGCCGCATCCTTTACGGCTCTTGGCTATCACTTTGCCCAATCGCTCACACGCCTGCTCAACGTCCCTGTGGGGATTATCTGCAATGCCTATGGTGGCAGCAAGGTAGAAGGCTGGGTGCCAAATGAAGTGGCAGAGACGTATCCCGACTTTAACCTCGCAGCAGAGCAGGCCGACGCCTCGAAGCCCGACTACGAGCGCATAGCCGTGATGTACAACGCCATGCTCCATCCCATTATGGGCTATACTATAAAAGGTATGCTGTGGAATCAAGGCGAATCGCAAGTAGGCAAGCACGATGTCCACGCCGAGCGCTTGGCTCAGATGGTCGACATCTGGCGTCAAGATTGGGGCCAAGGCGAGCTGCCTTTCTACTTCGTGGAGATCCCCGGCTGGAATTATGGTAATCCTGAGGGCACTGATGCAGCGCTCCTTCGCGAGAGCCAACACAAAGCCGCAGAGATAATACCCAATAGCGCAGTGGTGAGTGCCATCGACCTTATCTATCCCTACGAGCTGGAGGACATCCACGCCAGTCGTAAGCAAGAGATAGGAGAGCGCCTGGCCTTTACTGCTGCCAGCCTTACGTATGGCATACCTGGTATCCCATACCAATCGCCCACCTTCCGCTCAATGGAGGTGAATGGCAATCAGGCACAGCTCTTCTTTGACAACGCCGATGGTGGGTTGACGCCCAACGACGTGCTGCTGGGCTTTGAGGCTGCTGGTGCCGACCGCGTGTTCCATCCTGCGCAAGTCACCGAGACGTGGGATTGCAACATCATGCTTTCGTGTCCGGATGTTGACGAAATACAATCAGTAAGATATTGCTTCAAAAACTTTGCCATCGGCAGCGTATATAATATGATGGGGATGCCTCTGGTGCCATTCCGCACCGACGATTGGGACAAATAAGTAGCAAAACCATGAAAAAATTAGTGTGGATACAACTTTAAGGTAAAAAAAGAAT
Organism: Bacteroidales bacterium; assembly: GCA_020859845.1. Lineage (GTDB taxonomy): Bacteria > Bacteroidota > Bacteroidia > Bacteroidales > Muribaculaceae > Paramuribaculum. The sequence goes on from JAJBVL010000068.1 coordinate 2,627, forward strand.
GTTTTAGTATTAGTGTCAATCTCCCCTTCCTCTCTCCTCTTTTTAATTGACAACCCTTAACAACAGTAAACGATATTTTTCATTAATATCCTTCTAATATCAACCTAATGAAACATCTTGTGAATCTTGTGATCTTGTTTGCTATCCTGGCTGGTGTTGTGTCAGCTTGTGGCGACAAGAAGGGCGAGGAGACGGCTCCTCAGTTTGTAACTGTCCGCGACGGCGAGTTCTACATCGGCGACTCGGTGTATCGCTACGTTGGCGCCAACTTCTGGTATGGTGGCCTGCTGGGCGCCGAGAAGTATGGCGACCGTGAGCGCTTGGCCCGCGAACTCGACACCTTGCAGGCACTTGGCATCGACAACCTGCGCGTGCTGGTGGGTGGCGATGGCGCCGACACCATCGACTGCCACATCTGGCCCGTACTGCAGACGGCGCCTGGCGTCTACAACGACACCCTTCTCCAGGGCCTCGACTATTTCCTTGCCGAGCTTGAGAAGCGCGACATGAAGGCCGTGCTTTACCTCAACAACGCTTGGGAATGGAGCGGGGGCTTCGGCACCTATCTCGAATGGACAGGCCACGGACCAGCACCACTGCCCAAGGATGGCTATCAAGAATATTGCGACTACGTTTGCCAATTCGTGCTCGACGACAGCGCCAAGCAGTTGGCTCTCAACCATGTGCGCAACATCGTTAGCCGCACCAACTCAGTGACAGGCAAGCCTTATACTCAGTCGCCCGCCATCATGTCGTGGCAGATAGCCAACGAGCCACGTCCCTTCAGCAAGGAAGGCAAGCAGGCATTTGCTGAATGGCTGCGCACTACAGCTCGCGTCATCCACGAACTCGACACCAACCACCTCGTCTCCACCGGTAGCGAAGGACTCTATGGCTGCCACGTTGACCTCGACCTCTGGGCTGAAATCCACGGATATCCTGAAATCGACTATTCCAACATACACATCTGGCCTTACAACTGGGGTTGGACCAAAGCCGACTCAGTGGTGGAGAACGTTGATCGCGCCTGCGAACGCACACAGCAGTATATTGATGTGCACTATGATAAAGGAGTGGGCAAGCCCATCGTGCTTGAGGAGTTTGGTTATCCTCGCGACGGTATGGCCATCGCTCTCGAATCGCCCACCACGGGTCGCGACCGCTACTATGAATACGTGTTCTCCATCATCCGCGACTCGGGCAAAATCAATGGCTCCAACTTTTGGGGTTGGGGTGGATATGCTCAGCCAGCCCACCGCACATGGGAGCGTGGCGATGACTATTCAGGCGACCCGGCCCAGGAAGATCAGGGCCTCAACTCGGTATTTGTCACCGACACCACCACGACGGCCATCATCAGCCGCATAGCCCATGAAATAAAGTCAAAATCCTACAAGTAGCTGACAAAATTGTACTTGTAAAACCCTCCTTGCAAGGTGTAACTTTGCAGTGTAGCAATTAAGGCTCACGATGAGCTAAAGTGTTACTAATCAAGCATAGGTATCACCCTGCTAGCCCCTCCTATGCCCTTAAATCACAAGATTCTCTTACCGATCACAATCAACATAATATCACTACTGTCCGGAGAAATTTTCCCACAATAGAAGTTGAGGAGACTCTACCGG
>JAJBVL010000011.1 GCA_020859845.1 Bacteroidales bacterium
TCGGCAAAAAGTGCCACCGAGCTTAGCAAAAGGATGACCAGGGTAAAAACAGCCTGAGCCAATTTGTACTTTTCCATTTTATTAATTCCAATGATATAATGAAGTGATTTAAACTAATTTTCAAAAGTTAAAATAGATGTCAAGATATTAAAATACAGCGTACTTCCGCAGAAATTCGCTATATTAGAGTTACCACACTTTAATCTATCGAACCAATGCCGAAATACACTGTACTTGACAAAGATACAAAAAAAAACGAAATAATGCCCTATCTCAGCGTCGCAAAAAGAGGATATGTTAGCCAAGACTGTCTTATTGAAGTCGTCAATGCGATTCTCCATAAGCTCAAGAGCGGTTGCCAATGGCATCAGCTCCCGGTGGGGCATCTCTTTGGGGAGGTAATCCTGAGCTGGAATGCGGTCTATCATCATTTTAGGAAATGGTGCAGACTCGGGGAGTGGCAGTCCATGTTTGCATCGCTTGTCAGCAAATACAAACATCTGCTTGATATGTCCGTCACAAATATAGACGGGTCTCCTACTCCTGCCGTAAGAGGCGGAGAATGTGTTGAATATCAAGGACGGAAGAAGAGAAAGACCACCAACTCGCTTTATCTCACCGATAGGCTGGAGGTGGCTTTGGCAATGTCCGAACCGCAGAAGGGCAACCATGCGGATATCTACCAAATCAAGGAGCGGGTTGACGAACTGGCGGCTCAACTTAAAGATTGCGGGTTGTCCACCGACGGGCTTTTCAACAATGCCGATGCTGGATTTGATTCCCGAACTTTCCGCAATGCCTTGGGTGGGTATGGCATCATAGCCAATGTCTGTCCGAATCCAAGAAACGCAGAGCCGAAAGAAGATTACCTCTTCGATGAGGAGCTTTATAAGGAACGATTCGTAATTGAACGCACCAATGCTTGGATGGACGGTTTCCGCTCCATCTTGACGAGATACGACACGACTGTTTCCAGTTGGAAAGGCTGGAACTATCTCGCTTTTGTGGTGGCGTTCCTTAAAAAAATTCACAAATCACAAAAGTTTAAATGAGTTCAATATGTAAATTCTGCTTAAGGGTTAGTAGTAAACATAAAATGCTACTGCGCTTACATCCGTCAGTTGGGATAATTTAACCGCGTTTAACCAATTAGAATTGAGTCCAATCACCTTCCATAAATAGAACATTTGTTCGAATGTAGCTACTTGAGTCATACTTTCATCTAACCCGTAGGTCACGTAAAGTCCAGTTTTATGTGGAGAATTCTCAGGGCCAAAATACTTCGTTTCTCCAATTGTGCAAACGGTACTAGATAGGGAATTAAAATCAGGGGAAAGACCCTCATTTACTTGATAATAGGATTTAGGAGGAATTGACACTATCCTTTGTGAATATGTGACAGTAGTGGTGGAATTGGAAGAACTACCTCCCACATTTACCCCATTGGCTAAAGTACCTACGGCCCCTCCTACTCCCAAGGCTCCAGCCACACTACCTAAGTTGACAGCGCCTCCTGTACTCTTTCCCTTAGTGGATATTGAGGTGGAGGGGGTATACAGTGGAGTTGCTTTACCATTCACCTTAATGAATGTATTTGCTAAGTCCACATAGATAGTTTGATTAGTAAGATTCCATATATAGGGAATCAGACGGGACTTTCCAAGATAATCGTCTTTAGAAAAATCTATTTCGCTTAAATCGCTTTGAGTAATATAACTAATCCAGACCCTTCCATCTGTTACCACCGAGTTGTCCGTCACTCGGTATTGCCCAATTCCTGCTTTGGCTTTTTTGTCCTTAGGCTTGTCGGCAAACTTAAAGTATTCTCTGCTATAACGCTGGATAAACTCTCTATTTATAGCGTCAATCGAATCTTGGTCTAAGACAGGCTCTATGGTGACTACCTCTGAAGAGGGAGCAGCCTGATTGGCTTGAGCCTCGAAGGTTTCTTTCTCGCCGTTCTCGTAGTTGATGGCGAGGACATCGGCTTGGGCAACTGTGTAGGTAGGGCCATCAGGATTTGAGGCCTTCTTGTATTTGATTTCCGTCAGTGTAATCTCCGTCACCTTGCCGTTAATCACGTCGCCATTGCGCATTACGATGATATCGTCGGCAAAAAGTGCCACCGAGCTTAGCAAAAGGATGACCAGGGTAAAAACAGCCTTAGCCAATTTGTAATTTTCCATTTTATTAATTCCAATGATATAATGTTAGCGTTTTTGAAAATCTCCTGAAACAACGCAGATAGCCTCTGTACTTATATCAGTCAGATGTGAGAGATTGACCGTATTGGCAAACCAACCGCGATTAAGCCCAATCACTTTCCATAGATAGAAATTTTGCTCCAAGACGGATGTTTGCGTCATACCTTCATCTAATCCGTAGGTTAAGTAAAGTCCCATTTGATGTGGGGAGTTGTCTGGCTCAAAATATATAGTTTCTCCTACAGTGCAGTTAGTACCTATGCTTACCATATGATCAACAGGTAACCTATATTCCATTTGATAATTAGATTTTGGAGGAATAGGTACGATTCTTTGGGAATAAGTAACTGTGGTGGTGGAATTGGAAGAACTACCTCCAACATTTACTCCATTAGCTAATGTGCCTACTGCCCCTCCTACTCCCAAGGCTCCAGTAACACTTCCTAAGTTGACCGCACCTCCTGTAGTCTTACCACTGGAGGATATTGTTGTGGAGGGGGTATACAGTGGGGTTGCTTTTCCATTGTTCCTTATGAAAGTGTTCTCTAAGTCAACATAAATAATATGGTCAGTAAGATTCATTATTACGGGTAGCGGTGTGCTACTGCCATACATTAATGTATTTTTGGTCCTAAAATCAGCCTCGCTTACATTACCCATGGGAATATAATAAATACGTATCACACCATCTGTTACCACCGAGTTGTCCATCACTCGGTATTGCCCAATTCCTGCTTTGGCTTTTTTGTCCTTAGGCTTGTCGGCAAACTTAAAGTATTCTTGGCTATAACGCTGGATAAACTCTCTATTTATAGCGTCAATCGAATCCTGGTCTAAGACAGGCTCTATAGTGACTACCTCTGAAGAGGGAACAGACTGATTGGCTTGAGCTTCGAAGGTCTCTTTCTCGCCGTTCTCGTAGTTGATGGCGAGGACATCGGCATGGGCGGCTGTGTAGGTAGGGCCATCAGGATTTGAGGCCTTCTTGTATTTGATTTCCGTCAGTGTAATCTCCGTCACCTTGCCGTTAATCACGTCGCCATTGCGCATTACTATGATATCGTCGGCAAAAAGTGCCACCGAGCAGGCCAAAATCATACATAGGGATGCGACGGCTACATAGATATTTTTACTTTTCATTTTTAAGAATAATGGGGATGAATATTTTTAAGAAGAAAGGGGGATTAATATTCTACGTACCCTTTGCCATAGCAGTAAGAGCACATTTCATGACGGTGGCCAGTAGGAACCTGTTGATTGCATTGACCGCACCATTTCTTCTGTCCGGAACTGGGGTGAAGACGTATCACTTGCCCAGTGCCATTACATACGGTGCATTTATGCTGGGAACGGGTCGATGAAGGTGTTGTAGTGGTGGCAGGAGTCGCAGGTACATATACTCCTCCTCCATTACCATTCCCTACAGCAGGAGCGTTAGGGTCGCGGATAAGAGATGAAGTGGCTTGGCTTGTGGGAGCGGTAGCCTTGCGAAAAGTATAGACCACAGAGCCATCACTATTGGTCATCTTCAACTCGCTTTTGTCGGAGTTGAATCGGAAGAATGATGGGTATCCAAGATACGACCCACCCTTATATGTGGTTTGCTGGGAGTCTGAACTTGTTTTCTTCAGTGTGCCATGTCCAACTCCGACTCCTGAGTTGTCGCACTCATAACAGATATCACCGATGAACTTTACGAATTGTCCTCCTGAGATGTTATCAGTTTTAGTTGTGCCATTTTGGGTAATGGATACCAACCGATAATAACAAAGGTTCTCTGCATGACTAACAAAGCCAACGGCAATCATTATGAAAAGAAGTAAAATCCGCATATCAAAAACTTACTTCAAAGTTAGACTTATTGATCCGTGTCCAATACTGAGAGGAAGTTGTCGGATTTTGAACAAAGGTGCTCCAATCTGACGAAAAAGCAAAATAATCTGTTTGAGTAATTCGTCCTATACCTATTCCAAAATCATAGGTTACAGTGTAGAAATTATAGCCATTACTTTGACGCAAATATTTGAGAGGGGCACTTTGGTAACCGGTAGCGTAACCCAATATTGCTGATCCTATCACCTTGTTGATAGTCTTGGCTTTCTTTTCATAATAATTTGGATCCTCCAAGATTTTCTGCTTGACATCGCTAACAACTGTATGATCAATGATCTTCAAAGTGCCATTGTCATTGACAAAGATAAAGACAGAGCAATTAGTTTGTGGTGAGGAGCCTGCTGGAATATAAAACAATGCTTGGGCTTTCACGGACACTATCCCCAGAATAAGGAAAGTGAGGAGAAGATATACTTTCTTCATATCGTTTAATGAGTTGAGCCTATAGTTCCCCTGATTAAGCAGTAAATGAATGGTTTATCTATGGCGCATAAAAAACGTGGGAAACTTAATCCTGCTTATCCCACGCTTGAGGCCTTCGCAATGCCCGTCATAAAGGATAAGCAGTCGGTCAGCCCACGTTGGATTATAGATAGCCTAAAGACAAGCCGCATTGCTGCGACCTGCCTTGGCGTATATAATCAGCCTGAGCGTTACCGCTGCACTATCTTCTTTATGACCATGAAAGTTGCGAAGTTTCAAGCGCAGAAGACAGCGTTTGGATTAACGCTTATTATATGTCAATGCAAATTTAGAAACAAAAGTTCATATTTCAGCAATATTATCGGTATTTTTTCCAGAATTTGCGAGCTTCCTCCTCTGCGGCCGCTGCCGCAGAGGAGGAAGCTGGGGGTGAATCGTTTAATGTTGATGTGAAGATTTACTTGGATTACTTGTTGGGGGTATCCCAGCGGAATGTGGCGATGCAAGGCACGTTGATAGTCTGGTCGCCTACTTGGAAGCGGAAGTCGCCCTCTTCGAGGATCCAATGACCATCGTAGCCCACAAACGCCATGTCGCTGCCCTTGAGCTTCAGTTCTACCGTCTTGGTCTCGCCAGGCTTAAGGCTCACCTTGTCAAAGCCGCGCAGACGACGCACGTCGGGCGTAAGCGAAGCCACCAGGTCGCTGCTGAAGAGCAGGACGCTTTCCTTGCCCTCCATCGAGCCATTGTTGGTCACATCGACTGAGAAAGTAAGCACGTCGTCGGCTGTGAAGTTCTGGCGGTCGCAACGCAGGTTGGAGTAGGCATAGTCGTTGTAGCTAAGTCCGTAGCCAAAGGGCCAGAGCACCGACACCTGAGCGTCGTAGTTGTAGGCTCCTTCCATAGCTTTGCCAATATGCTCGCAGGGTTTGTAGTCGTAGCAGATGAGCGAGTTGATGTCGCGAGGATACGACACCGACATCTTGCCGCTGAAATCCACTTCGCCAGCCAATAGGCGAGCCAAAGCGTCGCCGCCATAGTTGCCGGGCAGCATGATGTCGACCACGGCTTGAGCCAGAGGCTCAATCTCATTGATTATACGGGTGCGACCTTCGTTGAGCACGAGGATGATAGGCTTCTTGGTGGCCGCCAGAGCCTTGACGAGGTCGAGCTGGTTGCGCGAGAGGGTAAGGTCGTTAAGATTGCCAGGGGTCTCGCAATAGGAGTTCTCGCCCACGCATGCTATGATATAGTCAACGTCTTGAGCTGCAGCCACAGCCTTCTCAATCTCAGGAGCGTTTTCTTCCCACCAGTTGCCACCCTTTTTGTAGGTGACGCCTGGCTCATACATCACGTTGGCAGTGCCAAACTGATTTTGGAGCGCCTCCAAGATAGTATGATATTGGTCAGTGAAGTCGTCAGCACGGTCGCCTTGCCACGAGTAGGACCATCCGCCATTAAGCGTGCGCATTGAGTTGGCGTTGGGGCCAGTGACGAGTATGCGCTTGCCAGCAGGAAGGGGCAGGAGATTGTCTTGATTCTTCACCAAGACGAGCGATTCCTCGGCAGCCTGCAGGGCATCGGCGGCAAACTCCTCGGAACCAAACAGTGGGAAGTCGGCCACGTTGTAGTATGGTTTGTCAAAGAGGTTGAGGCGATACTTCATACGGAGCACACGCGCCACGGCGTCGTCGATACGGCTCATAGGCACTTCACCCTCCTGCACCAGCTCGATTAGCAGCGGACAGAAGTCTACGTTGTAAGGCTCCATGGCCATGTCGATACCAGCGTTAATGGCCAACTTGATAGCATCTTTCTTATCCTTGGCTATGTGGTCGCGTTGCCACAGGTTGTTGATGTCGGCCCAGTCGGTCACCATCAGGCCGTCCCAGTTGAGGTCTTCCTTGAGCCACTTGGTGAGCAACTCGTAGTTGGCGTGGAAGGGGAGGCCATTGTTCATAGCCGAGTTGACCATTACCGAAAGCGCGCCATTGCGCACCATCTCCAGATAGGGTGCGAAATGCTTCTCTCGGAGGTCTTGCTCTGTGATGGATGAGGGAGTGCGGTCCTTGCCGCTCACAGGCACTCCGTAGCCCATGTAATGCTTCATGCAGGCAGCCACGCGCTCATCGGGGATGGCGTTGGGATTGTCGCCTTGGAAGCCGAGCACGGCCTCGCGTCCCATCTCGGCGTTGAGGTAGCAGTCCTCACCGTAATTTTCCCACTGACGTGGCCAGCGAGGATCGCGCCCGAGGTCGGTCACAGGGGCGTAGGTCCAAGGGATGGAGCCCGCTTTGGTCTCGTAGGCTGAGATTTCGGCGCCGCGGCGCGTGAGGTCGCGATTGAAGGTTGCTCCCATGTTGACACCCTGCGGGAAGAATGTGCCTCCGATAGTATAGGTAGTGCCATGTATTTGGTCTACACCATATACACAAGGGATACCCATAGTCTCCATCGACTTCTCTTGAATGCGAGTGATGATTTCCTGCCACTTTTCGGGCGTCTGAGCCACACCCATCGGCACGTTGAGGATAGAGCCCACCTTATATTTGCCTATCACCGTGTCGAGCATGGCTTCGTTGAGTTGGAAGCCTAGGTCTGGATTGGCGCCCCAGTCCTGAAGCACGTCGATAGTGATTTCACACATTTGACCCACTTTTTCTTCAAGGGTCATCTTCTGAAGCCAGTCCTGTATCTGAGCTTCAATTTGGGGGTCGGGAGTGATGGCTGGAGCCACTTGCTGCGCTGTTGCTGAGGTTAGGGCCATCCCCAATCCCAGTGTTAATGCTGCTACATTTCTCATTGCAATGAATGTTTGATTAAAGGGTTATTTCAGAGTTTCTGTCATTTGAGGGGCGAATATCGCATCCACACGAAGAGAGTCGCCGCTATACACTATGGTGCGCGGCGAGGGTATAATCTGTCCTGTGCTGGTGTAAGAGCCAAGGCAGATAAGAAGACTGAGGACAAGCGAAAGGAGAGAGCGGAGTATCATGGCTAAATAACCTTTGTCGACTTTTTTAATCTTTGAGGCGCACCACGCGTATGCCCGAGGCGTTTTTGGTGCGAGTGAGGTAGTCGGCAAGAGGCACTTTGTCGATTATCACCTTGCCGGCTTTGGAGGAGGCATGAAGCAGATAAGGCACCTTCTTCTCGATGACGATAAAGCCCATGTGCTGCACATCGAGGCCCGGCGTCTTAGAAGTGATGGCTACGATGTCGCCTTCTTGGAGCTTAGCCTCTCTGATAGATCCTGGCTTGATGTAAGGAAAACGGTGAGAGCGATACCCTATCTCGGCGTTTTTGATACGCTCAAATTGGAGGCTGTCCTTCAGCGCAGGATATTGGTCGCGGTTGAGGCTCATATAGTCGAGCGTCTTCACTTGGTAGCTGGGACTGGCGATGCGAGCCGTCACCTCCTCTATCAGTCCACGATGAGAATTGTCGACCACCCAGTCGCTGAAGTAGTGGAGGCGCGAGGCGTAGTCGGTGCAGGTGGCGTTGCGATAGCGCAGGCGCTCGAGATTGTATACATAGTCGCGCCACGATGAGCGATTCTCATCGGCGGTGATGGCCAGGGCGAGCACTGTCTCTACAAACGAAGTGCAATCAAACTCATCTATGTCGATAGTGACCATCTCGGGGTCGCCTTCCAGAGTGGCCGCTTGATACGGAGCATCGAGAAACAGGCGCGCTATCTCGGGGATGCGTTGCTGAGCGTTGCGAGCCTCGCGCGAGGTCTCGGCTATGAGAATCTCGGTGATGCGTGTAGTGTCGGAAGCTTCGTTGTGAAACCTCACACGCCCTGTAGCTCCTCCGGTGATTTGTGCTGACGTTGAGAGGCTTTGGGTGGCGATGAAAAGGGCTGCCAAGGCGGTTATAAGAAAGCGGATAGAGAGTCGTTGCATATGAGTGATGATATTTATTTACGAAAGTATACATTTTTTCAGACACTACCAAAAACATGATTAAAAAATTTGGCCAAGCGAGATGAGTATATTAAATTTGCAGTAGTAGCTCTTAGCATTAACAAAACAAAATATACTCTACTATGATAACCAAAATTCAACAGACGGCAGATTACCTGCGTTCGCGTATAGGCTCTCAGATGCCTTCCACAGCTATTATCCTGGGCACAGGCCTTGGAGCATTGGTCGACCATATCACCGATGGCGTGTATGTGCCCTATAAAGAGATTCCTAATTTCCCTGTATCCACAGTCGAGGGGCATAGTGGCAATCTCATCTTTGGACGCCTGGGCCGACAAGAAGTGATGGCCATGCAGGGGCGCTTCCACTACTATGAGGGCTATACGATGCAGGAGGTGACATTCCCCATACGAGTGATGCAAGCTCTGGGAGTCAAGACGCTGCTGGTGAGCAATGCCGCTGGAGGTATGAACAAGGAGTTTCGTATCGGCGACTTGATGATTATCACCGACCATATCAACCTTTTCCCTGAGAGCCCTCTTCGTGGCAAGAACTATGAGGAGCTGGGTCCGCGCTTTCCCTCGATGACAAAGGCTTATAGCCGCGAGCTAATCGACCTCGCCGACAAGATAGCAGAGGAGAAGGGGATAAGGGTGATGCACGGAGTTTACGTAGGCACCCAAGGCCCCGCCTTCGAGACTCCGGCTGAATATGAATACTTTCGCATCATTGGTGGCGACGCTGTGGGCATGTCGACAGTGCCCGAGGTGATTGTAGCCGCGCATGCTGGCATGAGAGTGCTGGGTGTGTCGATTATCACAGACCTGGGAGGTAAGGAGATCACCGTAGAGCCATCGCATGAAGATGTGCAGGCCGCTGCCGCTGAGGCTCAACCACGAATGATGGAGATTATGCGTGAACTTGTTGGGCAGTTGTAGCCTTATTATAGAAAGACAGAATATAGAAAGACAGAAAGGTAGTAGGACAGACTACTTGATAAAAATACTATTACTATAGAATGGAAAAGACTACTGAAATATCCCAATTGGGAGAGTTTGGTCTTATCGACCGACTGACGCGCGACATAACGTTTCACAACAAGTCGACCGTGAGAGGTGTGGGCGACGATGCCGCTGTGGTGGAATATCCCGACACTGAAGTGGTAGTGACCACCGACATGCTGCTTGAGGGTGTTCACTTCGACCTCACTTATGTGCCTCTCAAGCACTTAGGGTATAAGTCGGCAGTGGTCAACTTCTCGGATGTCTATGCTATGAACGCTCTTCCACGTCAGCTGACAGTGGGGCTCGGAGTGTCATCTCGGTTTACTGTGGAGCATCTTGAGGCTCTTTACTCGGGCATACGCTTGGCCTGCGACATCTATGGCGTGGACCTCGTTGGTGGCGACACCACAGCGTCGCGCTCTGGCTTGGTGCTGGCTCTCACTTGTATCGGCGATGCTCCCAAGGGAGATATCGTGACCCGCGACGGCGCTAAAGACACCGACCTGATATGCGTCTCAGGCGACCTCGGCAGCGCTTACATGGGTCTACAACTTTTGGAGCGCGAGAAGGTGGCATCGGCGGGCGATCCTGAGTTTATCCCCAAATTTGATGGCAAAGAGTATCTCGTAGAGCGCCAACTTAAGCCTGAGGCTCGCCGCGACATCATCGAAGAGCTTCACAAGGCAGGCATCAAGCCCACGGCCATGATGGATATCAGCGACGGACTCTCGTCGGAGCTGCTCCATATATGCAAGGCAAGCCACACAGGTTGTCGCATCTACGAAGAGCGCATACCTATCGACTACCAGACAGCAGTGATGGCCGAGGAGCTGAATATGAACCTTGTGACCGCTGCTCTTAATGGTGGCGAGGACTACGAGCTCCTCTTCACAGTCCCTCTCCACTATCATGAAATGATGGAGAAGATGAAGGGCGTGAAGGTGATAGGCCACATCACTAAGGAAGACCTCGGATGCAGGTTGGTGACCCGCGACGGCGCCGAGATGGAGCTCCGCGCTCAGGGCTTCAACCATATGAGTAGCCCTGTAGCCGAGACCGAAGAGAAGCCTTAGAGAAAAATATTGAGGCCAAAAGGACTGAAAGGCCAGAAATTTCAGTAACTTTGCAGTCGAAACATCCAACTATATACCCCTACACCCAAAAACAAAAGTACATTGTCATGATAAATCGTGTGCTCATAAGGATAAAGGTAGTGCAGCTCCTTTACTCCTACTTCCTTACTCGCAGTGAGTTTAAAATCGAGAGCGCGCCCGAAAGCCCAGCCTCGCGCGATAAGCGATATGCCCACACCCTTTATCTCGACATGCTCCTCTTGCTCTTGGAGCTCGGTGGTATAAAAGTGGGGCAAAGAGAGTTGCCGTTGGCCATGAGCAAACTGGGCACCGACAAGCACCTCAAAGGCAACCGTATGGCCACCGCCTTGGCGTCCGACAACAATCTCCACGCCGTAGTCATGCGTGGCAATAGCAATATAGCCGACTTTGACGACGTGGCTCCTGGGCTCTACGAGGCCATCCTTAAGTCGGCAGCCTATCGTAGCTACAGCAAGCTGCAAGAGCGCAACCTCAAGGAGGACGTGGCCTTCTGGGTGACGGTGCTCAAGACGATGGTGAAGGACAATCCCCAGGTGATAGAGGCAGCACGTCGCAACCCCGACTTCACCATGGTGGGCTTTGAGCAGGGCGTTGACAAGGTGATTGACACCTTGGAAAACTTCAGCGACAATCGTATGCTGCTGCCAGGTGCTCGCAAGGCGCTCAAGGACTCGCTTGACAAAGCCTATGAGCTCTACCATTCACTGCTCCTACTCTCGGTAGAGATAACGCGCATGCAGGAGCGTCGATTAGACGCTGCCCGTCATAAGTATCTTCCCACGCCCGAAGACCTCAACCCCAACATGAAGCTTGTCGACAATCCTCTACCTCGCTTGCTGGCTGAAAACCCCGATATGCAAGCCTATCTTAAGGATAACAAAGGGGCTTCATGGGCCGATGACGAGATGCTGATACGCTCCTTCCTCGACGCTATCCTGCGAAGCAAGATATATCAAGACTATATCGCCAAGGAGACTACCACGTTTGCCGAGGATATTGACTTCTGGCGCTCAGTATATCGTCATATTATCTTGCCATCAGATGAACTGTCTGAGGCGCTTGAAAACAAGTCGCTCTACTGGAACGACGACCTGCAGATAATGGGTACCTTCACATTGAAGACTATCAAGCAGATAGCCAACACTGGCGGCGAAGGCAACGTCAGGCTCCTGCCTCAGTATAAGGACGAGGAAGATGCTCGCTTTGGCGAAGAGCTATTTAAATACGCGGTAGAAAATCGCGAGACTTATCGCGAATATATCGACCGCTTTATCAACGAGAAACACTGGGACACCGAACGCTTGGCCTTTATGGACATCGTCATTATGCTGACGGCCATTTCCGAGCTTCTCAACTTCCCCAGCATCCCACTGGCTGTGACGCTCAACGAATACATAGAGATAGCCAACTATTACAGCACCCCACGCAGCGGCCACTTTATCAACGGCATCCTCTACTCCGTAATCACCTATCTCAAGGAGCAAGGGCTCCTAAGTAAATAAAAGTCCCTTTACCCCTTTGGCAAATAAAAAACGAACAATAGAATCAACAGAATAATAGAATAAAAATGCTAAATCTTATCACACTACAAGCAGATGGTCAAGGCGCAGGCGCCATGAACCTTATTATGATCGTGGCGCTCATCGCCATCTTTTACTTCTTCATGATACGCCCCCAGCAGAAGAAACAGAAGGAAATCAAGAAGTTTCGCGAAGGCATTAAGGTGGGCGACAACATCATCACCGCAGGTGGCATCTATGGCAAGGTGCGCCGTATGGCCGACACGTTCATCGTTATCGAGGTGGCAAAAGGCGTTGAGATCAAGATTGACAAGAACTCAGTCTACCCCTCGGCTGCCGATGTGCCTCAGGACAACAACGGCAACGCCACCCCTGCCAACCAATAAACCATCTTCATTCACGCAGCTCTATCTGCCACGCCAATGGGCGAGCGCATCACACGCATAAAGCAATGGGTCAACACGGGCCTTCACTCAGCGCGAGGGAAGGACGTGTTGCTCTATCTTATGTTTGTCTGCGTGGCCTTTGTGTTTTGGGTGTTATTGTCGCTCGATAGCGAGCTGCAGCGCGATTATGACGTGCCGGTAGAGCTCGAAGCAGTTCCCGATAGTGTCACTCTCATAGGCTCCTTTCCATCCCACTTTAGCGCCGTGGTGCAAGCCAAGGGTGCCCAACTGCTGAGATTCAGCTGGGGCAAAATGCCTACGATGAAAGTAAAGTTTCAAGACAACGTAGGCCCTGACCACACTGTGGCCCTCTCCCGACTGAAAATTGATGGCCGCTTGCGCGATTATTTTGGCCAGGGAGTGCAGTTGATGTCGGTCAAGCCCGATTCGGTGAAGATAACTTATACCACCAATCCCGGGGTGAAGGTTAAGCTCAATATTGTGGCCGACATTCACCCCAATTATCAATGCATCCTTAGCGGCCCTATCCGAGCTAATGTCGACTCTGTGAAGGTATACTCTACAAGCGATATCCCCCGCACTCTGACGCAGGTCGATACCGAGCCAATCGTCAAGAGCGACCTGCGCGACACCGTGCGCTATGAGGTGAAGATTAAGCCGATAGCTGGCATGAGGATTATCCCCGACAGAGTGATAGTCACTGTGCCCATAGAGCCGCTCATCTCCAAGCGTCGCAACGTGCAGATAGAAGTGAAGAATCTCCCCGACGACTTGGGCCTTATCACCTTCCCTTCGCGTGTGGATGTCAGCTACCTTGTGCCAATGAGTTCTTACAACGACGACTTCCCGCTCAAGGCCTATGTCGACTTTGACGAGCTGGTGGGAGCGCGCTCATCCTCGCGTATCAAGGTAAGACTCTCGCTGGCGCCAGCCTTCTACCACAATATAGAAGTGTCGCCCGACAGCGTGGAGTATATAATCGAAAAACATCAGTGATGAGCCGTCGTAAGTTGATAGCCATCACTGGAGGCATAGGTTCGGGCAAGAGCGTTGTGTCGGAGGTGCTACGCGTCAAGGGGTATGCTGTCTACGACTGCGATAGCGAGGCAAAGCGCCTTATGGACTCCTCAGCCGAGATTCGACGCCGGATAGCTTCCGATGTTGACCCTAAGGCTATTCTACCCGATGGCACGATTGATCGGTGTCGACTTTCGTCAACAGTGTTTAGTGACGGCGAGGCTTTGGAGCGGTTAAACTCTATCGTTCACGGAGCAGTAAGAGCTGATCTCGAAAAGTGGAGCCGTAAGCAAGGCCCTCTTTGCTTTGTGGAGACTGCAATCCTCTACGAGAGCGGCCTTGACAAGATGGTAGATGAAGTGTGGGAAGTGAAGGCTCCCGAGGAGCTACGCATCAAGCGTGTGGAACGTCGGAGCCATCTGACAAGAGCGCAGGTGGAGGCAAGAATCGCGGCTCAAAAGAATGGGGAGGTGGAGCATCCCCATCCGTGCACCTACTCTATCCACAACGATGAAATCCACGCTATGCTCCCTCAAATTCACAACCTTCTACATAAGACAACACGATGATCCCTAACCTCAACTTCTTAGCAATCGACTTTGAGACCGCCACTGGGCAGCGCCACTCAATATGCGAAGTGGGCCTTTGCGTGGTGGTGCATGGCGAGGTAATAGACACCCGCTCGTGGCTCGTACGGCCGCCCGACAATCGCTATTGGTGGGGCAACATCAGAGTGCATGGCATTCGCCCCGAAGACACCGAGGATGCCCCCGACTTTATAGCCGTGTGGGAGGAGATAGAGCGCAGCTACCTTGATGAGTTTGACACTATGGTGGCCCACAATGCCGCTTTCGACCGCGGTTGTCTTACAAAGGCCGCGGAATACTATCATATCCATTTGCCGGAGCTGAAATGGCACTGCTCGTGCCTTACGGCGCGCCGCCTCTATTGCTTTACCAGCAACACCTTGAGCGCTCTCTGCGACCGTCTTGACATCCCTCACGGTCAGCATCACCGAGCCGGCGACGATGCCGAGATGTGTGCCCGTGTCTTCATCCGCGAGTGGGCCGACTCCCATACCTATTAATTCGTTTAATTAAGCCAGGGAAGAATTTTTTCTTCCTCGCGAGGTAATGATTTGCGATGGAGGTGGGTCTTCTATACAAACGGATTGACACGATGCACTATTCCAAACGAGAGTTTCAGGAGCTCTACCGCCGCTGCGCTCCTCAAGCCATGAGGATGGCCTTGAGCCTTCTCCACGACGAGGACGAAGCCCGCGACGTGGTGCAAGAAGTGTTTCTGAAGCTTTGGGAGACCCCGGTGGAGATGTCATCGCCCGACTCTTTCGTGACGAGAATGGTGCGCAACCGCTGCCTCAACCGTATACGCGATGCTGATACCCACCAGCGTATCCTTCAGGGCTACCCTTTGGGCGATATCAGCGAGGATGACCTCGCCGAAGCCGTCGAGCTCGAGGAGCAGATACGCAAGGCTCTCGCCACGCTGCTGACACCACGCGAGCGCCAGGCTGTGGAGAAGGTCTTTGGCGAAGGCCTCAGTTACCGAGAGGCTGCCCAGCATCTTGAGGTATCCGTGGCTGCTATCAACAAATATCTTGTCAACGCTTTACACAAACTACGCAAACACCTTAACCCTCAACGCAATGACTGAAGAACAGACATATCAACTTCTGGAGAAGATTTTCACTGAGCCTGAAAGTCTCACCCCCGGCGAGCTTCAGGCCATAGAAGGCTCGGAGAGGCTAAAGGAGCTATACAACACCAGTTGGCAACTCAAGCAGGCTCTTATTAAGCCTTCGGCTGAGGACCCTAATGCCATTGGCCCACAGGGGCGGGAGATCATAGACTTGGATAAGGAGTGGAATCTGTTATCAGCTAAGATTGAAAGCCGCGAGCACAGCTGGATCCGTAGATTATTGGCAGTCGCCGCCATCTTCTTAGGTGTAGTGTGTGCTGGCCTTGTTGCCATACACCTACTATCGCCCTCGCAAGAGAGCAGCGCGCCTTATCCTTTGGAGGCTATACAGGAGGTGGCTCCTCTTGTGGATGATGGCGTGGAGGATGTCCATGCTCAGGTCTTGGTGCCTGCGCCGGAAGCCATAAAATCAGTTCCGACACCTGCTAAGGAAGAGGCTCCTAAATCGACTCCACGTCGAGCCTCTAAGGCCACAAAGCCAGATATGGTTGAGGTGCTTAGTCAAGCTCGGCAGGCTGAGGAGGCTTTAGATATGGACTTCTTGGCACGCAATCAGCAAGCCCGCGAGGACAATATCCTCGCCCTTCAAGAGGCGGAGATGATAGCCATTGAGCACTTATGCAACCCCGACGAGATACCAGCCTCAATGCTGGCTTCATTGACCATCCCTTAATAACTTAAATATATCATGCTTATGAGAACTTTTAATATCCATCTTATAGCCTTGCTCTTAGCGCTAATGCCCACTGGGCTTTTCGCCCAAGATAACGTAAAGAAGGCTTTTGCTTCGCTAATCGATAATCAGGTTGTGACTATCACCGAGAGCCACGAACTCACTCGCGAACCTACCACAAATGCTAAAGAGAGCCAATGTGATATCTATCATTTCTCCATGCCTGTGGCTTGTCAAAGTATTATTGACAACATTGTCAAGGCCTTTAACAAGGATGCCGAACGTTCCTATAGCTTCAACAAAGGGTTTACCGACCTCACCGATGAGCCACGTTATGTGGTGGTGGGGACAGAAGGCGACCGGACGATAAAGGTGACTGAGCCCAAGAGCGAGTTTATCCACGCTCTCTTTCTTGCTCCAAAGTCGGAAGACCCTACAGGATCCTATCGCTATGCCTATGCTATCAATTGGAAAGAGGAGGATGGTAAGATAACAGGTATGCTGGCCATCACCTATGCCACTACGCTTCATGCGCGTCAGACGGTGATAAAGAATCGCCTCGGTAATACTCGAGATGCGAGGGATGCTGACCTGGAGGAGCAGCCTGCCAAAAAATCTAAGCCAACGAAGTGGGTAGATACATTTCTATCGCGCGTTGAAGCCCTCACTTATTGCACCGTTGATGGAAGTAAGATTGGATTTGCATCGGCTATTTATCGTTCTACTAATGAATTGGATTCAGACGCATTGGAGCCTTCTGCGCGTCCATCGTTAAAAGATCTCACTCTTGCCATCAATGTGCTTCAAAGCATGCTGGATAGCAACAGATATGCCGACCCCACCCTTCAAGCTCTCCTTTCGTCGGCTCAATCCAATCTGAAGGATACCCTCAATCAAATGAATCCAGGGAGCGGGAAATAGTAACGATGTAAACTATGAGTAGTGAAGAGGGTAGGCTTTAGCATACTTGTAGCGTGGGTGGCCGTGGCAATGCTGGGGCTCCATAGTTGTAGGCATAGTGAAGCCTATGTCAAGGAGAGGATTGCGCAGGCCCAGAAGGCCCATTCGTCCAACCAGCCCACAGAGACCGTAGACGTCTGCCGTGAACTTCTTACTCACCGCGACGAGATGGGCATGTCCACCTACTTTGAGGTGTGTTTGATGCTATGCGACAACTTGAGCGCCTTGGGCCTTAATAAAGAGGCTGCCGAGGCGCTCGGCCTTTATGTGATACCCTACCGACGCTATATGAGTAGAACACTGGAGGCTGAGTTTGCCACAAGGCTGTCTATCTATCAGGCCTTGGCACCTTACGAGGTCAATGTCGTGGAGGCGTTTGGCGACGACGCCCTTATTTACTTCTCTTACGAGAAGATAGGTGAAAGCGCACAGCTGATGATGCTGGAAGGTGTAGAGGTTAAGGGACAAAGGAGTAAAGCTTTGTTTGATACTGGAGCTGGCGTCAACGTCATCTCTGAGACGCTGGCCAAGGAGTATGGGCTTAAGGTGTTTCCCTTCCGACTGACGGCGGCTGGGTATGGAGTGCAGCGTGCAAGGCTTGGCATCGCCGAGCGGCTGCAGGTGGGGGAGGTGACGCTCCGCAATGTCCCCTTCTTCGTCATGACAATGCGCTCTGGCCACGCTCAGGCCGACCAATATATGAAGCAATTGGGCTTGATTCTTGGTCGCCCATTTATGGAAGCCCTGCGATATCTGACCATTGACTTTGTGAAGGGAGAACTGCGGGTAAGCAATCAGTCGCCAGTATCGGTCACTGCTGAGTCTAATCTTAGCTTAAACGCTTCGGGCAATTATCTTTTGAAATGCTCTTATAATGGTAAGTCTCTTCTAGCCATACCAGACACGGGTGATGCTTCTTATGGCGCCTTCTCCGATGCCGACTATGAGGCCTTTCGCCACCTCTTGCCGGAGGATGCCGCGCCCGACACGATGCGTGTGGCAGGTATGGGTGGCTGGGAGCAAGACCTTTGTTATTATCTTCAGGACATCCCTTTGACCATAGGTGACACTACGGTTGTAGTGCCAAAGATACCTCTATTGGTGGATGAGGCGTCGGCGAGGATAGGAAGCTTGCTGGGTCTTCAGACGTTGAGGATGTATCGTGTGTTGGCCATCGACCTTAAGAGGATGGCCGTAGAGCCTCGTCCATAGGGGGAGAAAAGATTAAGGAAGCTCGCCTCATGTCGAGGGAACTTCCTTTCTTCTAGTGGGGTGAGGTGTGGGGGTCGAACCCACGACCTTCGGAACCACAATCCGACGCTCTAACCAACTGAGCTAAACTCACCATGTATTGTCGGCCCGCGAGAGTGCCTCGCGTTTTGACGGTGCAAAGTTACAACTTCCTTTTCAATCTGCAAAGCTTTCTGCGAAGTTTTTTTCAGTAGATAATACAATATTTGTGGCCAAAAGGTTTGCTCGCATGGCATAAAAGGCTTAACTTCGCGCTACCAATTACCTTAATACACTTCTCTGAGCATGAAATCTCATCCTTATGCTGTAACAGGATTGAAGACGCTGGCCCTCGGTCCGCTTCCTATGCCTATACATGGAGCTGCCGTGATGTGTCAGGCGGTGAAAAATAGCGTATTGATCAATGAGTCGCTTGATATGCGTTGGGTCAATCTGTCGACGTCGCGGTCGGTCGAGGAGGTCGGAACCTTTAGTATGATTAAGTGCTTGCGCATCTTGTCGCTATATATTCGAACTGCATGGATGTTAGTGAGTTGGCGTCCTCATCTTTGTTATCTGGCCACCACTTGTCATGGGATGGGCTTCTTGAAGGATGCGCCGGTGGTATTGCTCGCACGCTCCCTCTGTAGCCGCGTGGTGATCCACCACCACAATAAGGGGATGAGAAATGACCCTCGTTGGCTCAAGCTCCTGCAGCGATGGGTCTATAAAAATAGTCGCTTAATTCTCTTGTCGGAACGTCTCTTTGAAGATGTGG
This sequence comes from Bacteroidales bacterium, assembly GCA_020859845.1. Classification (GTDB taxonomy): domain Bacteria; phylum Bacteroidota; class Bacteroidia; order Bacteroidales; family Muribaculaceae; genus Paramuribaculum. The sequence goes on from JAJBVL010000011.1 coordinate 18,873, forward strand.
CCTCGGTGGTGGAGAGACATCAAGTGGAGATTTGTCCCAATGGAATTGAACTGGCTCGTGATTTTAGGGGGCAAGTGGTTGCATCATCCTCAGATATATTATTTATCGGCCACTTGTTGCCGAGCAAGGGCATTTATGTGTTGTTGGATGCTTTGAAGATGCTCAAGGATGAGGGACTGGAGGTGCACTGCAGGGTAGTGGGAGGAGAGAATGCGGCCTTTGTGAAGGTCGTTGAGAAAGCAGGCCTTTCAGATAGCGTAGAGATCTTGGGCTTCAAAGAAGGGGGAGAGAAGGATCAATTGTTTCGTGAAGCGGCCATAGTGGTGCTCCCCACACTCGACGACTGTTTCCCACTGGTGTTGCTCGAAGCTATGCGTGAAGGCAAGCCCGTGGTGAGCACGCGTGTGGGGGGCATCGAGGACATCGTAGAGGATGGAGTGACGGGCCTTCTCGTAGAGGCTGGCGACGCTCGCGCTTTGGCAGCTGCCTTGCGCCGTCTTCTTGACAATCCTCTTGAGGCGCAGCAGATGGGGGCGACAGGCCGACGCCGTTTCGAGGACTGCTTTACCCACGAGCGCTTCGAAGAGCGCCTTCTGAGTATCCTCTTGAAGGTCGCCAGAGAGCCCTAGCCCTACTCAATACTCTAATGTGGGTGAATGGCGAGGATGTCGGCTTAGGCGAAGAGAAGGCGAAGGGCTGTCTCTACTTTGTTGACTTCCTCAATGGCAATAGAGAAACGCGAGCGGTCTACGCCCTTAAGATTGTGGGGTGGCACGAGGATGCGCTCCATGCCTAGTTTCTCGGCCTCGAGGATGCGCTGCTCAAGACGCGTCACGGGACGTATCTCCCCCGAGAGCCCCACCTCTCCAGCCATGCATGTGCGTCGCGAGATGGCCACGTCGATGTTGGAGGACAGGATGGCAGCTATCACCGAGAGGTCGAGAGCAGGATCGTTGACGCGTAGCCCTCCAGCAATGTTGAGAAATACGTCCTTCTGCACAAGTTTAAAGCCAGCACGCTTCTCCAGCACAGCCAGCAGCATGTTCATACGCCGCTGGTCAAAGCCGGTGACGGAGCGCTGCGGCGTGCCGTAGGCAGCGGTGCTCACCAGTGCTTGCGCTTCGATGAGGAATGGTCGCAGACCTTCCATAGTCACACCGATGGCTACGCCCGATAGCTCTTCGGGACTTTGCGAAAGAAGCATCTCAGAGGGATTGGTCACCTCGCGCAGCCCTCGCTGACACATCTCATAAATACCCAGTTCGGAGGTGCTCCCAAAGCGGTTTTTGATGCCGCGCAGGATGCGATACATGTAATGGCGATCGCCCTCAAATTGCAATACCGCGTCTACAATATGCTCCAACACCTTGGGCCCAGCAATAGAGCCCTCCTTGTTGATATGGCCGATGAGAATCACGGGGACGTTGCTCTCCTTGGCGTAGCGCAGCAACTGGGCAGAGCACTCGCGCACCTGGCTTACGCTTCCAGGAGCAGAGTCGAGCATCTCGGATGCGATGGTCTGGATGGAGTCGATGATGATGAGCTGAGGCTCCACCTCGGCTATATGAGTGAAGATGCTTTCGAGCGAGGTGTCGCAGGCTATGAAGACATTGTCGCTCATGCGGCCTATGCGATCGGCACGCATCTTGAGCTGGGCGGCGCTCTCCTCGCCGGAGATGTAAAGTATGCGACGGCTCTTGATGGAGAGAATGTTTTGAAGTACGAGGGTCGACTTGCCAATGCCTGGCTCGCCTCCTATCAAGACCAGCGACCCTGTCACCAAGCCGCCCCCCAGCACGCGGTTGAGCTCGCCGCTGGGCATGGGTATGCGTTGCTCTTCGCCGCCTTGGATAGCCGAGACGGGGACAGCGTGTTGATGGTCGGCGCGGCGCCCCGACGTCTTGCCTTTCTGAGAGGCCGTGGGTACGCGTTCTTCGAACATGGTGTTCCAGGCGCCGCAGTTGGGGCAGCGGCCTTCCCATTTGGGGCTGTCGGCGCCGCACTCTGTGCAGTACCAGCGGGTTTTTTCGGGCTTTGGCATAGGGTATAGATGAGGTTATCGGTTGCGGAATGCGTAGAGGGTGATGGCTGTGGCCGTGGCTACGTTGAGCGACTCGGATGTTGGCCTTTCGGGAGGCCAGGAGGGAATGAGGAGTTTTTGGCTAATCAAGGCCTCAACTTGGGGAGAGAGGCCGTGGCCTTCGCTGCCCATGACGATGATGGCGTTACTGGGGAGAGAAGCCGCCGGGAGGGGTGTGCCATCGAGGGCCATGCCCACAATGGTGGAGTCGTAGGTGGAGAGAACAGATGCCAAGTCGCAGTACACTGGCCTTACGCGTGAGATGGCACCCATGGTGCTCATCACCACCTTGGGGCTATAGGCATCGGCTGTCGTCGGGGAACAGAGCAAGAGCGAGATGCCAAACCAGTCGGCCGTGCGTATTATCGTACCCAGATTGCCAGGGTCTTGCACCCCGTCAAGCGCCAAGATAAGACCGGTGGGTAGTGGAGTGGGGAGAGCCGAACGGTCGGGGAGTTGATAGACAGCAATGACGTTGGGGGCGGTGGAGAGCGACGTCATTCGCTCCATCATTGCAGGCGTGGCCAACAGCGGCTCCTGACACCAGCGGCTTACCTTCCCTCCATACTCTTCCCACCACTGACGGGTGGAAATAAGATGTACGAGAGGGAAAGCTGCCAAGGTGTCGAGCACACACTTCGTGCCCTCGGCCTTAAAGGCCTGAGCCTGACGGCGCTGCTTGGCGCCGTCGAGGCTGTAGACCATTTTACGTATTGCTTGACTTACTTCTTGCATAGCTGAATCTTCAATAAAGGAGGCCAAACATCCATAGGGGAATGCGATTGCCGTAGCCTATCTCTATATCATCAACAGCCAAGTAGCTGTCTTTGATGTCGGCTATTTGATTAAACTTCTTGTTCTTGCCTCCCACCTCGAAGAGCCAGCGGTTGTCGACTCTGAAGTCGCCTTTTTCAGGCATGCTCACTTTGTGAGAGTTGCTGAGCTGGTTGAGGAAGAAGGTCTCACGCAGACACCCCACGTCGACTTGGGGCGATAGTGCCCACATAAGATTGGTGTTATTGAGAAATATCTTCCCTGGGAGGGTAAGATTCTTATAGTTTTTGGGCTTGTTGGAAAAGAGCGCCAATATCCCAGCCTTGTCCAGAAGGTTAAGCAGCTTTAGGCCGAGGTCGCGAGAGGTCTCTATCGACCGGAAGAGGTCGCTGACGTTGGGCGTCAGAGGCACTCTCTCGGCGATGACCATCAGCAGAGTCTTGGCTTTCTGGAGGGTGGGATAGCTTATCTCTTCCACCGATGGGATGTCGACATCTATCACTGTGCGCACCACTTCCTGTAGTCGCTGGAGGTAATCCTCATCAGCATCGCGATAGAAGGGGTAGTAGCCTTGTTGGCAATAGCGCTCGAAGAGAGGCAATATCTTGAAGCGTGAGGTAATCTCCATGGCTATACCTATGTGGTCGTTGAGCAGGTCGGGGAGGGCAGTAGGCTCCATGTATTGTATGCCCTCAAGAGCCAGATATTCTCTAAACGACATACCGTCAAGACGGTAGAGGGTTTGCCGCCGCGACAGGTCGCCAACCGAATGATCTACGTTGAGCAGCGAGCTGCTAGTGTAGACAATCTTCAAGTCGGGATAGCCATCGTAGAGCGTCTTGAGAGTCTGTGCCCAGTCGGGAAACCGGTGTACCTCGTCAAGAAACAGTCGCGACATGCCACGCGCATAGGCATAATCCACCAGATCCATCAATGAATTGGACTTAAACCACAGGTCGTCAAGCGAAAGGTATAAGGCTTCATCGGGATTGGAGCATTGCTCTTTGATTGTCTGGAGCATAAGGGTGGTCTTGCCCACACCGCGAGCACCCTCAATGCCTATCAACCGTGGCTTCCAGTTGATTTTTGAGGATAGATACCTTTTAAAGCGAGTATCCGTATATCTTAACTTCCTGTAGTATAAGTCTATTTGCTGCTGATAAAGCGAGGTTTCCATAAGGGGCATTTTTACGCCACAAAGGTAATCATTCGCTTTTGAAAATGCAACTTTTAAACAGAAAATCGCATTTGAAAAAGTAAAATATACACTAAGATTCGCATTTGTAAGTGCGAAATAGGGGAGTAGATTCGCATTTGGAAGTGCGAAATAAGAGTGCAGATTCGCATTTGGAAGTGCGAAATAGGAGTGGATATTCGCATTTTGAAGTGCGAAATAGGAGTGCAGATTCGCATTTTGAAGTGCGAAATAGGAGTGGATATTCGCATTTGGAAGTGCGAAATAGGAGTGGATATTCGCATTTGGAAGTGCGAAATATGGGAAAGTCTAAGGTTTTAGAGTGGAGAGATAATAGCAGGGGGAGTGGTATTGATTCAAGCGTAGAGTATCTTGAGCCACGTTGAGATTATGGAGATTGAAGAGTGGAAGGGCGTTGGCCAAGAATTGACGGCGTTGCTGCTCGGCGATGCCTGAAAGAGGTTGTTGGGCATCGCGCAGGGTAAACCCATCGGTATGGCCGTTGAGGGGAGAATACACAAAGACGAGTTGATAAGAAGCTTCATCGATAGATGGACGCCCCAGCTGGTCGCGACTAAGATGTAGGCGCACCATCGCCCCTCCGCGGGTGTCAACCGTCCGCATGGCCGAGATGAAGTTGCCCAAGGAATATATCAGAAATTGGCGCTGTCCAGTGGAGTCGGTTGAGAGTTCCATAGGTTGCACCACGTGGGGATGGCTGCCGATAATCATATCCACGCCCAGCTCCTTAAGATAGCCTGCAAGCGACTGCTGCGAGCGCGAGGGCAAGAGATGGTATTCCTCGCCCCAATGGACGGCTACGGCTACGAGCTCCGCTCCTAGATTGCGAGCTTCAGCAACGTCGGAGGCCATCAGCTGGCGGTCGATATAGTCGACTATAGCCTCGCCCTGCACTGTAAAGCCATTAGTGCCGTAAGTATAATTGAGTATTGCCACCTTGAAGCCTCCTACGTCGACAATCATTGGGGAAGATTGGGAGCGATGGTGGGTGTCGTGATAAATACCCGTATGGGGTATGGAAAGGCTGTCGAGAGTAGTGATAGTGCGATGCAGCCCACGGTCGCGGCGGTCGAGTATGTGGTTGTTGGCGCAGAGAAGCAGGTCAAAACCCACATCGCGAAGGGCCTCTGCATAGCTATCTGGAGCGCAAAAGGCAGGATAGCCTGTAAAGGGGGCGCCGCCGAGAGGGGTTTCCAAATTGGCCACTGCATAGTCGGCCGAGGCTATGTAATCGGCTATGCTATCAAAGTAGTGGGCGTAAGAATAACTGTCGTCGGACGCATTGCGTGCCGACGACAGTTGTGCTTGGTGCTGCATAGCGTCTCCCACCCATACCATGGAAGCCGAGTCGGGAGCGAGGAGCAGGGAGGATAAGAGCAGGCCGAGCATACCGTCAGCGCTGGCGAGCAGCCTGGAGGGTGTTGCGCATCAGGGAGACGATGGTCATGGGTCCCACGCCTCCAGGGACTGGCGTGATGGCGCCACACTTGGGGGCCACTGCGTCGAAATCAACATCGCCGCGCAGACGAAAACCGCTCTTGCGTGTAGCGTCGGGGACGCGGGTAGTGCCTACGTCGATCACCGTGGCGCCGGGTTTCACCATATCCTCGGTGACAAAGCCAGGGACTCCGAGGGCCGCGATGATGATATCGGCCTCGCGGCATATTTCCTTGATGTCGCGCGTGGCGCTATGGCACACGGTGACAGTGGCGTCGCCAGGCTGATGTTTTTGCATCATCAGTGTCGCCACGGGCTTGCCTACGATATTGCTACGGCCAAGCACTACGCAGCGAGCGCCCTTGGTGGGAATCTGATAGCGCTCCAAGAGCATCATGATGCCAGCTGGGGTGGCCGATACGAAGCAAGGGAGGCCTATCGACATGCGGCCTACGTTGATGGGGTGGAAGCCGTCGACATCCTTGCGATAGTCGATGGCCTCAATGATGGCCTGCTCATTGATATGGCGCGGCAAGGGAAGCTGCACGATAAAGCCATCTATGTCGGGGTCGGCGTTGAGCTCGGCAATGGTCTGCAAGAGGCGCTCCTGGGTGACGTCGTCCTCAAAGCGTATGAGAGTCGACTTGAAGCCACACTCTTCGCAGGCTTTAACTTTGTGGGCCACGTAGGTCTCGCTGCCACCATCGTGGCCTACGAGCACGGCTGCCAAGTGGGGACGTTTCTTGCCGTTAGCTACCATCTGCTCAACTTCTTGAGCTATCTCGGCCTTAATCTCAGAGGCCACTTTCTTTCCGTCGATTATTGTCATAGGGGGTAGTGGGTTTATTTGCGTCCTTTGGGGAGGCCACGCATCATCTGCATGGGGTTTTTCATTGTGGAGACGGTCTTCATCATCTTGCGCGTCTGCTCAAACTGCTTCATGAGGCGATTTACCTCTTGGAGCGTGGTGCCTGAGCCTTTGGCTATGCGCTGGCGGCGGCTAGCGTTGATGATTTCTGGATTGGCGCGCTCTTTCTTGGTCATGGAGTGGATGATAGCCTCGATGCTCTTGAAGGCATCGTCGTCGATGTCGATATCCTTGATGGCCTTGCCTACGCCGGGTATCATTGAGGCGAGCTCCTTGATGTTGCCCATCTTCTTGATTTGCTCTATCTGAGAGAGGAAGTCGTCAAAGTTAAACTGGTTTTTAGCCAGCTTGCGTTGGAGCTTGATAGCCTCCTCCTCGTCGTAGGCGCGCTGCGCTTTCTCTACGAGGGTTACGATATCTCCCATGCCGAGGATACGGTCGGCCATACGTGCGGGATGGAAGGGATCGATGGCATCGAGCTTCTCGCCCGTACCCACAAACTTGATGGGCTTGGTGACCACAGTGCGAATCGACAGGGCTGCACCACCGCGTGTGTCGCCATCGAGCTTGGTGAGCACCACTCCGTCAAAATCGAGGCGGTCGTTAAACTCCTTGGCAGTGTTGACAGCATCTTGGCCAGTCATGGCATCAACCACAAACAGAGTTTCCTGAGGCTTGATGGCCTTCTTAATGGCCTCAATCTCGTCCATCATCTCCTTGTCGATGGCCAGACGCCCAGCGGTGTCGACTATTACGAGGTCGAGGTGGTTGGCCTTGGCATATTCTATACCGCGCTTGGCGATGCCTACAGGATCCTTTACATCGTCCTCAGCGTAGACAGGCACGTCGATCTGCTGCGCCAATACTCGTAGTTGCTCAATAGCCGCGGGACGATACACGTCGCAAGCCACCAGCAGAGGACGCTTGGCCTTCTCGCTCTTGAGCTTGCGAGCGAGCTTGCCCGAGAATGTGGTCTTACCCGAGCCTTGAAGGCCCGACATAAGGATAACCGTGGGGTTGCCTGAGAGGTTGAGAGGGGCGGTGTCGCCACCCATGAGGGTAGTGAGCTCGTCGTGGACTATCTTGACCATCAGCTCTTGGGGCTTGATGGCATTGATCACGTTTTGACCTAAAGCTTTGGTCTTGACGGTGTCGGTAAACTGCTTTGCCACCTTGTAGTTGACATCGGCGTCAAGCAGAGCGCGGCGCACATCCTTGAGGGTTTCGGCCACGTTGATTTCGGTAATTTTGCCTTGTCCTTTGAGGAGCTTAAAGCTGCGTTCAAGGCGTTCGCTTAGGTTTTCAAACATATATGGGGAGGGGATGAGTGTTGTTGTTGGGAGGGGATTAATCGAGGCGGTTGTCGGCGTTGGGGAAGAGGACGATTGGGCGGAATGAGCGAGCTTCGTCGGGGGTGAGGGACGCGTAGGTCATGATAATGACGATGTCGCCGGGCTGCACCTTGCGCGCTGCCGCGCCGTTGAGACACACCATGCCAGAGCCTCGAGGGCCGGGGATGGTGTAGGTGTCAAAACGTTCGCCGTTGTTGTTGTCCACTATAAATACACGTTCGCCGGGTAGAATGTTGGCAGCCTCCATCAAGTCTTCGTCGAGAGTGATGCTGCCAATGTAGTCGAGGTTGGCCTCCGTGACGCGTAGGCGGTGTAGCTTGGATTTTAATACCTGTATCAGCATTTATGGGATGGGTATTTAATGTTGTCGATAAGACGCACGTCGCCACAATATACTGTGATACACCCCACTGGCTCTTGGCTCTGTTGCCAGTCGCTGATGGGCTGCATAGTGGCGCCGTCGACGATTTCGTAGTATTCCACTTCCATGTGAGGGAAGGAGTTGACCGTGTCTACTACGTAGCGCTTTGTTTCGTCTACCGTATGGGTAGCGGCCCAGTCGAGGCTGCTTTGAAGAGTGCGATGGATGGCAGGAGCTATCTCTCGTTGCTCGGGGGTGAGGCGCACGTTGCGGCTCGACATGGCCAGGCCGTCATCATGGCGCTTGATGGGGCAGGGTACAATCTCAAGGTCAAATCCTTCGAGCTCCACCATGCGACGTATGACGGCTATCTGCTGGAAGTCTTTTTCGCCAAAGTAGGCGCGAGTGGGGTGTGTCATTTCAAAAAGGCGGCTCACCACTTGAGCCACGCCGTTGAAGTGGCCGGGACGCATGGGGCCTTCCATCACTTCGGCCACGGGTCCGAGGTCAAACACTCGCGTGTCGGGCTCAGGGTACATCTCATCGACTGTTGGCACGAAGGCTATATCCACTCCGGCATCGGCAAGACGCTGGCAGTCGGCCTCCTCCGTGCGCGGATAAGTGGCCAAGTCGGTGGGGTTGTTAAACTGGGTGGGGTTGACAAAGACGCTTACCACCACCACGTCGTTGTCGCGGCGAGCGCGCTCAACGAGTGAAATATGGCCGTCGTGAAGTGCGCCCATTGTGGGCACAAGCCCTATTGACAGGCCCTGTTGGCGTGCAGCGGCCAGACGAGAGCGCAGATCATCGACTGTGCGGATTATTTCCATCTTAATGTCTGTTTGGTTGTCTATATAGTTTTTGACGGTGCAAAATTACATATAATTTGAAAGATAGCAATAACCCGATGTGGCAGAAAAGTGTTACTTTTGCAAGACTTTTAGGATATGGAACAAGAATTTACATCTACGCCACTCGAGACGGCCGTGCGAGAGCTGTCACGATTGCCAGGAGTGGGACGTAAGACAGCCCTCCGACTTGCCCTCCACCTGCTGCGGCGCCCCGAGGATGAGGCCGTAGCGCTGGGCAATGCTATCATCTCGCTACGCAAGGAGATATGCTACTGTAGGGAGTGTCACAACATCTCGGAAAGCGAGCTATGTCCGATATGCGCCTCCCCTCGGCGCGACCACTCTACGATATGTGTGGTGGAGACGGTGCGCGACGTGATGAGCGTGGAAGCCACCGGCCAGTACAATGGCGTGTATCACGTGCTTGGGGGTGTCATTTCGCCAATGGATGGTGTGGGGCCCGAGGTGCTTGAGATTGACTCTCTGGTGGAGCGTGTGGGCAAAGGTGATGTGAAGGAGGTAATCTTAGCCCTCGGAGCAACAATGGAGGGCGACACTACCAACTTCTACATCTATCGCCGACTGGGACGCGTGGCTGGATTGAAAATCACTCAATTGGCTCGTGGCATGGCTATAGGCAACGAGCTTGAATACACCGATGAGATCACCCTTGGGCGGTCGTTGCTGCAGCGGACGCCATTTATGGTGTGAATGACAGAGAGATAGAATTTAGAGAGACAGAATTTAGAGAGACAGAAGAGAAGAATGATACGCTTGAGAGCATTAGAGCCCGAGGATGCCTTGACCCTCTATCGCTGGGAAAATAACCCTAGGCTATGGGAGGTGGGGAGCGTGATGGCGCCCGTGTCGTTGGCGCAGATAGAGAATTACATCGCCACCTACGATAGCAATCCCTTTGGAGCAGGAGAGCTGAGGCTCATGGTCGAAGATGAGACCACAGGCCTTACTGTGGGAGCCATTGACTTGACAGAGGTCGACGCCGTCAACCGCCGCAGCGGATTAGGCCTTTTGATAGCCAGCGAGTATTCGGGGCAGGGCTACGGCCATAGAGCGGTGGAAGCGCTCGAAAACTATTGCTCAGAGCGATTGGGCTTGCATCAATTGTGGTGTGTAATAGGATCGGAGAACACTGCTTGTAGAGCTCTCTTTGAGGGTCTCGGATATAAGATATCGGGACGCCTGCGTTCATGGCTGCGTCATGGGAGTAGCTATGAGGATGCCTTTCTTTATCAAAAGTTATTACTCTAGAGTGGGAGCCCAACCGAGATTGAGGCTTAGCGCGAGTCAATGGCCAAAATGTCGGCCTCGAAGGTGTCGCGGCGTATGGCTTTGTTTTTTAATCGGTTGCGATAGGTATAGATGGTATAGACACTATAGTTGAGGATTTGGGCAATGCGCGTGCTCTCCTCGATTCCCAGGCGCATGAAGGCCAGGATGCGCAGGTCGGTGTTGAGCTCGCCTGGCTTTTCGAGCACTATCTGTTCATCGGGCTTCAGAAGCTTGTTGACAGAGTCGACAAAATGGGGATAGATGTGAAGAAAAGCGTTGTCAAACACCTCGTAAAAATCCTTGCTCTGATTCTCAATAAACTTGCCCGAGCGAGTCATCTTATAAAGGTCGTCGACCTTGCCCATGCTTATCTTGCGATTGGCAATCTTGCAAAACTGGTTGAGCTTGTCCATATAGATAGAGCAGAGATTCAGAAACTGGCTGATATACACCTCCTTAATATGATTGCTCTCCTTGAGAGAGCGTTGCAGCTCATGGTCGAGCAAAATCTGCCTTCTCAGGAAGATAAGCACGATGGTGAGAGCCAGCAGGGCGATGGCCATGCACAAGATACCAAGCCATGTGCGGCGATGGGAGGCTGCAAGCTCGGCTTCATGGACATTCTCGATCACGGGCATCATCTGGGCCGTCTCGATCATGCGCGACGAAGCTCCACACTCCACTGCATTGTTGAGCGCTGCGTAGAGGTAGCGGTGGGCTGCCTCCACTTCGTTGTGCTCAAACATCTGTAGACCCAAATCCTGTAGAGAGGTCACTTCAAGAGTGGCGCTTTTGACATCCGATATTGCAGATAGAGCCAGATAGTAGATGCGGTCATAGGGACGTTCCATCACGCGCGATATATCGGCCACGATATGTGCTGCGCGTCCATAGGTGTTGTCGAGTTCTGAGAGGTCGGCGAGAAGGTCTTTAAGTACAGCCTCAGCCTTGGCGTACTGACCCGTATAGAAATAATATTCTCCTTGGTTAAGACGATACTTGTGGGTGCCTTCCGACACCACCTCGAGATATCTACGCTGACACTCTATGGCTTGCTCCAGAAAGTACTGCCTCACCTGAGGGAAGGTGGGATAGAAAGCTGCCAGATAGGAATACATTTGGCGCCCAGAATCGTAATAGATTTCTCGGCGGTGGGGCGACAAAAGCAGAGTGTCGATAGCCTTATATTCTTCGAGGGCATCGCCCACAAAGCCTGCCAGGGGTAGAAGCATGGCTCGGTGGAGACGATAGATGATGGTGCGGTCCTCATCGCCCAGCTCTTTAGCGCGATCAAAGGCCAAGGAATAATAGAAGAGCGACGAGTCGTTGCGAAACGATGTGTAAGCTCTTGCCAGAGCCTCTATGCGTGCTATGCTGGTGGTGTCGGCAATGTAGCGTTGATATAGAGAATCTATGCGCGCCAGGCGCTGGTTGATGTAGTGTTGGCGTTGCTTGAGCTCCTCATCAAGCCGCTCCACAGTGGAGCGAAGTTCTGAGCGCGACACTTCGATGGCCATTGCCACAAAAGAGCCGAGACACAGCGAGAGGGTGAGAAGGATGCGGAGCATGAAGGGAGGTCAGAGGGCATTGACAGCATGGCGTAAGGCCACCAGGCGCTCCAGGAGGCTTGGGAGCTTGTCGAGGGGCAGCATGTTGGCGCCATCGCTTTTAGCAATCGCTGGATTGGGATGAGTCTCCATGAAGAGGCCATCAACGCCTACAGCTACGGCGGCGCGTGCCAAGGTCTCAATCATGTGGGGCTGACCGCCCGTGATGCCCGCTGCTTGATTGGGCTGCTGGAGCGAATGGGTCACGTCGAGGATTACGGGGCATCCAAACTCTTGCATCGTTGGCAAGCCGCGATAGTCCACCACAAGGTCTTGATAGCCGAAGGTGACGCCGCGCTCCGTGATGGCCACATCGTTGTTGCCAGCGTCGCGCACCTTTTGCACGGCAAACTTCATAGCTTCCGGCGACAGAAACTGCCCTTTCTTTATGTTGACGCTGCGCCCGGTAGCGGCAGCGGCCACCAAGAGGTCGGTCTGGCGGCATAGGAAGGCGGGTATCTGGAGGATATCTACGTATTGAGCTGCCAGGGGGGCTTCTTGGGCGCTATGGATGTCGGTGACAACGGGTATACCAAATGTGTCGCGTACCTTGCGTAGGATCTTCAAAGCTTTCTCGTCGCCGATGCCAGTAAAAGAGTCGATACGTGAGCGGTTGGCCTTGCGATAGGAGCCTTTGAAAGCGTAGGGGATACCAAGACGCTGGGTGGTGGCAACGATGCTTTCGGCTATGTCAAGAGCCATTTTTTCGCCCTCGATGACGCATGGGCCAGCGAGCAGAAAGAAGAGTGGCGACTGTGGGAGGCAAGAAAGGGTCATATTGAGCTGGGGAGGATGTTAAAAGGGTAAAAGTCTTAAGAAGAGAGGGCCTCGCGGGTGTGGATTATGGCCAGAGCCATCAGAGCGGCGGTCTCCGTGCGTAGGCGGCTGGGGCCTAAGCTCACAGGCTGCCATCCAGCCTTGAGAGCCTCCTCCACCTCGGCTGGCGAGAAGTCGCCCTCGGGGCCGATGGCTATTGCTACGCTTGAGGGCGTGGAGTCAGAGAGGCTTGAGCTATATGCCGTGGCCAAGTGGATGCGCTCGATTGTCTTGTCGCAATAGCAGATGAAGCGTTGGGCAGCCTTCTCTTCTTGGATATAGCGAGCGAAAGGGGTGAGCGGGTCGATAGCGGGGAGCAGGGCTTTGAGGCTTTGTTTCATGGCCGAGACGGCAATCTTGACGAGGCGCTCCTCCTTGAGCTCGCGTCGCTCGGAGTGGTTACATAGCAGGGGCACTACGCGGTCTACTCCCATCTCGGTGAGTTTCTCCACCATCCACTCCATACGGTCTACGCTCTTCGTAGGGGCCACGGCCAACGTGATAGAGGGAGTCCACGTCTTTGGTTCTCGACGCTGTGAGAGGATTTCCACCATCGTATGGCGCTGGTGAGGAGCCACTATACGACAGCTGTAGGCCATACCTCGACCGTCTACCACCTCTATCTCGTCGCCAACACCGAGGCGCAACACACGGGTACAGTGGGCAGAGTCGCTCTCGGGGAGGGTCAAGGTCTCTGCAATGTAGGGAGCATAGAAACGTATCATTGCTGGGCGCGCTTCTTGTCGATAATAGCCTTAATGTGGGCAGCTTCTTCGTAGTTTTCGTCAACGATAAGCTGTTGCAGGAGGCGCTCAAGCTCTTCGACGGCCATATTTTCGGGCTTGGGCTCGGAGGAGGGAGTCTCGTGGCTTTCGGCTTCTGGCTCTTCGGTCTGTTCCTCCATGATAAATCCAGTCTCATCGAGAATCTGGCGCGTAGTGTAGATAGGGGCGCCTGCTCTCATGGCAATAGCAATGGCATCGGATGTGCGCGAATCGATGATCACTTGCCGCTGTCCGTCGGTGAAGGTGAGCTCGGAAGAGAAGATGCCATCCTCAAAGCGGTAGATAAACACCTCCAAGAGCTTGATGCCAAAAGCATGAGCGAAGCTCACAAAGAGGTCGTGGGTGAGGGGCCGTGGAGGCGTGATGCTTTCCATGCGCATGGCTATCGACTGGGCTTCTACAGCGCCAATCACTACGGGTATACGATAAGGGCCATCTACTTGAGCCAGGATAAGAGCGTAGGCTCCCGACTGTATTTGGCTATAGGAAATACCGAGCACCTTGAGCTTCACTCGGTTGTTGAGGTTGTTGTCACTATCCATGGTAGCGTCTTAGAGCTAATGATGAGGTTAATTAGGGAGGTGGAGAGCACGGCCTGTGATGATGCCGCTGCCATAACAGATGGAGGCTTCGCGGTCGTAGACCACGCCAAACTGTCCTGGAGCAATGCCCTGCACCTTTTGCTCGCTCTCTATAAAGTATTCTCTCGGAGCGAGGCGCGTTAGGGTGCCAGGAAGAAACTCTGGGGAATGGCGGTTCTTAAACATTATAGGTACTGCTTGACACTCTTCGCCAAAAGGGTCGCCGCTTATCCAGTGCATCTCGTCGAGGTGGAGCAGGCGTCCATATTGTCGCTCGGTGTCGTAGCCGCGCGACACGTAGACCACATTGTCGGCAACGTTTTTCTTCACCACATACCAGGGGCCGCCACTCAGTCCTAAGCCTTTGCGCTGGCCTATGGTGTGAAACCAGTATCCACGGTGCTCACCAATCTTCTTGCCGGTCTCTATCTCTACGATGGGGCCAGGGCGTGTGCCCAAATGCTGGCGTATGAAGTCGTTGTAGTCAATCTTTCCCAGAAAGCAGATGCCTTGACTATCACGTCGATAAGCGTTGGGAAGGGCAGTAGAGATGGCAATCTCTCTGACTTTAGCCTTGGGCATATCGCCTATGGGAAACATGAGATGGCAGAGCTGGTCGTAGCTGATCTGTGCCAGAAAGTCGGTCTGATCTTTCACGGGGTCGACCCCCGTGCCCAGATATGTGATGCCATCGCGCTCGCGGATAGTGGCGTAGTGGCCAGTGGCGGTCTTGTCGAAGAGATGGCCCCATCGCTGCTCAAAGTAGCCAAACTTTATCATCTTGTTGCACATGATGTCGGGGTTGGGAGTCAGGCCCTCACGCACTGTGCGCAGGGTATAGTCCATCACCGTGTCCCAGTATTCCTGCTGGAGCGACACCACGTCGAAGGGCAATCCGAAGCGCTGGGCTATGTATTGACACATCTCAATGTCTTCCTCAGCCGAACAGTCGCTTGAGCCGTCGTCCATTCCTATGCGGATATAAAAGAGGTGTAGGTCATGACCCTCCTCCATGAGCTTGTGGATGGCCACGGCGCTGTCAACGCCCCCTGATATCAAAGCGGCAATCTTCATGATTTATACCTCCTCCAGCTCCTCCTTCTCGTCTTTGCCATGACGGTCTATGATGAATATAGAGATGAAATAGTCGAGGGAGATTTTGCCTGGGCCTGCCAGCAATATGAAGACGTAGATGCCTATAAACATGATGGGGAGATAGCCTGGCTGGGTAGAGTCAATGCCATAGATCGACGTATCGGGGAGGAGGTCGTGGAGGATATAGTATTCAGCGGCTATCATCGAGAGGATAGGAGGGATGGTGGAGAGGCGCGTTAAGAATCCTACCATGATGAGTAGCGAGCAGAGTATCTCGTTGATGATCATGAGGATGAGACATGCCTCGGAGCTCATCCCCAATATTGTGGGGAAGGAATGGCATATTGTGGAGTAGCTCACCAGATGGCGGATGCCAAACTGCATGAACATTATCCCTACAAAGAGGCGCAGGAATAGGCGCGCCATATTGCTGTAAGTAAAGCCAGTACATCTCACGAAGAGATCCATCATCAGGTGCTTAAAGCGGTTCATCGTTGGGGTGGCAGGGGAAAGAGATTAGTGGAAGGGTTAAAGTCGCGACAGTATCTCCAAGGCTCCTTCTTGATTGATGTTCTTCACCTGGATCACGTTTTGGTCGTCCAGGAAATAGAAGGAAGGAGTATACTTCACATCATAGAGTTGCTCGAATTCGGTCGAGGCACCCACGATCCAGTTGTCGGGGTAGTTGGCCACGGAGCGGAGCCATTCGTCGGTGGGCTCTCCAGGATAAATGCTGACGATACGCAGCACCCCCATGTCAATCAGGCGCGAGGCGTTGATGTTGGCGTGGAGACGTGTGCGCAGCAGGGAGCAGTCGGTGCAGTCGGGGGTGTGAATAAAGATGAGCGTCACTTCTACCAGAGAGTCGCGGCTGAAGACCTGGGTCTGTCCTTGACGGTCTACGTAGGTGAAGTTGGGCGCTTCTTGGCCCACCTGCGTGACGTTGAGTTTTCGTAGCAACGCGGCGTAAGGAGCGCGCTCAGCCTCTGGCACACGCTTGTTGGCGATAAACGGCTGTAGGAAGTAGGTAAGGATAAGGTCGGAGGTGAAGCGCCCAGAGTCGCCATAGAGATATTGGTAAGCTTTCTCGGCCATAAAAAGCTGGTCGGAGGGCTGACGGTCGAGCTCCTTCATAAACTTGTTGACGCTGGCCTTTACCACATCGGCCGATGCATAGGGCATAAACGACAGGTAGCTCTCAAAGGCTTCGGCCATTTTGGCACGCGAAGAGAAGGCCTTCTTCAGGTCGCAGAAGTCCCAATAGTGGGTGATGAAAAAGTTGGAGCGCCCTTCGAGGGTACTTATAGAGTCGGGGACGAGAGGCAAGGGAAAGTAGGTGGTAGTCTCTTGGGCTTTAAGACCTAACGAGGCGCCCAAAAAGATGATAGCTAAGGATAGACGATACAGGAGTCTCATCAAGCAGGGGTATGAAGTGGGTTGTTTGCTGGGTAGATAGAAAGAAATAAAAAGAAACGACTGTCGGGGCCAGGCGTTAAGACTGGCATACAGTTTGCAACAACAAAGTTACTCATTCTCTATCGAAACTGAAAATGAAAGCGAAGAAAAACGGCTCTTAAACACAAAAAATAGAGCCAAAACACCTCAACTATTAACCCACGGCGGTTGTTAACTAAGATAAAATAGGGTTTTAATCTATTCAACCTACTATATAACGACAACGACTCACAAATTTCAACATCAGCTATATGAATTTCAACAACTTTACCATCAAGTCGCAAGAAGCCATCCAGAAAGCGGTGGAGATAGCCAAGGCGAGTGGCAATCAAGCCATAGAGCCTGTCCACCTGCTCAAGGGCATCATGTCCGAGGGTGAATCTCTTGTGAAGTTTATATTTGCCAAGGTTGGGGCAAATGTGGCGCTTATCACTCGCCAGGTGGATGCCGCCATAGCTTCCGAGCCTAAGGTGAGCGGTGGAGAACCATACCTGAGCCGCACCTCCAACGACGTGCTCCAGAAGGCTCTCGACATAGCCAAGAAGCAAGGCGATGAGTATGTCACTCTTGAAGCCCTGCTGATGGCCATATTCGACATCAAGTCGTCGGCCTCTACCATCCTCAAGGATGCTGGCTTGACGGCAAAGGAACTCCAAAGCGCTATCGATGAGCTCCGTAAGGGTAAGAAGGCCACCGACCAGAGCGCCGAAGAGACCTACAACGCTCTCAGCAAGTATGCCATCAACCTCAACGAGCGCGCACGCTCGGGCAAGCTCGACCCAGTGATAGGCCGCGACGATGAGATACGCCGTGTGCTCCAGATCCTGAGCCGACGCACCAAAAACAATCCTATGCTCGTGGGCGAACCGGGCACTGGCAAGACGGCCATCGCCGAGGGCTTGGCGCAGCGCATTGTGCGTGGCGACGTGCCTGAGAATCTGCGTACCAAACAGATCTTCTCGCTCGACATGGGAGCCTTGGTGGCTGGCGCCAAGTATAAGGGCGAGTTTGAGGAGCGTCTGAAGGCTATCGTCAACGAAGTGACACAGAGCGATGGCGAGATTATCCTCTTTATCGATGAGATCCATACCCTGGTAGGGGCCGGCAAGGGCGAGGGCGCCATGGACGCCGCCAATATCCTTAAGCCGGCCTTGGCTCGCGGTGAATTGCGCTCTATCGGCGCCACCACGCTCGATGAATATCAGAAATATTTTGAGAAAGACAAAGCCTTGGAGCGCCGTTTCCAGAAGGTGATGGTCAACGAGCCCGACGAGATGAGCGCCATTGCCATCATGCGTGGCTTGAAGGAGCGCTACGAAAACCACCACAAGGTGCGCATCCGCGACGAGGCGATTATCGCTGCCGTCCAGCTCTCGGTGCGCTACATCACCGACCGTTTCCTCCCCGACAAGGCCATCGACCTTGTAGATGAGGCTGCATCCAAGTTGCGCCTGGAGATCGACTCTTTGCCCCAAGCTCTCGATGAGATTACACGCAAGATAGCTCAAAAGGAGATAGAGCGCGAAGCCATCAAGCGCGAGGGCGACAAGGACAAGGTGAAGGAGATAGAGCGCGAGTTGGCTCAGATGCGCGAAGAGGAGAAGGAATACACTGCCAAGTGGAAAGCCGAGAAGGACCTCATCAACAAGATACAGCAAAACAAGATTGACATCGAGCAACTCAAGTTTGAGGCCGAGCGTCTGCAGCGCGAGGGCGACTATGCCAAGGTGGCTGAAATCACCTACTCCAAGGTGCCTGAAAAGGAGAAGGAGAATGCCACTATCCAAGAGCAGCTCAAGATGATGCAGGGCGAGAAGGCTCTCATCAAGGAGGAAGTCGACGCCGAGGATATCGCCGACGTAGTAAGCCGCTGGACTGGCATCCCAGTCAATAAGATGATCCAAAGCGAGAAGGAGAAGCTGCTCCACCTTGAGGAAGAGCTCCACAATCGTGTGGTGGGTCAAGAAGAGGCCATTCGCGCCATTGCCGACGCCGTGCGTCGTAGTCGCGCTGGCCTTAACGATCCGCGTCGTCCTATTGGCTCATTTATATTCTTGGGCACCACCGGTGTGGGTAAGACAGAGCTTGCCAAGGCCCTGGCTGAGTACCTCTTTGACGACGAGAACATGATGACGCGTATCGACATGAGCGAGTATCAGGAGAAGCACACCGTAAGCCGACTCGTGGGAGCGCCTCCGGGATATGTGGGCTACGACGAAGGTGGTCAGCTCACGGAGGCTGTGCGCCGCAAGCCCTATAGCGTGGTGCTCTTCGACGAGATTGAGAAGGCTCATCCCGACGTGTTTAACATCCTGCTGCAGGTGCTCGACGATGGCCGACTGACCGACAACAAGGGCCGACTGGTCAACTTCAAAAACACTATCATCATCATGACCTCCAACATGGGCTCCAACGTGATCCGCGAGAACTTTGCTAAGCTCGACAAGGACAATCGCGACGAGATCATTGAGAAGACCAAGGGCGAGGTGATAGAGCTGCTGAAGACCCATATCCGTCCAGAATTCCTCAACCGTATCGACGAGACTATCATGTTTACCCCGCTCAACGAGAAGGAAATCGAGGAGATCGTGGGCTTGCAGATACGCTCCATCCAGAAGATGCTGGCCACCAACGGAGTGACTCTCGAGGTGACCCCCGCCGCCCTGCATTATCTGGCCGAGGAAGGTTACGACCCAGAGTTTGGCGCACGTCCTGTAAAGCGAGCCATCCATCGCCTGGTGCTCAACCAGCTCTCCAAGGATATCTTAGCCCAAAAGGTGGATAAGGATCGCCCGATAGTAATCGACGTGAAGGATGATCAGCTCATCTTCAAGAACTAATCCCATCGGCAACAACCCCAACAACCTCAACAACTCCAATAACCACAAGGTCTTAACCGGCTCTAAGGGCCGTAAGCCAAAGCCGGTTAAGACCCTTTTAAACGATATAAACTGTCTTAATCTCTTAGTTACTATTATGAAAAAGTTGATATTTCTTCTCGCGGCACTCCCCCTGCTCTTAGCATCGTGCCATGACGACAAAGACCTCCCAAAGGTCAACATTAGCATAGACTACTCCAATGCTGTGCAGCTCGATGGCACCATCTACGTAGTGCAGGGCGACACGCTTGTAATCGACGCCGTAAACGTCACCCCCGAGCGCGAAGGCGCCAAGGTGGGGCTGGGTTCGGTCACTTACTTCCTCGATGGGTGGATGATAGGAGTCAATCCTGTGTCGCCTTTCGGTGCCAATATCGTCACCACCGATCTTGCCACGGGCAATCATATCTTGGCTCTCGAGATGCCTGTGCTGGAAGTGGGGTGTGAATTAGCCACTGGCTACATCACCGTACCCCTCACTATAGTGGCCACGGCCGACGACATCCCTTCAGGGACCACTCAGGCCGCAATCCCCCTTACACCGTCGATTCATGAAGACTAACATTCAACTTTGATTACCGAAAACACACTCTTTTTATTATTTCAAAAGGCGCTGACCGCTGAGGTCGGCGCCTTTTTGTGGAACGGAGCCTTAGTTAGAAGTTGGCGGTGATGAGGCGCTTCACGACGGTCTCCACGAGGTCGGCCATGGCGGTGCGATAGTTGGGGGTGGCGTCTTGACACACACGGTTGGCGATGATGGAGCAGACGGTCATTGCGCGATGTCCCAGGAGGCGGCTGAGGCCTTGCAGGGGAGCGCTCTCCATCTCGTAGTTGGTGATGGGCTGCCCATGCCAGCGGAAGGTCTCGATGCGTTCGTTAAGGTCGGGGTTGGCCAGAGGGAGGCGTAGCTTGCGACCTTGCGGCCCGTAGAATCCCACGGCCGTAAGGGTCTGGCCCAGCACCATGTCGTCGCCAGCTATATGCTCAACGAGGCCTTCGTGCGAAGCCACTACATAGGGGTGGGCCCATGTGGGATTCCAGCCCACATGGTGGCAGAAAGCGCGCTCAAATTCGAGGTCGGCCACTCGGTCGCGTCCCTCGTAATAGTTGAGTACGCCGTCAAACCCTATAGAGCGTTGTGCAACGACGGAGGTGCCCAGAATCAACTCAGGCTGGAGGGCGCCCGAGGTGCCGATGCGCACCATGTTGAGGCTGCGGTGGGTGGGCTTTATTTCGCGTGTCGCGAAGTCGATGTTGGCCAGTGCGTCGAGCTCGTTGATGACGATGTCGATGTTGTCGGGGCCTATACCATGGCTAAGACACATGATGGGACGCCCGTCGAGAGTGCCACCGATGGAGTGAAACTCGCGGCTCGCTACGTCGAAGGTGCGAGTGTCGAAGTGCTCGGCCACCATATTGACGCGTCCAGGATCGCCCACCAATATTATATGGTCGGTGAGTTGCTCGGGGTGGAGGTGGAGGTGAAATACGGTGCCGTTGGGGTTGATGAGTAGTTCGGATGCTGGTATCATAGTGGATGGGATTTTTTACAAATATAGGAAAAAATGTGGGAAACAAGGCTCAGAATGAGGATATTTATTGCCAGGAAGAAAAAATATGGCGATTTTTAGTGCTCAGGTGTTGGTGGAATGAAAAAATAGTCTTAAATTTGCACCGCGTTTTGCGTACCGGGTTGCTTGTTGGCGCCCATCGTACCAAGAATAATAACAAATCAAAACATACCACGGTAATGAAGAGAACATTTCAACCATCTAACAGAAAGAGAGTTAATAAGCATGGCTTCCGCGAGCGCATGTCGACAGCTGATGGCCGCAAGGTGTTGGCCCGTCGTCGCGCCAAGGGTCGCCGTCGCCTCACTGTAAGCGATTCGATCGCCAGCAAGTAAAATTCTTTTTGCAGAAGGCTTGCAAGTTTGAGATATTCTTCTTAACTTTGCACCGCAATTAGCCGAAGAGCCCTCGTCAGTCGGGGTCTTAGTAGGCGCCACTGGAGAGGTGGGTGAGTGGCTGAAACCACCAGTTTGCTAAACTGACGTAGGAGCAATCCTACCACGAGTTCGAATCTCGTCCTCTCCGCTAAAGCCCTCTCAGACAGCTTTCTGAGAGGGCTTTTATGCCCTAAACAAGCGCAAAACGGATTTGTCATATTGTCGCCAAGTTGGAAGTACTAACAAGTTGGAGTGCGCTTAAGTCTCGTTGTAAGGTAGCTACTTTCTACCATGCCCTGTATCCAAGTCAAAAATGTCTATATGAAGCAATCAAAAATACCACTAATAATAGCTTTTGTCCTCACGGCTGTAAGTGGGGTGTTTTGCCACGTTATCAATGACGGCTCCCCGACTGATCACCACGTTTGGGTGAAGTTTCAAGTGCTTCACATTATTATAAGCGTGCTTTTCGTTGTCCTCACCTTCAGGCATATCAAGCTTTTCAAGAAATGGTTTTCCAGATGGGACAAGAAAGCTCTGCAACACAAAAGCAAGAACACAATCTTTGTTTCTCTGGTGTTGCTGCTGCTTGTAATATCAGGCCTTGCCCTTCTATTCATTGAGGGTGGTGATTCTGCTGTAGGGCTGTGGCACTATCGTCTCGGGGTGCTGTTCATGGCCCTCTGCGGTTTTCATAGCATTCGCCGTCTTCGCAAGAAATTCATGACCAAGCGTCGGTTTCAGCTCACTCTTCGCTAACTTCGCCTATTCTTCGTCAAAATAAGCTGGCCAAACCCCGACATGACCCAAACACTGTTCCCTCTCTCAGGGTTATTTCTTTATGAGGAAATTTGTAAAACCGACGCAAGAGGAGCTGCGGCATAGGCTCACACCCCTACAATGGGAGGTCACGCAGAACAGCGCGACGGAACGTCCGTGGCTCAACGAGTACAATGAGGAGTTCCGACCGGGCATCTATGTTGACATCACAACCGGTGAACCACTATTCTAACTGGTCTGGAAGACTGTTTTAGCCAGGTTTCTTCGGGTGGTCGAGGCTGCGGCGGCTCCCTCACTTTTCGACTTCTGACCGATGAAACCGAGAACCGCAATACAAAAGGAGGTGGCGCAGGCATTAAAGAGGCTTGCGCCCCTCACCCTGGCGCAGAGCCGGGAGATAGTCCGCGAGGCCGTGCCGCGCTCCGCCCGCCGAGCCGTAACCCTTTTCTATTAGGCCATGTAGTCGGCATAGTCCTTTTTGCCCATCGCTGATTTCCAACATTGACCCGCTGTCTGTTCACCTCTCCCAAGCTCGAGAACAGTAAAAATTTTACGGGTTATTGGTTCTGATATTCGGGATTTTAGTTACCTTTGCAATCAAACGTACCGAAATCGGTATAATTAAACTGCAATGGCAAAAATAACCGTACAGCATACTGACATCACGGTCGTCAATATCCATGACCAAGATTATATTTCGCTCACAGACATGGCTAATGCTAAGGAGAGCGAAAGCCGTGCTGCCGACATCATCAAGAATTAGTTACGCAATCGCTATACAATCGAGTTTCTCGGCACATGGGAGATAATTCACAATCCCAATTTTAAAGTGGTCGAATTCGACCACTTTAGAATACAGGCCGGGTTGCCAAGTTTCGTGCTAAGTGTGTCGGAATGGATTGAGGCAACCAAGGCAATAGGTCTCGTAGTGAAGAAAGGACGCTATGGAGGCACTTTGATACCTCCGGCCATCACCACCCAACAAGCCTCGATTGTCTACGCCAACGAGGCCGACGTGCTCAACGTGGCAATGTTCGGCAAGACCGCCAAGCAGTGGCGCGAGGAAAATCCTGACAAGAAGGGCAACATACGCGACTACGCCACCATCAACGAGCTTATCTGCCTCTCCAATATGGAGAGCCTCAACGCTGTGCTCATCGACCAAGGACTGCCGCAGCACGAGCGTCTAATCAAGCTCAACGAGATAGCTATCAACCAAATGCGCATACTCGAACAGGGAGGCGACCGCAAACTGCTAAAATAAATTCACCCCCTGCTAATTCTTTAAAGGACTATAACTCACTACATCACACTGAATTGATGCAGTGAGTTATAATTTTTTCGTTTTCCTGTAAAAAATATATTTGCAAAATAATTTGGTTTATAAAATAAACCGATATAACTTTGCAGCGTCGTTCAGTTCGAGCGACGTTTATTTGACCTTAATGGTTTATAACGCAAACCACTTACACTATATAAAGCATGGAAGAAAAGAACATCAGCTCTCAAGAGAGCATGGCTATCATCTCTGAGATGATAGAGCGCTCGAAAAACCGCCACTACCTCGGTGACGGCAATATCCTTCTCCTATGGGGCTATACCGTTGTTGCGGTAGCCGCCCTCGTGTGGATACTTCTGGCCATCACCCATTACCCCGCGATGAACTGGTTCTGGTTCCTCATCTGGATTGTCGGAGGTATCGCTACCCCGATAATGGTTCGCAAGCGTCGCGATAAGCGAGGGGTCACAACCTACGCTGACAACCTCTGCAACGCGCTGTGGTCGATAGTCGGTTACAGTGCGATAGCGCTCACCTTCCTCTGTGTAGGCTTTCTTCTCGTCGGCGGCAAGGACAGTTGGAGCGCAATGCTGTTGCTGCCCTTAGTCATAGTCAGCATTGCTGAAATAATGCAGGGGGTGGTAATGTGCGAACGTTCACTTATTGCAGGTGGGGCTATCGGACTATTGTGTGGTTTGTTCACGTCATGTTGTATTGCTGGAGGCGTGACTCTGTCCGCACATTGGTACATGCCCATGTTCATCATCGCGTTTGCTGCCATGATGATAATTCCCGGCCATGTGCTCAACTGTAAAATCCATCGCAAGAAATGAAAGAACTTGACCCATTGCTGCACTCTCAGTTGAGGTTGGCCGTGATGTCAATTCTTATGAATGTGGAGGAGGCCGATTTCTCCTATCTCAAAGAAATGACCAATTCCACAGCTGGAAACCTCAGTGTGCAACTTGACAAACTTTCCACCTCCGGTTACATCGACGTGGAGAAAGGATTTGTCGGGAAGAAAACACGCACCACTTGCCACGTAACCGAGAAAGGCCGAGCAGCGTTTGAACAATACGTTGAGGCCATCAAAACGCTATTGAACCTTTAACGCGACTTCCCCTGTCATTTACCGCCCAATCTTACCCGGCATTCCACTTGATAGGAAGATGGCTTGTACATTTTTTTGCTCAGAAAGTTGTAGGTCTTTGCAAAAGTTGCTAATTTTGGTTTTCTCCGCAAAAGCTGTTTCTACTTGATTAGATTAAGGCCTTTTTTAGAAGGTGACATTAATATTATCTTCATTATGCAGATATTGATAGGTTGCGCCAAGATAATGACTGGGAAAGTCCCAAGAGAGATTCCTGGCCTTACCGTGCCATTATGGCAGGAGGAGGCCCAAAAGCTGGCGGCTGATTTGGCGAGGTATGCTCCTGAGGAGCTGATAACGATGCTGAGATGCAACAGGCAGATAGCCCTGGAGAATTGGCATCGTTATCGCGACTTCGGGAGTCCCGATACGTTGTGTCCGGCTGTGTTCAGCTACGACGGAATGGTGTTTCAACGGCTGGCTCCCGAGACGATGAGCGATGCTGAACTGGCCTACGCCAACGACCACCTACTGATAGGCTCCTTCCTTTATGGACTTTTAAGACCACTCGACAAAGTGAATCCTTATCGACTCGAAGGCGACGTCTCGCTTCCAGTTGCCGATCATTTATCTATGTTTGACTATTGGAAACCACGGCTCACCGACTATCTTATCCAACGCGTGAAGGCCGACGACGGTGTGCTGGTCAACCTGGCCAGCGCAGAGTTTAAGCGCCTCTTCGACTGGCGTCGCGTAGCTAAGTCGGTGACTGTGGTCACTCCCGATTTCAAAGTAGAGGAGGCGGGTAGAGAAAAGAATGTCACCATCTACGCCAAGATGTGCCGAGGAGCCATGACGCGCTGGATACTCCTCAATCACCCTTTTATACCTGTGGAACTCACGGCCTTTGAATACGAAGGCTTTCACCACGTGCAGAATTTTAAATTTGTGTGTCATGCATAATCCTCATCCCTATATGGTGGTATACGAGGATCAAGAGATGCTGGTGGTCGATAAGCCGGCAGGGCTGGCTATGCATCCTGGGCGTGGCCATTCGGGGGATACTTTGGTGGAGGAGGCGGATGGCCTACCAGTGCATCGACTTGACCACGACACGAGCGGCCTCGTTGTGCTGGCCAAGACCCCCGAGGCCTGCGCTGCCCTATGTCGACAAGCCGAGGAGCATTCTTTAAAGCGCCGATACACAGCTGTGGTGTGGGGTAACCTCCCCGACGACTTTGGGACAATAGAGGCCAACATAGGCCGCGTCTCCAAGCGGCGCAGCGCTATGGGGGTGTTTCCAGCCGGTAGCGGGGTAGGGAAGGAAGCTTTGACAGCTTATAAGGTGCTTGAACGCTATGGAGCGTTGACCCTCGTAGAGTGTGAGCTCCTGACAGGGCGGCACCATCAGATCCGGGCCCATATGCGCCACATCGGCCATCCTCTCTTTGGCGACCGTATATATGGAGGCCGAAAGATTTGGGCCGAAGAGCCTTCAGAGGCCTTTAGAGCGTGGGTGGACAATTGCTTGGCTCTATGTCCTCGGCAGGCACTTCATGCCGGGAGCCTCACACTGAGCCATCCCTCTACAGGTCAAGAGATGACCTTCACTTCGCCGCTGCCTGAGGATTTCCAAGCCTTGCTGGCCGAGTGCCAGTGCTGGCGCAGCCATTCGCGGACTGGCTCGTCGTAGAGCTTAAGCGACGCCCAAGCAATACCAATCACCAAGAAGAAGATGCTGACAGCCACCGCCACATGGGTGGCCACAGGGAGGTCTTTATGGTCGGCTGCCCACTTCATCTGTAGATAGATCCACGGATAGTGGGTGATATACAGGGGATAACTAATGGCTCCGAGCCACCGGCACCATGCCGTGGTGCGTCGGTCGGTGGTCTGGCTTCCAGCGCCCATCACGAGGATGAATGGGAAGACAGCGATGACGGCAATGGTGCAGTAAAGGCCGTTGACCCATCCAAACTCTTCACGCCCCACGCAAGGCCATGCGAGGACCACAGCCACGATTACCGAACACCACCAGAAACCACCCCTCACGTTGAGTTTCCAGCCAATGCGCGACAGCAGCAAGCCGGCAAAGAAGGGGAAGAGGAGGCGCGAGATGCCGATGTAGATCTGGTCGGCCGACAGGCCAAAGCCTCCGATGAGTGTGAAAGCGGCCCATTCTCGAGCCTTGAGGAGGCCCCAAGTGTCGATGTTCATGGCCACATCGATAGTAAGGAAGGCTGAGAGCCCTACGAAGATTATCAGGCCTATGCGCGACAGGCGCCGTATAAACAGGGCATAGAGGATATTGGCCACATATTCCCACATCAACGACCAAGCAGCGCCGTTGAGAGGATTGACCTCTTGCCAGCCACGGATGTCGAGCGCAGGCGTCAGCGGCAACATGCAGCATCCAAGCAGAGCCACCATCAGCATTGTGTCGACCGACGTCTGGCCTACAAGCTCAAACCCTGGAGCGTCGCCGAAATAAAACAGCGCAGCGCCAATCAGCGTGCCCATGATCACCATGGGGTGAAGGCGAATGATACGGCGTTTGAAGAACCCCCATGTGCCCATCTTCTTGAATCGGTCGTCGTAGGCATAGCCTATCACATAGCCCGATAGAGCGAAGAAGAAGTCAACCGCCAGGTAGCCATGGTTGATTATCTGCTCCGAAGGGCCTGGTGAATACGTCTCAAACAAGTGGAAAGCCACTACAAGCATTGCGGCCACGCCGCGTAGGCCATCGAGGATCTCATATCTCGGCTTGGAAGCCAAATAAGTGTCAGGGGTCATTGAGAGAGTGTATAATGAATAATTTGTTAGGACAAAATTAGAGTGAAAAAAGAGAGACTGATTTATGGATTGTCTGAAATTGTTGTCGTATATTTGCCGATGATATGAAAAGTAGCGCTTACAATTATATGTATGTGGCTGTAGCTCCACACGCACAAATACCTCTCCATAGCCACGACGAATGGGAGATAAGCACCGTACTCTATGGGCGAGGGCGGCGCACACTCGGCTCCTCTACCACGGCGTTCTCTTTAGAAGAGGTGGTGCTTGTGGGTCCTAAGATGCCTCACTGCTGGGAATTTGATTCTTCATGTGTGGATAGGGAAGGCCATATTGTCAACATCACCATTCAATTTCCCACATCATTCCTTCAGGGGCTCGCCTTGGCTTTCCCAGAACTGGAGGTAGAGGTGTTGCTTTCTGATCCCGATTCAAGAATATTTGTTGGAGAAGCAGCCGACGAGATGCGCAGTTTGATGATAAAGATGAGGACATCTTCTCAAGAAAAGCGTGTAGGGATGCTTTCCAGAATTATTATGCTGGCGGCTACTGGAGACAGCCATAGAACTTCGTGGCACGAGCCTAATGCTGACCAGCAGCGAATACAGTCGCTTGAGGCGTGGATGGCCTGCAACTTTGTGCGCCGTGTACGTGTTGATGAAGCGGCAGCGCATGTTGGTATGAGTCGTTCGTCCTTTTGCACATGGCATAAGCGGGCCACAAGCCTTACTTTTATTACAGCCCTTAACCAGTATCGCCTTCAACGTGTGGCTGCGCTGCTTTCTTCGCATACCTCGCCAGTAAGCGAGATAGCTTGGACGTGTGGATTCCAGAGTATCCCACATTTCAACCATCTTTTTCGTCGTCAGTATGGGTGTTCCCCTGAGGCCTACCGAGCTTCTCATTTTGGCACCTCTTCTAAGACGACAACCTCAGAATAATCCCCCATGGATAAGATATTTCTCCCGAGAGTAGATAGAGCCTATAAGATATTTATGGCAATCGTTGTGGCATTAATGGTAGCCACATGTTTTCTTCCACACTTGCATGTGGTAGGTCCCATAATGACTATTGTGGTGGTGTGGCTCCTTTATGAAAGCACATATGGATTAAGGTATCGTATAGTGGGGGTGCGATTAATCATTAAGAGCTTTATGTCGATGTCCATTGATATAGGTTCCATCAAGTCGATCCGCTCGTGCAACAACGTCTTGTCGTCTGGCGGGGCTGCTTCTTTGCAGCGCCTGGAGATTGCCTATGGGAAATATAAACGCACTTATGTGTCGCCCGAGGATGAGCAGGGATTTATAGAGGCTCTCTTGAAGGTGAACCCCTCTATCAAGGTCAGAAAGTATTAAACGGGCGTTATTCGTAGACAACCTTCGTCCATTGGGTGATGGGTTCCCCCTCCCAGCAGATGGTGAATCCCTCGTAAACTTTGGGCACACGGACTGCATCGACAAGATGCCATCTGGGACGCCCGAAGTCATACGACTTCCCGTCGAGCAGCAACCGAGCTCCCACGTAGTCCCACTCGTAGTATCCGCCTCCAATGCATGTCTCGCCAGGCTGCAGGAGGTCTTTGTGCATGTTGACGTCGCCGAGCCTCAGCTCGCCATCGCCAGTAATAATAAATTTCCGCATCTTGGAAAAGGTAACACTTGCTCTTTAAACCCATGGTAAGGGTAGATTGTTGGAACTACAAATATAACAAATTCTCTTAATGTGAGCATCATGGACAATGAGAAAGATATCATTCTGGAGCGAGTGTCGGTGAGAGAGTATACCGACGAGGCTATAACCCCCGAGCAGTGTGAGCGCTTACTGCGTGCTGCTATGGCAGCGCCCTCGGCCTGCAATCGTCAGCCTTGGCAGTTTGTGGTAGTCAACGATCATGAAATCTTGGGCCGGATTGCCGACGCTGAGCAGTATATGAAGATGGCGCGCCACGCGCCGATGGCCATCCTCGTCTGCGGCGACTTGGAGCTGGCGTTGCCGGGACGGGAAAGTGAGTTTTGGGTGCAAGACTGCTCGGCAGCCACCGAGAACATCCTACTTGAAGCACGCAATCTAGGCCTCGGTGCCGTATGGACAGGCATAGCTCCCATGCAGGAGCGTGAAGACTTCTTCCGACGCCTGCTCAATCTGCCTGCCAATATCACACCGCTTTGCCTAGTGGTCGTAGGCCATCCTGCTCGCGATCGCAAACCCCTCGACAAGTGGAAACCCGAGCGCATCCACTACAACGGCTGGTAGGCCCCGACTTTGCACAAAAATCAACTCGTAATGACAAAATCCGACAAAAATGCTTGATTTTGTCATTACGAGTTGTTATTTTTGCGTATATTCCAAAAAGTGATATTTATGGCTAAAAAGATTCTGGTATATGTGTTGACTTCGCTGGCAGTCGCCGTGGTGTTCTGCTTCCTTATGTGGGTAATGCAGACAGTATTTGATGCCGAAAATGTCACTCCTCTTAAAGAGACTGTCTTTACAGGGTTGATATTCGGCTTTGTTTTGACGGCCTACACCATGTGGCGCAGCCGTTTCTTCAAGAAATCATGATAGAGGAGATAGCCCCACGAGCTTATCTTTCATTCTTTTGAAGAGGTGGTTAAGAGGTTGCCAAGGGATCTTCGCTCGGAGCTGTCGCTGTGATTTTTCTTCTGAAGCGAATTTTTATGCTGAAAAATTTGTGAGGGGGGGGGAGAATATGTAATTTTGCTTTCTCTTAACATTTGCATTAACTATAAATTTCATTTTCATGAAAAGACTTCTAGGCATTGCCATTGTAGCAGCCGCTCTCTCCTCGTGTGGCGACAAGCAGACGGCCCAAAAGGGCGTGTCGCTTGACGATCAGCCAGTAATCGCTTTTACAGAAGAGCTCCCTTCAGGGGCGCTGACAGTGTTGGATTTAGGGAAGGTGAGCGATGCTCTCACCTTTCCTATCGATAGTCTTGTAGAGGGCATCAACATCCTCCAGCTCGCCAGCTCATCGCCTGAGGCTCTGGTTGGCGATGGCTGGGCCACGATAAGTCCAAACTATATAGGGTATAAGACGGAGCGTGGATTTAAGCTCTTCGACAAGAAGGGACGCTTTATCTCCGACATTGGCCGTGTGGGCGAAGGCCCAGAGGAGTATCCCTTTGCTGCTTATTGCGCTCAGATTGATGAGAAGAAGGGGAGGGTGTATCTGCTGGGAATGGGCAATGCCTCCTTCATTTCGGAGTATGACCTTCAAGGAGGCTTCCAGCGTCGCATCCCGCTGCCTTACACCGTCCATAAAGGCAAGTTTTTCGTGGATGGCGACACTCTGACTGTGATTGATATGAAGTGGGTACAAGAAGACACTCCCGCTGCTTGGCGACAGGATTTTGAAGGCAACAAGATAGACGAATGGCGTTCGCAGGCGACAAGTGTGGAGCCCGACTTCTCCAATGAGATTTACGCCGGAAGAAATGCTGGCGGGAAGGGCTTCAATGTCTATACCTTCAACGTGACCAACAAAATAGACTCCCTTTATCACTTCACCCCAGATGGCGGTTTTCAGCCGGTGCTTACTGTTAAGCCTGTGGAGGGTAAAGGTATAGGCTATCACTCCTTCACCGAGCTGCCAGGGTATTACATCGTGACAATGTTTGGTCGGGAGGACCAAGGCAGCAATTATATTCTCAACCCCAACGACCTTATCCTCCTCGACAAGAAATCGCTTAGAGGTTGCCAAGTCGACTTCGTGATTGAAGAGCTCGGAGGCCTTGGCTTCAAGGGATATGTCCATCTGCTCTCCACAGGGTATTTTGTCTACTGCGTGGAGCCTGGCGACCTTGCCGACCTTATCGATGAGACTATCTCCACCAATAAGAATCTCACTGACGAGCAAATAGCCCGAATGAGAGGCCTCACCGACGGCATCAATATGGAGGGCAACAACGTCATCATCTACGGCAAGGTGAAGGACAAGTAATAAAACTTTTTCAATGAATATCAAGAGGTGGTATCTCGGCTTCTATAGTAGAAAATGCAAAATGTGTAGTCAGCAATGACAATCATTTTGAGGAAGCTAAAAGATGCGCCTTTATGCATCGCGCCGGCCTCTCGGTCGGCGCGACTTTTGGTTTGCAGTGAAAAAGCTGTCCTTTAGGGGAGATGGACTATTTCTTGGTAAAGATATGGATTACGGTGGGGGTGGAGCCCTTGTCGACCACTACGTTTTCTATCTCGTCTTGGTCGATGGCGTTCATATCGTCCCAGGTGATTTCTTTGTCGTTGAGGTAAACCTTTACTCCTACAGGAGGCGTGGTTGATGAGGCCCCGTTTACCAAAGTGATTGTCTTAGTATTATTGCCGACCCGGTCGCTTTGGTTGGCGTTGACGGTGATGGTCTGGTTGTTGACTTTAACCGTCATACGAGCATTGTCTATAGGCTCATCGGTAGGGAAGGTACACATTATCATAGCGTCGCCGTCCGCCATAGTCGACGACATGATTTTCGCGCTGTATTCTTTGTCGCCAATAAAGAGCTTGGCGTCAGCGACATTCATCGATTGGGTAGGACAGTCCACTGTAAGAGTGACTATCACCGAGCCCTCATTCTTAACGAATACTGCGTTTACAACCTTGTCTTGGTCAGAAGCAGTATTTTCTGTAACTTTGTCGGCGAGAGCCGGGGTGCTTCTGATGGCAGAAAGGGCAGCGTTGACTTGCGGAGTAGATACCACCGCGAGGGCCAGCAGCAAGGCTGGCACGAGGACGAGCGCCCGCAACCTGCGGCCTCGCCCGGGATGCTTAGAATACATCATGGTGAAACGATTTTTAAGTGAGCTATGATTGAGGCTGTCGGTCAGTGACGGGAATCGCGCACCGACAGCCTTTCTTATAAGCAATTGTTGATAAGAGATGAGGTCCATGCCAGAGTCGAGTACACCCATATCGGCTTGATATTCATGGTTGGCCATCACCTCACGGCGCATGAGCCACGCGGCGGGATTCCACCATTCGAGAATTATCACCACTTGGGCTATCACTAAGTCAACCCAATGCCAGCTTCTGAGGTGTTGCAGCTCGTGGTTGGCAATCACTGAGCCATCCTCCTCAAAGTCCTTGCGGCTCATCACCATATAGTGGAGCCAACTGAAAGGGGTGATGTCCGGCCGATTGGTCACCACCAGCGTAAACCTCCCATAAGGGCGCTTCTCGCTCCGCTGGATGAGCCACATTATCTTGGCTGCAACGAAGAGCGTGTTGAATGTCACGACTGCCATGCCAGCTACGTAAACCCATATCAAGTAAATAGGCCAGATGGAAGGAGTGGTGGTATTGACATCTGCTTTCACCTCTATTATAGTGATTGGGTGGGTGAATGCGTCGGGATGGCCCGAATGGCAGAGGCTCAATAAAGGAAACAATCCAAACGACACCGCATAGATACCCATAAGTATACAGCGGTTCATGGCATGTTGCTTTTCGCCCGAGAGCCACAGTCGATAGGCCAAATAAAGTGCCAGCAGCACTATGCCGCTTTTAAGCGTGTATGCCAGAAGTTCACCCATTGTTGTTGGAGTTGTTGGAGTTATTAGGGTTGTTATCGCGTTCACGGCGTTTTTGCTCTACCATCTCCATGAGTTCGTGAAACTCTTCTTCGGAGAGGCAGTCGTCGTTGACCAGCGCCGAAACAGCGCCGAAATAGCTTCCACTGAAGTAGCTCTTGATTAGTTGGCCTAAGCTGCGGCGACGGAAGTCCTCCATTCGAGCCACGGCATAGTATTCGAAGTTGCCGCTCACTACGTTGTGGCTCACGAACCCCTTGGCCTCAAGACGTCGTATCACGGTGGCCACCGTATTGGCGTGGGGACGAGGCTCGGGGTAGAGTTCCACAATCTTTGACAGCAGCAAGGGGGCGTTGGCCCAGAGTAGCTGCATCAACTCCTCCTCCTTGGGAGTCAGTTGGTCTTTGGCGCTTGGTTTTCTCATCGCGTGTTGACTATTTTAATAGTTTTGCCGCAAAGGTATATAAACTATTTTAATCGTCAAGCACACATCCTCTTCTTTAACCTCTCTTAACTATTAGAATAGTTTTGTGCAGCGGAGCCTTGGCTCAGCTACGCAGAAAATCTTCTAATTTAGTGCACTGCTGTCCGGAGAAATTTTCCCTAACAAGGTTTAAATAATTAATAATTAATA
>JAJBVL010000075.1 GCA_020859845.1 Bacteroidales bacterium
CCGGGTCAACATGGGGGGGAGCCCCCCCCCGCACGGGCCGGGGGGGGCGGGGGGCGGGCTGGGGGGGGGTCCCCTCTTGATTCATTGGCTTTTAAGTTGGGGTTGCCTCCTAACACTCCGAAAGGCGCTCCCTTTACTCCGTTACGCCAGTTAGAGTAGGATTCCGAAAGGATGTAGTCGAAGGCCCTCATCGCCATTCTTACGCCGAAAGGAAGACTGCCGAGGTCGGGCGCGGTGCCGTTCAGCGAATATTCGCACACCAGCTTGTAAGCCATCGCCCTTTCTTCTGGCTGGGGTATCTCTTCTATCGTTTCGTAGAAGGAGCGATAGAAGCAGAAGTTGTCTCTGACCACTACGCCGTTCTTGATGGAATACGACTTTTTTTCCTTTTTAGCTTTATTAGAATTGCTCATGAATACCAAATAAGAGTTTGTGTAAAACTGTGCGTCGAATCCTCATCTGGTCGACGGTTCGGCGAGTGGCCTGCTGAGGTTTATCCAGTAAATCTTGGCGCGTCTGCCGTTCCTCTGCTTGGTCCAGCGGTCGTGTATCGAGTAGCCTGCATTGCGTAGGTAGCGAATGATACTGCGCGAATCGCAGCGTAGACGGTTGGAGATCTCCAGCGCGAAGTGGGGCCTTCCGTCCCATAATACGCAAAGCGTCGCTACCTGAAGCTTGGTCAGCTTCGCGGCTATGACTATTGGCGTGGCCGAGGTCTTCATGGAGCCGCAGCCATCGGTTCGGCTGGCGGTGTTGGCAGTGTCAGTTTTGAAGTTCATAGCGAGTGTTGGTTGGGTGTGTGTTTAACGCTGGGCGAACAAGCGGCGGGCCATCTCAACGTCTGTTATGATGGTCTTCCCTCGTTGGGTTACGGCTGCGGCGAGGAAGGTCTTCTTCCACGTCTGGGCGGTCTTGTTGGATATGCCGAATAGGTTGGCTATTCCTCGAAGTCCGTATACATACTCCTTGTCTGAGGTGGAGAAGCTGACGGTCTTCTCTCTCTCTGCCTCATCCTTCGTGGCTGCTCGTCTTGCCACGTCGTCGAGGAGTTCTCTGAGTTCTTCTTGGGTCATTACGACCATTTTTGTTTCAGTTGCCATTCGGTTTAAAGTTTGTGTTTATAAAAAATCCATGCAAAGGATATAAGCGATGTTTTTAATCCTTTACACGGCAAAGTTAGGAAATATGAAGACTTTTAGGGAAATAAATGAAGTGGTAAAAAGTGGTCGAAAGTGGTCGGCCACTTTTTGCCACTTTCGACTACTAACTATTTTTCACTCCCAGGACTTTCTCAAGAAGTCCCTTTGTGGCTTCCAAGTCTTTCGTGTGGAATGCTCGGGGATTGTTCATATAGCGGTTATAAAGAGTATTTCCTCCTATATGGGGGAATTCTTCTAAAGCCTGCGTTGAACTCGGTTTGGATATAACGCCCATCTCCCAGGCGCAGTAAATTATTATGATTGCCTTAACGCCTTTTCTCTTGTCAATCAGCGAATGCAGCTCCTTTAATATCCGTTCTTTGTTTTCGATAATTAAACTCTCAAAGGGGATTGTCCTCTTCCGAGGTGCCTTCGGTGTGTTGGCTGCTTCGGATGGCTCGGATTTGAATCTTGGGAGTTTCCTGAGGCTGTTCTCCGCCAGTGTCTTGTTCCACTCGTCGAAACACTGGAGGTCGCTGGCTCTTTTGTCGAGGTCTATCATTCTGCCTTTTGGTTTCAACCAGATTCCGCAGTCCTCCTGAATCTCCGCAAAGTCTATCCCATATTCAAGCATTATCCCATCAATCATATTAGCGTACATGAAAACTTCGCCTGCGCAGCAGGAGAGGGTGTTCGCAATGTTTCTTGGGTTGCCGCTGGGTGCTGGCGTGGAATCCCGCTCGCCCTCGTCTTGCTCTGCTAATATCCTGCTGGCCTCCTTGAAAACGCCCTTTTGTGGCAGGCAGCACTTTGGCGCAATAGGAGGGACTGCGGCGAAGGGCCTCTCCACTACGAATTCTAAAGAATCTAAATATCCCAAGATTGGATTTGCCTCGAAGGGGAGTATCAGCGAGTAGAGGTACCGCCTCAGCAAAACTTCATTTCCTCGAAGTCGTTCTATATCTTTGTCTATCTCGCTTGCATACTCAAAGTGAATGCCGTAATCTCTGCCGAGTCCCGAGGTGCTGAAGTCGGCGGGGATTGCTCCCTTCTCAAAAAATAGGAAGCAGTCCCGAATCGCGGAGTCAAGTCCACGGATGTAATCTCTTACCGTCCTTTTCATAGCTTGTCGAATAGGCTCATGGCGTTTCTTTTTGCACTGTCGGCTATCGCTATATAAGGCTTCATGGCCTTGTAGTCGGAGTGGCCAGTCCACTTCATCACGATGTCGCAGGGGATTCCGAGCATCAGGGCGTTGCAGATGAAGGTCCTTCTGGCGGTGTGGGTGCCGATAAACTCATACTTGGGGCGCGTGTCGTCGTGGCGTTGGCTCCCGATATAGTAAGTGTCCGTTATAGGCTGGTTGAGGCCTATCATCTCGAAGAGATCTTTTAGGTAGATGTTCATTCGCTGGTTGGATATCGAGGGGAATACGAATCCGCCGTTATCCTGCTGGCGATACTTTTCGAGGATTCTCATGGAGTGCTTGTTGAGGTCGATAATAATCGTGTCGGCGGTCTTCTGGGTCGTTATCGTGAACGAGTTCGCCACGAGGTCTATGTTCGCCCATTTGAGGTTTATCGCGTCGGAGAACCGCAGCGACGTTGTGGCACAGAAGCAGAAGATGTCGCGGCTCCTCCTGATTGCCGCTGCGTCATGTACTACCTTCTTGTAAAGATTGCCGCTGCAGTCCCTCAACTCCAGTTCGGTGCCGTTGTCTGGAATCTCGAAGTCGAACGTCCTCATCAACTCGTCCCATTCGAGGAAGACTACCTTCTTGGCGGCGGTGGTAAACTTGGGGTTGAAGGCGGCGAAGTCCGTGTTCTGTAGGTGTCCGTTGGCGGTCGCCCATCTGAGGAACCATTTGAGCAGGCGCAGCCGCTTCGATGTTGTTGTGTTCTTGTACTGCATCTTGTCGCGCAGGAAGGCTGCGAAGCGCGTCAATCCTTTCTTGTCGAGCGCGTCCAAGCTGGCGTTCTTGAAGCAGTCCGAAAGGTTGGTGCGAAGCTGGTCGAACTTCCTGCGGGTGCCGACGGTCCAGTTCTTGTCGTTGCTCTGGTCGGCGATGAAGAGGGCGAGTGCCTCATTCATCGTCAGGGGTGCCTGCTTTTCCTCGGCTCGCTCTTCCTTTGGGCCTTTGCGGGAGAAGGCCTTGCGCCATTCCTGCCTGAGGTCGTCCGAGGTGATAGGCTTCCTATCTTTCTTTTCCCTCTTCTCGTTCTCAAAATCCCAGGCCTTCTCGTAGTCGTTGAAGTGCGCGTTAATCCTATCTATCGCTGCGTCTATCTCGGCCTTGTTGGCTGCGCCCTTCTTGGGTCGCTGCTTCTTCTCGCTCCACTTGTCGGGGTCTATCTTCGCGCCGATTGTCGCCCTGAATCTCGCTCCGCATGAAGATATGCTTACCGAGATAGGCTTGTGGCCGTGGCGGTCGGCCTTGCTCTCTAAATAGTAGCTGGTTGTCATTGTTGGTGTCGGTTGAGTGTCAGTAAAAATTTCTACTGACAAAATTACTGACACTTTTTGACTTCTGCAAATTTCCTCGTATTTCTTTATAAAATTCTAAGTAGTTGCAAAATTGCATACTTAACTAAAACTCTCCTTCCTCGAAAATTCTTATAATTCCCTAAGGTTCTGGTTCCTCCAGCTCCACTCCTAAGAAAAGAGAGAGAGGCCGTTTTCCGTTGAGGGAACGGCCTCTCTTTCTTTATGTATAATCCACCTTGCCCGAGGATTCTTGGCGGGGCTGGTGGTCCTTAGCTTGGCGCGTGAGGCGATACTCCTTGAGTAGTAGCGAGGGGAGGGACGAGAGGATGTCCCAGCAGCGAGGTATTTGCTTGCGTGGCTCCGTAAGCGCTCGGTAAAGAAACTCCAGGCGGAGGCTTATCATCCACTCGGGAGCGCGCTTTACGGGTCCATCGCCGAGAAACTTGAATGCTGCCCCCACGGGGATTATCACACCCTTATGGATGTGAGGCAGCAGGAGGTGCATGAAGCGCTCCTGCTTGGGAGCGCCCATCGACACCCATATCAAGTCGGGGCGTTGGCGATTGATGAGCGAGGCTATGGCCCGATAGTCAAAGCTGTCCACCGCCGCTTGCGGAGGCGCATAGAAGTGGCTACGCTTTATCGAGGGGTTGAGACGGGAGAGGTTGCGATATAGGCCGTCGTGCATTTCTTCGGAGCCTCCCACAAACATCATCTTGTAGCGCCGACTGCTCACGGCGTCGGCCAGCGCGTCAGAGCCCGTGTAATGCTCAATCGTTTGGTTGTGGAGTGCACGGATATAAAGCTGTAGATAACTGCTGTCGCAGATCGACAAGAGGCTCTTCCGCAAGAGCTTCAGATAGTCGGGCTGGCGGTGTGCGGTGGTCAGCACCACACCGTCTACCACGTTGATACAGCCTTTCTGGTTGTAGCTTAGCGCAGTGTCGATGGTCTTCCAAAGATGATCCCTGTTGACGGCGAAGTCAAGGCAGAAGAAAGAGTTTCTCATGTGACGTTTGAAAGGGATTATAGGTGTTGTGATAAGATTATTGTGGAGAGATGTTAGCACTATACAACTTGCTTTCCGACCGTGGGTCGTAGAGCATCCTGTGTATACACTGCGGCAAAGATACGATAAA
Organism: Bacteroidales bacterium; assembly: GCA_020859845.1. Taxonomy (GTDB): domain Bacteria; phylum Bacteroidota; class Bacteroidia; order Bacteroidales; family Muribaculaceae; genus Paramuribaculum. Next base: position 4,763 of record JAJBVL010000075.1, read on the forward strand.
TAATCAGGATTCCTGTCAAGAGAGACAAAAAAAGTTTTTTACACCTACTGCAAAAACGGGGATTCACAGCATTTGTGTGGGCTTGAGAGGACGCCAGTGGGCCAGGAGGGGATAGAGGGAGGAGGTGGGGCCGACGGAGCAGAAAACGAGGCTGGTGGCCAGAGAGGCGATAAAGGCGTTGCGACGCTGGGCATTCTCTTTGGAAGGCATACGGACTGTAGCGCCTTGCAGGGATATGAAGAGCACGCGGCCTGCGGCAAAAGCCGCTGCCCATTGTGCTGGTGGCTGCCGATAGATGGAGCGGTTGAGCACGACGATGACGCCGCATAGGCCACGTCTCAGAGCTACCTCCAACACCTCCCGCTCCATCGCCGACTGAAAACCGCTGACGATGGCCACATCCTCACGCGGAGCCACTTCTCTGGCCCAGTCGAGCGTAGGCAATACCGACCCCGGCGCAACATGACGCGAGGCAAAGAATCCCACCAGCTCTCGGCTCAGCAACTCTTGATTCCCTAAATACACCGGCTTAATCATCTTTATTGATGCTTGGCTAAGTTTTTATCTTCAATTGAGTTGTATGGTTTAAATCTCCAATGTCTGTAGACCATCTCCCAATTATCATTTCGTTTTGTAAATTACATCGTTTTACAATCGAAGAAATACGAGAGATGAATTCCTCTAGGTCTTGTGAGGCGATTAAGCTACCTCCAAAGAAATTAGAGAAGTAAATCCCTGTTTTATCGCTTTCGTCTAAATATAAGTAGTACATGATTAATAGAAATAAAAAACCCTTTTGAGTCTACACAAGTGAACTACGGTCAACGTAGCCGTTCAACTCAAACGGGTTTTTAAGTTAATGCAAAGGTACATCTTCTCAATAAAATAACAAAGAGATTGCTTAAAATAGAGGATTAAAAAGAGTTAATAATTTTAGGTCAATCATTCTCTTCGTCGGCGTTGAGCTCGTCGCCCATGCGATATTTTATGTCGTAGTTGATGATAAAGTCGAGCTCCTCCTCCGTAAACCCATAGTGCTTCGCTAGCACCTTGTCTATCTCGTCGATGATAGCTTTGGACTTAGAGGGGAAAAATCTAAAGTATCTGCAAATACCATCTTTACGGTTCTCAGTTTGTATGTAACCATTTCGATAATAGGAGGAAAGAAGTTTAGAACGTAGTTTCTCCCAAATTTCTTTATGAAAATCTAGAGGTTCCCCTATATTAAAATTGGATACATTTAAATGATAGCAATCAGAGTAGGCATTCCAAATCATGAAGAACAATGTACTATTATATAAACAGATATAAAAGTCACGAGTAAAGATGTCGTGATACGTTATTTGGCTTACTGTTTTAGACTCTTCTATTTTCCCTGCTTTTTCATATAGAGGAGGAACATCTGTGGCAATCTTCCAAAAGAAATTCCCCATATTGCGATAATAGAGAGGGACATTATTGGATAATTCTTGTTTAAGAGGAGGTATCTTTTTTACTATTTTGAATAGTAAAGGGTCTGAAGTCTTTGCTATTTTCCCAGTTTCGTGGTTATGTATATATTTAATCTTGGAAAACAAAAATGGACGTTCCACTGAGTAAAAGCGATTGTAATGAGTCGTTTTAGTTTCGGGAACACCTTGTTTACGAGCTAATACTATACAGAGTTGGGCCTTTACCCCTTCAAAAAGAATGCCTGGATTTGATGTCCCTTCATAATGGGAGTAATACTTGGTTTGGAATTCTTGATTAATAATTGCAAGAATCCCATTCATGCGTGGGGTACTTGTAAGAGATAGCAAAACAATCATTCCAAGAGAGGACAAATTTCCGATTAAATAAGTCGTTCGAATCAAACATAGTGCATATAGATTAGTTTTAGTATTTGCGGTTCTAACTTTATAGGAACTTTTAGATGGTTTATACTCTACATAAGGTGGATTGCCGATAATGACATCGAAGCCGCCATTGCCTGCGATAATGGAATAGTATTCGGCTATCCAATGAAAGGGCTGATGGGAGGTCTCCCATTGCTTGTATTCGGGCGTTGTCAACAAGAGATTCAAATCTTGGTCGTTGCTGGTATCTCGCGTGGCAGCGTAGAGGCGCAGGTTAAGAATCTGGTTGAGGGCATGAAGACGCTGGTCAAGTTCGCGCTTGGCTTGCTTAAACTCGTCAAGATTGTCGGTGTAGTCAGAGAGCTGGGCTTGACGGAAGATTTTGTAGGCCTGCGCTACCTTCTCCATCTCCAACCTTATCTTTTCTTTCAATTCGTCATTGGCAAGCATTACTTCCCAGTTACCGCCATTATTCGAAAGGTCGCGCTCAATCTCAGCTGCGTTGGCGTATCCCACTAAGGTATTGCCGCAACGGATATTGAAGTCGATGTCGGGGAGAGGGTCAAGACCTATATTGGGCGCATAATAGTCAACATCGACCACTGCCACCATCTTAAGGAACAGACGAAGCTTGGCTATCTCTGTGGCCTCGGCCATGATATCAACTCCGTAGAGATTGCGCAGGATAATCGACTTGTAGATGAAGTAGTGGATATTGGAGCGGTACTTGGCAGTAATCTCTTCGAGGGCTTTCTTCACTGCTGGCATTTGTGAGCGGCTTTCCTGAAGGCGCGTGATGCAGTCGTAGTAAAGCGGCTCCAGGATGTTCATGGCAGCAAATAGGAAGGCCCCGGAGCCACAAGTTGGGTCAAGGATAGTCACCGAGCGTAGCGCGTCGTAAAAGTTGAAGATAAGCGATAATGGCGCTTCAGGATGATTCACTATATCCGAGGCAAACTGACGTATATCGAGATTGTAGGTGATAAAGTCGTTGATCTCATGTATCTCTCCGCTGAGTATCTTCTGCAAGATGTCGTCGCAGCGCTGCAGGCGCTCGATGGTCTCGCGCCATATCTCAGTGGGGAGCGCCCAGCGCTCAGGCGTGCGTGTGTTCCAGTCCTTGCGGCGCTCCAAGAGCCCAGGCGTTGAGGTGTCGAGGCCGATGGCAATATTCTCAGGTATCTCTTCTCTCCATGTTGGGGTATAGCCTTTCTTCACGGCGTCGAAGATATATCGCTCGCCGCTTTGGCTAAACTGTTGCCATACCCATCCGTCAGGCTCAAAGAGTCGCCCCATTGACTGTGAAGTGCGTTTCACCTTGTCAAAGATGAAAGGCAGGATAGTGGAGCGGCTGATATATTCGGTGATATCTTCTTTGGTGTAGTAAGCTCCCATCTCAGCGCGGTCGTTGATATACTGCTCAAAGATGTAGCCAATCACGTCGGGATTGATGTCGCGGCCCGAGGCCTCGATGCGGGTGTCAAGATGCCAGCGCCAGCGGTCGAAAAATTCAAAAAGTTGGTCGAAGGCTTCATCGGCAATGTCAATATCTGGAAACTCCTGCTCCAGCGGGTGAGTGTCAAACATACCTCCGTTCAAGTAAGGTATTTGGCCATACTTGCGCTCAAAGTCGCGGTCGTGACGCGGGGAGTTGAGACCATCGGAAAAGAGATGGCGCAGGAATGAACGGTAGAAGGTCTGATAGAAACGGTCAACGCCGCGCTCCTCTTGACACTTCGCCAACTGGTCACGCAGGTAGTTGGGATTCCCATCAAGAAAGCCCTTCTTCTGGATAAAGTAGCAAAACATCAAGCGATTGAGCATCACTGAAGCATACCATTGCTTCTGGCGGTTGTCCTTGGCTGCCACGGCGTCGTTGATGCCGGTGATGAGGGCCGTAAACGCCTTGTGCTGCTTGCGGAAACCGTCGTAGAAACTCTTGGTGACACGCTCCGAGTTGAGGGCAAAGGCATGATGCACCCGCTGATTCACGTCGACATTCGTCAGCCGCTCATCGAAGCCGAAGGTCAGCTCTTCAATCTTGGAGAAAAGGAAGTCGGTCTTGTCCTCGCTGTCATACTCCACGGCCACCAAGTCGCGTCGGTCAACATTCTTCACTGGCACGAGCCATAGCTGATGGCTTGGATTGCCTTTCAGTGAATAAATGGCAAGATATCCAGTGGTGGCCGAGGGACGCAGCTTGGCATCCAGACGACGCCCCATGGAAGCGGTGGGCAACTCGTCGACCTCAGCGTGAAGCACCAAGAAACTCTCGCGATGGGCCACTATCTTGTATTCATAGCTTCGCTCATCAAGCGTGATGATAGGCAGGACGGTATTGCCCGAGGGGCGATTCCACCCCATTTGGCTCACAAAGAGCGTGCGGTAGTCGCGTTGCTGTAGATGACGAAAAAATTCAGCGCGTGTCATAGCAGTGGAGTGATTAATTTGGAATGATGAATTTAAGGTGTGGAGGATTATGGATTGGGACGATGACGAAGGCCCATGGAGCAGATTATCTGACAGTCGCGCTGCTCGGTGGCTTCATCGTCGATAATAATGAAGAGCTCGTTGTTGCGGCGAAGCTCCAAAACGTAGTTTACGAGGTCGTCAGCACCTCGGTGGCCTCTGCTACGCATCATCCTCCCTATGGATTTCCTAGCATTGTCCATGAGAGTATAGCGGCTTAAGTCATCTATGGTGGCTTTTATTTCATCTTGGAGTTCGAGTGTAAGGAATAGGTCAACGGGACGAGTGCTATAGTCGTAAAGCAGAGTATAGAGACGAGCACGTACGCTCATACGATTTCCTAAAGCGCCAGTAGGAGAACTGGTGGATTGGCTATTTACGATATCAACAGCTTTCCCCACGAGGTCGAGATGGTCTTCGAGATGCTCCTCTGCTGGGGTAGAGTATTCGCAAGCCAAAGCTTGAAGTATCTTTTGTTGTGACTGAGTGATAAGATTTCCCTGATGGTCGAGCCACGTCAAGACGTCAAAACCATTGGCCGTGCGTGTGTAGGTGATGACGCCTTCTTGGCTGGGAATGGCTGTGGCTTGTGTGGAGTAGCTCATATTGGTGAGCGTGGGTATTTTTGTGGCCAGTTGTGGATGCTCGCGGATGGCTCGGCTCCATATCTGGAATGCTTGCGAAGCAAGGTCCACATCAGCCTCGTCGGTAGCCTCGTCGAGGATACCGGCCTGTTCGTTAAACATATTGCGTAGATTCTGCTCGTTGCCTTCAAAGAACACTTCGTCGGAGCCAACAATGTTGGCGTTTTCGCGTATACGCTGGTTGAGTCGACCGCGCAGATTGATTACCTCTTCCACGCCATCGGCTGGGAAGAAAGAGTAGCAGTAGATGTGAGGAGCGTCTTGTCCAATACGATCCACACGGCCAGCACGCTGTATCAAGCGGATGATGGCCCAGGGCAGGTCGTAGTTGACCACCACGTGAGCGTCTTGCAGGTTTTGACCTTCGGAGAGCACGTCGGTGGAGATGAGGATACGTGTCTGCTCCTCAGGCGCAATATTCTTTTCGTTGCTCTTGGGCGAGAAGCGCTCGGCTATGGCTGTGGGGTTCTCGCTTGCTCCAGTGGCTACATCTATATGGGTAAAGCCTCGCTTGCGTAGCTGGTTGTAGAGATATCGCGCTGTGTCGCTATACTGGGTGAAGATGACCACCTTGTCCTGAGGATGGTCATGGCGGAGCAAATCCTCAAGCACATTGAGCTTTTGGTCTTGCCGCTGGTCCCACACGCCGCAAAGGGCAATCATGCGTAGCAGTGTCTCGCAGTCTTTCTTCAGATGCTGCTTGAGGGTGCGCTTGAAGTAGGAGGCAGGAAGCCACGCTATGTTGTTGCCCGACTTCTGCTCAAGGATAGAGTAATATTCTTGGGCTTTTGCCATATAGATGGCCAGGTCGGTAGGTATGCGGAGAGCAGCGTCAATCGTAGGGTCAACGCGGGCATCGTCGCCAAACACACCTCCATTTTCTGCATCCACATCTTCTGAATAGTCGTCGGGCAGGTTGTTGTCGTCGCCAATTGGGATGGGGAGATTGTGTTGGAGAGCGTAGAGGAATACACAATTGCGGAGCACATGGCGATACAGTGACAACAGATAGGCAAAACCACTCGAATCCATGCGCTTGAAGAAGGTGGATTTACAAAACCCCATCATGCGGGCGCCGGCTCTCGAGAGGTTTTCCAGTATGTTTTTATCGTATGGCGTTGCTTCGCGTGTGGCGTTGTCACTGATATAATGGCTTAATCCATAGCGGGGAAGAGCCAGCTCTTCGAGCAGGTCCATCATCTCGGGAGAATAGAGGCGCGTGTATTGGTCGCCGGGCGTGGTGGCGAAAGTCTTCTTGCGAGGTATGCGCTCAGGGAAGTAGGATTTCCTACCATCGGGAAACTCTAGATAGCGGCGGTGAGTGACGGGATCTTCTTGCGCAAAGTTCTCTTTGATAAATGTGCGGGTGCGACGCACGAGGAAGAGTTTCATCAACTCATTCCAATCCTCTACGTTATCACTTTTTTCAAAAGCTGCTATGGATCTCATTGGGACGTCTGGATAACGTGTTCTGAATCCCTGTTCGCCTCCGATTTGTTCGCTATTAATATACCTTTCAGGACGTAGGCCTAAGTCTTGGTCTGCCGAAATGAAGAGGCGTAACTGGTTGGCCAGGTCGCGGTAATGTTTATTATATGGTGTCGCAGTCAAAAGTAGTACTCTTGAAGACTGATGTTCTATAAGCCGCTTGATATTCTCATAGCGTTTCCCTCCGTTGCGTAGATTGTGGCTCTCATCCACAATGATGAGTTTATATCTTCTTGTATTTTCTACATCTATGGATTTCGCTAAAGATATCACTTCTGCCTTTAGGTCGTATTTTCGGATGTATTTATGCCACATGTCTTGAAGGTTGGCTGGACAAATGATAAGAGAAGCAGCATTCTCGCTGAGTTCATACATCTTAGCTACTGCACAAGCGGTTATAGTTTTACCTAACCCCACTACATCTCCAATCATAGCACCTCGGCGCTGTTCGTTATTAAGATGACGAGCTACGATTTTTACCGCATTTTGTTGAAATTCAAACAAATCATGTTCGAATTCTGGGGTAAGTTTATATTCATTTATACCTATGCGCGCGTCCTCGCTTAGATGGTAAGCCACCTTTAGGTATATATGATAGGGAGGTATCACATTATCGGCTGCCCAGCTCTCTTCAAGAGCCGCAATAAGCTCTTGGGAGATGTCGATAGTGGTGGGGTCCATCCAGCGGTCGTTAAACCATCGCTCCAAGCGCCCAGTCTCGTGATAGTCGGCAAACTCGGCATTTAGCTCCCCTTGGTAGTTGAGGCCAGAGTAGGTGAGGTTGCTGCTGCCCATTACGGCGAGGCGCTCGCAGTTGCGCACGTCGGGCGAGTAGGCCAGATAGAGCTTGGCGTGGAGAGGCTTTGAGGAAAGTTTTACCACCACCTTGCCTTCTTTTAGCTGTGTGGTGAGGCGGCGAAGGGTGCCTTCATCTTGGCGAGTGGGGATACCGATAAGGAGCTGCCGGCGAAAGTCGCGGGCTATCTGGCGCTTGAGGCGCTGCACGGTCTCGGCATCCACCATCGTATCGCGGCCGCTGTAGAGCTGGCGTAGTATCTCTTCGGGTGGCTGGTGCATCCCTATCAGAAGACGGCAGAAACGTTCTGGGCGTTGGCGCCCCTCGGTCACGAAGTCGCCCTCAAGATGATCTATCTCATTGACCACTAATCGCCAACCGCGCAGATTGAAGTAGCCTACGCAAAAGTCGACGCGCTTCACTCCCTGTGAACTGATTATCTCTCGTAGTCCTTCTTCAAAACGTGTGTCTATATTGTCGTATATGCGTGCCATAGGGCATGGGTGGTGGGGGATAGGTTGCCTCACTGTGCCCTCGTGACGCTATGATTGGTATAGGATGATTCATGGCAAAGAAAAAGCGCAGGCACATTTACTGGTTGCTGCCTGGGCATCAAGGCTTCCGAGGGCCCTACCAATCAGGACAGCAACGCAGATGCCTACGCTTAGGTATATAGCCCAAACCGCATCGCCGCATAGGGTATATACGGCAACACGGTTGGCATGAATATACCAACCGTGGCTATCTACTGTTGCCTTGCCTTTCATTGGTAGAAATTTTCGGAATTCTGATGCCGAAAGACAAAGCGTCAAGTAAACGCCTTTTCAAGTATGTCGGTGCATGGGAGAGAATGCCCTACAAAATTAGCGCAAAAACCATTTCAGACAAAATATTTTAAGGGCAACTTTTTCATTCAAAGACTCAGATTGAGATAAACAGTTGACCTACAAGTATAAGGAAGCAATCTCTTCCAAAAGTGACACCGAAAAATGACAGCAGCTAACCAAAAGTGACACCGAAAAGGTGTAGGAACTTACCAAAAGTGACACCGAAACCTGCGATAAAGAAAAAAGATAAGATAAAAAGAAAGATTCAGAGGAGAAAGTGGTAAATTTGCAGTGCAAACCTCTTAAGAGAAAAAATATGGAAGAAAGGCATCATCTTACTGAGACCGAGCTTAAACTGAGCTTCGCTGCGATTAGCGTTGAGACCTTGTCGCGCAAGCTGGGTAAACCCTATCGTGAGGTGTTTGACGCCCTGCAGCGTACTGGTGCTATCCGTGATTATCTCATAGGATGCTATGACACTCTCCATACCCAAAGCCGAGAGTATGTCGATGATTCGCTCATAGAATATCTCACCGTCAGAAACGCTATGCCATGATAGTATACCATGCAGCAACCGAAGTAGTGGAGCATCCCCTCTGCCATGTAGGGCGTCCTGACGTTGATTTCGGCAAGGGATTTTATGTCACGCCTCTCCTACAGCAAGCCAAAGAGTGGGCCAAAACATTAAGCCTACGCCGTAATTTAGCGCCCGTAGTCAATGTCTACGAGCTTAATCAAGCTGCCTATAAAGCTAAAGGACGATGCAAGATTTTTTCAGCTTACGATGAAGAGTGGCTACTCTATGTGGTAGATTGTCGACGCGGTGGACAGATGTCCCTCCAATACGATTATATTCAAGGGGGCGTAGCTAACGATCGTGTGGTGGATACCATACGTCTTTATATGGATGACCTCATAGATATAGCGAAAGCTTTGGAACGATTGTCCTACCATAAGCCTAATATGCAGATCTGCCTGCGCAATCAAGAGCTGGTAGATAAGTATTTGAAATTTATTGAGACCCGTTAAGCAAATGGAAGAAGACCCAGTAAAACGCCCTGAAATACAAGATATAATCCTCGGTACGGATATAGGATGTATAGCTGCGGAATTGGCTCGACGGCTGGAGATTGACCCTTGTCTGGCTCTTGAGCTTTTCTATCGTAGCCGCACGTGTGCCCAGCTTCATGATAAGCGCACGGGCCTTTATCTTTATGGCGTGAAGTATCTCGCTGAGGAGTTTGTGCGCGAGCTTCAGTCGGGGCGTTAGAGGTTGGCCACGTAGCCTTCAGCTTTGGAGCTGAGAGCCTCTTCCTTAAATGATTTAGCTTCAGAGGCTCCATCGGTATCGCCAACAGCGGTGTAAGCTCGCTCAGCCTCCTGCCAAATCAAGTACTCGTAATGCCAGTTGTAATCAATCTCACGTAGAGGATAGATATAATCCACCTTGGCCTCAAACTCGGGCAACAAGTCGAGCTTAAGATACGCCAGGCAGCGGAGATAGCCGCAGCGCTGAGCCAGCTGATAATTATCTTCATGTTCTGTGGATTGGTCTTCTTCGATCCACCAGCGGTCGCTCTGTGGCTCCTGGTCGAGCAAGCGTAGTGTCTCCACTGCATCATTGTCGACGAGCAGAGCAATGGCTGCCCCCAATCCGTAAAATTCCTCAAAGCGTTGATTATAGGCCTCATCGCCCTCCTCTTCGGGCTCAAGATGCCACTTGGCAAAGCGCTCATAGGCCCGCTTGGCCTCCGCGCCGCGACCCAACTCCAGATAGAGCCACGCACACTGGAAGGTGGCCAGCTTGCCAAATCCATAGAGCCCCGGCAAGCCTTCTTGGCAATTCGGGTCGTTGAGGTGAGGCTCTATAAGGCGGAGTGCATCCTCGTAGCGCCCTTGTCCATAGAGGGCCACGCTGGCATAATAGTGGAGAAGGGTGGATGCCTCTCTGTCGTCCTTGAAAGCAGTGAGTGCCTCCTCGATAGCCTTATCCATATCCTCTTCACTGCCATTCACGGCCATATACATCGAGGAGATGGCTTGATTGATATCAGGGATATCATCTTTCTTCAACAAGGGGTCGTCGCCATCTGCATCAACAACGTTTTCATTGACCGCCCCATGGGTAATAGGAGGCTCTTCTGTCGAGAAGACTCCACGCAGACAATCAGCCATAGTGTAGAAAGCCTTTGTCCTCTCGGGATAGTAAGGGTCGATAGGGGCCATCTGGTAGAGCCACTGTGCTTGAGTCTCTATCACATCTTCCGACTCGGTGAAGAATCTAAAGCGGGCCAATCGCTTTTGGAGCTCTTCGCGATTGCGTGGTGGGGTGCTAACCAAGGCGTCGCGCATTAGTTCGATGGCCAGGGTGTAGCGGTCGGCCTGCTCGGCATAAAGATCGGGATTAATGCCAGCGGTCCAAGATGTCTGTTGCCAGGCCTGAAGCTTCTCGACAGCTGTATGGTAGTCGCCCCTACGGATAGCCAATTCTATCTGTAGCTGCAGGAGGAAAGTCATTGACGACTCGTCGGCGTCCTCCATTGCCTTGGCCAATATCTCTTTAGCTTCTGTCAAGCGTCCGAGCTTTATCAGGCAACGTGTGGCCAGCATGGCATACGTCTGACGTCCTTCCTTCGCTACATCAATCATAGGGAGGGCCTTCTCCAGGATATGGTTGACGCGAGATGAGGTAAAGATAAATTCCAGTTGGTGAAACAGGCGCGCGGCCGAAATCGCATCTCCGAGATTGTGGCTTGGGCTCCAACTATCCTCGATGGCATCGGTGGAGGACATATCCATCAGGAGCCCACTACGCCAAGCCTCCTTGGCTTCTCGGCTGAGCCATGAGCGTTTGAGGCGTGACAGCGCTTGGGCCCTTGAGGCCTCTCGATGGTCGGGAGGCAGCAGCGACAACAGAGTAGTAGCTATATGGGTCATCGCAGATTCGTTGCCGTGGCCAAACATCCATCCTATACGCAGATTGATAAGCTGGGGGAGGAGATGAAAGCCCTTTTCGGAAAGCTTGTTGATATGGTCTCTTAAGAGAAACACGGCTCCACCTTGCATAAAGGCGTTAAGGGTGAAAGGCATCGCCAACCATCGGCGCGCTTCTTTATATCGCTCAAGCCGCATGAGCACGCCTACGCGCTCACGGAGCAGCTCATCGTGGCGTGTGTTGATGCGGGTATTCTCCTTGACCGCTGGGCCGAGGTCGGGGAGCATACCTCGCATAAAGGCTTCGCTCCAGGGCATATCTTTTTTATAATACACCTCGCGCACGTGGGCTTTAATCTCCTTCTTGACTACCTTCAAGAGATAAAGGTAGACATCCTTTGATGGCTCTCCATAGCGGAGCCAAGCGGCCTTCAATATCGGAGAATAGTGGAGGGATACCACATCGTCTATGTGGGTGACAAGCAGGTCAACTGCTCCTTCCAAGGCAGCCCATTCAACGACGTTGGCCTTGACATAGAGCCTGGCGTCTTCAGCTCTTACACCACAGCCTGAGGCCAGCATCAAAGAGAAAAAGCGCTCCACGGGCTCGCGACCCAAGTCCTCTTCGAGCTGCTCAAGGATGGCGGTATAGAAGTCTTCCTCGGTGGATGGGGTAAGCAATTGGTCTATCTTGTGGTCAAGCTCCTCATGGGAGCCAAAAGCCAGCAGGCGATCGGCGAGAATCTGCAGAAGGCGTGGACGCCGCATGAGCGGATGCTGGCAGATGTGTACCCTCTGTCGGTCGGTGAGGCTCTTGGCGAAGTTGCGGAGATAGAGCCGCAGCATGGCTTCTACATCGCTCGGGGTGAAGGGCCGCAGCTCCATCACTCGCCAGCCGCGCATCGTGAAGAGCGACGCCATCATATCGTCGTCGATGGTGGCCACCACTGACGCTCCATCGGGGAGGTCGTCGAGCCACGTCAGGGTGCGATCTTCATCGCTGGTGAGGAGATGCAGGTCGTCAATCACCCATACCCACTCTTCGGGGCCTCCTCGTCGGGCTATTTCCTCCTTTAGGCTGAAGCCTAAGGGGAGCTCTTGGAGGGAGGCCAAGGTAGTGGAGGCGTCAAGATGGCCGGCGCGTAGCATCTGGGCCAGCAAGAGTGTCTTAAGGTCATCGGCCGTATTTGCATCCGGGGTGATGTAGGTGCGATAGTAGGGGATGTCGAGCCCTTGGGCTTCCCAATTGGCGGCGAAGCGCGACTTCCCCATGCCGGGGCCTGCTTTAATGGCGTAGATCCCCGGATGGTACACGTCGGGGCGCCCAGGCCCCTCGTTGGCTATCTCGCGGTTGAGGGTAGGACAAGGACTCCAATCGACATATCCTTTGCGCAGCTGCGTCTCTCGTAGGACTTGGCGCATGAGTTCCTTCTCAAGCTCCGTGTCGCCTTCCACGGAGTATTCTTCATCGATTAAAGCCCCGATCTGCTTCAGCACACTCTGCCCAAGCGCTTCGGGAGAGTCGTAGTAGTCAAGTTGGCACAACTCTTGATGGCTTTTCTCGGCGATAAGCAGTTTTAAGTGCTTCAACTTCTCAGCCTCCTGACTCCCTTCAGCTTCGCGATACTTCTTGGGGATGGTGCTGTCTGTCCGTATAAAAAAGAAGGAGTGGGCCCACTCGTGGGTGTCGAGGGCGCCAAAGAGCATCTCCATCTCGGTGACGCTCTTGCCTTGGCGTAGATACTCCCCTATCTGAGGATACTTGTCGATGAGCGACTGCTGGTTGTGGCAATCCTCGGCTGTAGGTATCCAGCCGTAACGGCCGCCAAGCAGCCCGATGAAGAAAGGACGGGTGCGCTCTATCTCGTCGAGGCATATCTCCAGCACACGACCGCTCTTCGACTCCTCGGCTGTGATGCCCCAACGCAGGTCGACCACCGAGAAGTCGAGCCCTCGCTCTTTACACTTATGTTGGAGCGAGGGAAACACGTGCTTCACGAGGTAGTCGCGCTCGGGCTGCATGTCTTTGAAGGTCGACGAGAGGAATATTCTGATGTGGGAGCTGTCCATGCTGATAGGAGTAAGAGATGCTAAAGGGGGCTAAAGGCTAAAGGGGAAGGGTGGAGGGAGTGGTGATGTAGCGAGTGCGGAAATCCTGGTTGGTCATGCAGAGCATCATGATGCCCTGGATGAGGCCAAAGATGCCTGTCAAGGTGGCACACGACACCAACGATATCAACAGAATGATGACACCTCCCATGGTCTTGCCCATATAGAAATATTGGATACCCAAAGAGCCAAGGAATATGGCCAGCAGGGCTGCTATGCCGCGGCTCTTCCCATCGGGGCCGTTGGCAAAAGCGTCGTTGGCTGCCCAGGGGTTGGTGTTGGGGTTGCTGTAGTTGCTGTAGTTGCTGGGGTTGTTATAGTTGTTGGGGTTGTTGTAGTTGTTGCCGGGATTATAGTAGTTGTTACCGTTGTTGGTGGTGG
>JAJBVL010000109.1 GCA_020859845.1 Bacteroidales bacterium
GTGAAATCCGTGTGATCCGTGTGATCCGTGTGCATCCGTGAAATCCGAGTGCATCCGAGCAAGCCGTGTGAGCCGTGTCCATCCGTGGAATCCGTGTGCATCCGTGCATCCGTGTGATCCGAGTGCTCCGTGGTTTGCTGGGGGCGACCTGGCGAGCCGCCCCTCCCAGTCATGCCATCCGGTGGCTATGGGTGTGGATCTGTGGTTGGGGGCGAGGGAGAGTTTGCGTATTAGGAGAATCGTGGTTAACTTTGTGGAAAACATAGGGTGACTTGGATTGTTATCCTTTAAAGGAGGTCAAGCGATATGAACCGACGCGATGAGATAAAAAAGATATGGCGCGAATGCTTCGACGACAGTCAGGAGTATGTCGATATGTACTTCGACCGCGTTTATCGTGAACAAGATGCCATGACGCTCGAAGACAACGGGCGCACTGTCAGCAGCTTGCTCCTGCAACATTACGACCTTCACTTCCATGGCCGCGACGTGGGAATGGCCTACATAGCAGGCGCCGCCACGCGCCGCGGACAGCGAGGCAAAGGCTATATGGCCGAACTGCTGGCCCATTCGCTCCGCGAATCGCGCCAGCGCGGCGATATGCTCTGCGCTCTCATCCCGGCCCACGACTGGCTTTATTACTACTATGCCGACAAGGGCTTCTCGACCGTGTTTTACGTAGACCCGCAGCGCTACACCTCGCTCCACACCTTCCCCACACAACGCGAATACGCCATGAGCGACGACCCCTACGGTCAGGCAGTCTTTGACGCCTTCCACCGCATGGAACTCGACCTGCCATGCTGCGTGATGCACTCCCATCGCGACTTCCTCAACATCCTCGACGACCTCGCCATGGATGGCGGCCACTTCGTGGCTATGTATCCCGAAGGAGAGGCCGAGCGGATAGTGTCGATGGCATGGGCTTCGGTGGTAGATGGCGTGGTGGTAGTGAAGCGAGTGCTTGGCGACGATGGCGATGCTCGCACTGGCGCCCTACGATGTCTGCGCGGCTTCTATCCCGAGCTGCCCTTCAAGGTTCTCGTGCCTCCACTGAGCCAGCACCGCAAACTCTATCCACGCGGCATGGCCCGCATCGTCAACGCCGAGCTGTGTCTGCGCACAGTGGCCGAGAGCCATCCTAAGCTGAAGCTGGCGATCCGCGTCCACGACGATGCCATTCCCGAAAATGCCCACACCTTTATCATCGCCAATGGCACACTGGAGATACGCGACGACTACCACGACACCTTCGACTTCGATGTGGACCACAAAGTGCTTGCCGACATCGTATTCAGTTCTCCCGAGATAGGCTCCATCATCGGATTCCCAAGCGTAAGGCCCATAATGTCGTTGATGCTCGACTGAAAAAGTTTTTGTTGGGGGATTGAAAAATATTGCTTAACTTTGGCCAATCATACTTAATTCACACTTTTACCCACAACATTAATAGCCAATGAAAACATCATTACGCTCTCTTGGCATGGCCTTGACTGGCTGCGCCATGCTCTTTAGTGCGACAAGTGAGGCTCAGATTGTCACCTCCTCGCCCCCTATGATTCAGACATCATCCACAGGCATCGTCATCACCTACCATGCCGACATGGGCTCCAAAGGCTTGGAAGGCCTGAACGCCTCGGAAGCTGTCTATGCCCATACGGGAGTGATTACCTCCACCAGCACAAGCGACACCGACTGGCAGTATGCCCCCACATGGCTCGACAATTCGGCCAAATATAAGCTCACCTATGTGGAGCCAAACGTCTACACCCTCGAGATTGGCGACATCTACGAGTATTATGGCATTACCGACCGCTCGATTGAAGTGAAAAAGCTGATGTTCGTGTTTCGCAACTCCACAGGCTCCAAGGAGGGAAAGACGGCCTCTGGCGGCGATATCGCAGTGGAGGTATACCCCGAAGGATTCTATATGAACTTCACCTCGGCCGACGATGTGACGGTGGTCAACAACGACGCTTCCTATGAGTTTGTGGTTACCACTACTGAGGCTGCCGACATAAAGGTGGAAGTCACTGCCGACGGACAGACGCAGACCTATAGCAGCGCCACTGCCGTAAAAGAATATTCGCTCAATCTCACCTTCCCCACGGCTGGCACGTATGTCATGAAGGCTACAGCCACTAATGAGGCTGGCACGAGCCTTGAGCAGACGCTTCAAGTGGTGCGCATGATGGAAGCCACAGCCATGGATTATCCTGGAGGCATCCCTCAGATGGGAGCCGTAGCCTCGGGTGAGGATGTTACCTTCTGCGTGGCAGCTCCTGGCATCGACAACATGATGATCATAGGCTCGTGGGACGACTATGCCGTGTCGGCAGCCTCCGAGATGGCGTATCAAGACTACGAAGGCCAGCGCTACTTCTGGATCACCGTCCCCGGCCTCGCCAATGGCCAAGACTATATCTACTATTATCTGGCCAATGGCTCGACGGCTATCGGCGACCCATACGCGCACTTGATTCTCGACCCCTACAACGACCAGTATATCTCCTCCGAGGTGTTCCCCAATCTGCCCGCTTATCCCACCGACAAGGTGAGCTACAAGGTGCCTCTGGCCATCTACAACTCCACCATCGACGACTACGATTGGGAGGTGACTTCCTTTGTGGGAGTGGCTCAAAGCCAGCTGATAATCTATGAGCTGCTGATACGCGACTTCACCGGCACCGAGGGCCAAGCCAACGCCGAGGGCACCGTGAAGGGCGTCATCGACAAGCTCGACTACATACAGCATCTGGGTGTCAACGCCGTGGAGCTGCTCCCCATCATGGAGTTTAACGGCAACAACTCGTGGGGCTACAACACCAACTTCTATTTCGCCCCCGACAAGGCCTACGGCACCCCCTCGGATTATCGTCAGCTTATCGACGAATGTCATAAGCGCGGTATGGCCGTGATACTCGACATCGTGTTTAATCAGAGCGACGGCCTCCATCCTTGGTATCAGCTCTATCCCATAGCTGAAAACCCATTCTACAACGGCACAGCGCCCCACTCCTATAGCGTGCTCAACGACTGGAACCAAGACAACCCCCTCGTGCAGCAGCAATGGCAAGACGCCTTGCGCTACTGGCTGACGGCCTACAATGTCGACGGTTTCCGCTTTGACTTGGTGAAGGGCCTCGGCAACAACGACAGTTACGACGCCTCCTACAACGCCGCTACCAACACCTGGAGCAACGTCACCGACGCCAAGACCGACTGCTATAATGCCAGCCGCGTGGCTCGCATGAAGACCCTCCACGACGCTATGCGCGAGGTGAACCCCAACGCTTACTTCATCAACGAAGACCTGGCTACCGCTCAGGAGGAAAACCAGATGGCCGAGGACGGCGAAATCAACTGGGCCAACGTCAACTCTGCTTCCTGCCAGTTCGCTAAGGGAGTGCAGGCCAACTCGGCCCTCAACCGCTTCTATGCCCCGCAGGATAGCCGCACCTGGGGCTCCACCGTCAGCTACGCTGAGAGCCACGACGAGGAGCGTGTGGCCTACGCTCAAGCCACCAGCGGCAACGCCACCATCCGTGGGAGCGTGGAGCTCTCGATGCGCTATCTCGGCTCGCTCGGCGCTCAGATGCTGATGACTCCCGGCGCCCACATGATATGGCAATTCCAAGAGATTGGCGCCGACCAGACCACCAAAAACTCTTCGGGCAACGACACATCGCCCAAGAAGGTGATATGGAGCTATCTCGACGACCCCTATCACGAAGGCTTGATGGAAAACTACGCTTCGCTCTGCAAGATTCGCGCCGACTACTCCGAGCTCTTTGAAGAGGGCATCGAGACGTCGCTCAAGATTGGGGCCACCGACTGGAACTCTGGACGCTCCATCACCCTTACCTCCGCCGACAAGCAGCTGGTATGCCTCGTGGCTTGCAAACCCACCACAGCCACCACGCTACGCAGCGTATTCAGCTACGACCCCTCGGAGTATAAGCTCGTGGCTCATAGCTACGACAGCGAGCCTACGCTCAATGGCTCCGACGTCACTCTACAGCCCGGAGCATTTGCTGTCTACGTCTATGGCGACCCCTCGGGGTTGTCGCTTGTGGATGCCGACCGCTGGGTGGTCAATGTGGAGAATGGATGCATTAAGGTGGAGGGTAGCTACACCACGCTGAGCGTCACCGACCTTAGCGGTCGCCGCTGCTCCACCACGGGCCTCGCCCGCGGTATCTACATCGTCACAATCGATGGCCGCAGCCAGAAGGTGGCCGTGAGATAAACCGCCCTTTGCCAATAAAGCTAAGATGCCTGCCCTGAGATTTCGGGGCAGGCATCTTTCTTTTTCAATTTACTACTAAATTAAAGGTGTGGATGTAAATACTAATTTTTATAAGTATATATTGATTGGTTTAAAGATTCGCGTTTATTGAGCCTTCTACTCTTAAGAGAGCCAAAGGATGCGAATCTTACAAAACGCCCTCAATATTTAACATCTTTTAATCTTTAACTTAGTTTTTGCCTTCTTCTTGCATAAGCAAGGGGATTATTGTAAATTTGCAGTCAAGATCTCTCCAGACGCACATTGATACAATACTGACTATACATCCCCTCGCGCCTTTTATTGGCAACCAGAGGTGGCCACGCCGCGAGCTATCTTGGCGATGAGGCCTTGGAGCACCTTGCCCGGGCCGAGCTCTGTGAAGTCGTCGGCGCCGTCGGCCACCATATTCTGCACGCTCTGAGTCCAGCGCACGGGTGCGGTGAGCTGTGCCACAAGATTGGCCTTGATTTCCTCGGGGTCGGTGTGGGGCTTGGCATCTACATTCTGGTAGACGGGACACTGTGGGGTGTGAAACTCTGTCTCGTGGATAGCCTCGGCAAGCTCAGCGCGCGCAGGCTCCATGCAGGGCGAGTGGAACGCGCCGCTCACCTTGAGCTTCAGGGCGCGCTTGGCGCCAGCAGCCAGCAGCTTCTCGCAAGCCTCGTCGATAGCCTTCTCTTCGCCCGAGATGACAATCTGGCCAGGACAGTTGTAGTTGGCACACACCACCACGCCGTCAATGCCGGCGCAAATCTCTTCTACCTTCTCGTCGGGGAGGGCAAGCACGGCGGCCATGGTAGAGGGCTTGAGCTCGCAGGCCTTCTGCATAGCCTGAGCACGCTTTGCCACCAAGCGGAGGCCATCCTCAAAGCTGAGAGCGCCAGCGGCTACAAGAGCGGAAAATTCGCCCAGTGAGTGGCCAGCTACCATAGCGGGCTTGAACTCGTCGCCGAGCGTGCGCGCCAAGATTACTGAGTGGAGGAAGATTGCGGGCTGGGTCACCTTGGTCTGCTTCAGCTCCTCATCGGTGCCGGAAAACATGATGTCGGTGATACGAAAACCTAAAATATCATTGGCTTTCTCAAACAAATCATGTGCCTCGGGGTTTGTATCATAAAGGTCCTTGCCCATTCCTACAAACTGGGCACCCTGGCCCGGGAATACAAATGCTTTCATCTTGTGGTCAGTAGTTAATGTGTTTTTTTAAACTATTTCTTTACGGGCGCCAGAGGGACGCCCTACGTTAAACAAGACCGCAAAGTTACAAAAAATTATTTAAAGATATGCTACCCAACTTCTTCAACCTTGGCACCGGCGAGATTATAATCATCGTTTTCGTGCTGCTCCTTCTTTTTGGAGGCCGTAAGATACCCGAACTGATGCGCGGTCTCGGGAAAGGCATCCGTAGCTTCAAGCAGGGGATGAACGACATCACAGACGAGATCAACTCGCCCGACGTCATCGACACCAACCCTCCCAAGCCACGTCCTAAAAGCGATAAAGAAGCATAAGCCTCTCAGCCAATGGCTAATAGGTCAAGAGATAGGCAAGGCGAAAGGCTGGCAGAGATGGGCTTCTGGGACCACGTGGATGCTCTCCGCAGCGTGTTGTTGAGAGCGGGTGGAGTGGTGCTGGTGTTGACCATCGCATTCTTCATAGCCATGCCTTGGATATTTGACAACGTCATCCTGGCTCCGTGTCATGGCGACTTCCCGCTCTACCGTCTGTTTGCTCGCATTAGCGGAGAGGGGGGGGGTGGGCTGTTGCCTTCGTTTGCCGATGGCGGCGATTTCCACGTGGAGCTTATCAACATCCAGCTGGCTTCGCAGTTTTTCATCCACATGTCCACGTCGTTTTGGCTGGCTATCGTCTTTGCTTTCCCTATTATTATTTACCTTCTATGGGGCTTCGTGGCTCCCGGGCTTTATAGCGGAGAACGGCGTGGAATAAAGAAGGCATTCGTGGCTGGCAATATGATGTTTTTTGTCGGGGTGGCCGTGGGCTACTTCTTGGTGTTTCCTCTCACGCTGCGTTTCTTGGCCGAATACAAGGTGAGCGAGATGGTGCCCAACCAGATCTCGCTCGACTCGTATATGGACAATTTCTTGGTGCTTATCCTCGTGATGGGCCTTATCTTTGAGCTCCCCTTGGTGGCGTGGCTATTGGGCAACATGGGACTCCTTACCCGCCGCCTCTTCACCACCTATCGACGCCATGCTGTGGCCGCGCTGCTCATCCTGGCGGCTGTCATCACCCCTACGGGCGACCCCTTCACGCTGATGGTGGTCTTCCTACCCATCTATGGACTGTGGGAGCTGAGCGCTTTCCTCGTGCCACGCTACAGCGAGGAGGAAGAGGAGGAGGCCACAGGGCCAGTCGACCCTCTAAGGGTAGTCGACACCTCGCGCACGCTCGACGATCTTTATATCCCCACTTATCGCTCCTCGCGAAGCTCCTCGGCCGACGGGGGAGGGCAGCAGTCGGGGCAATGACACTCGTTGAGGTCCACACAGTCGTAGTGGACCATATGGCTTGCTGAATGGCAAGGATGGATGGTCTGGTCGACGATGATATGTCGATTGGCCATCCCGGCTATCTCGCTCATCTCGTGAGAGACGAGGAGAATAGTAGGCTTGGACCCCAGCTCCTCGCGACGCTGGCTCTCTTGACGCAGGATATCGTAGAGATGATGCTCAAATCGCTTGTCGAGATAACTCAATGGCTCGTCGAGCACCAACACTCGCGGGTTGGCCACGAGGCAACGCCCCAAAAGGGCACGCTGGAGTTGCCCTCCCGACAGGCGTCCTATAGGCTGCTGGGCAAGGTCGGTGAGCCACATGCGCCTTAGCATTTCCTCCACCCTCTCCGAGCCTCGGTCAAGGCTCTTGTCGGCCAAGAGACCGCTCCTCACCAAGTCGGCCACAGTGATAGGGAAGTGGCTGTCAATCATGTTTTTCTGAGGCAGATAGCCTATGGAGAGACGCTTTGTGGGGCGTCCTTCGTCAAGATACTCCACTTGCCCCGACGTGGGGCGTATGAGCTTAAGGATTATCCTCAGCAGGGTGGTTTTGCCTCCTCCGTTGGGGCCGGTGATGGCCATGAAGTCGCCTTGGTTGATGGTGAGGTTTACGTCGCGAAGCACACGCCGCTCCTCCCAGCTCATATTGACGTCGGTCAGTCGTATTATTGGGGATTGCATAGGCTGTCAACAATCTTGTCCATCTCCTCAGCCCACTGATAGGAAAGGGGGCTGATGGTCACCGGGGTAATGTCTATATCCTTCACCAGCGTGGAGGCGCGTGAGCCATCGATTTCGGGCGTTATAAATATCACGCGGGCACCGCTCTGGCGAGCTTGCTCTATCTTGGAGCGCAGGTGCCCTACGGTGGGCTCTTTGTTCTCCATGCCAAGGGCTATCTGCTCCAGGCCATAGTCGCGGGCAAGATAGCTCAGCGAGGGATGCCACACCAAGAAGGCCTCGCCGCGATGGGGGGCCAGACGCGTGGCGTAGGTAGAGTCCATGCGTTCCAGCCGATGCTGGAGCAGCTCGGCGCGTGTGGCATAATGATGAGCGTTGGCGGGGTCGATTTTGGCCAGGGCTTGCTGCATGTTGGCCACCATCACCTTGGCGTTTTTCACCGAGCTCCACAGGTGGGGGTCTACGTCGGTAGCGTGGCCATGGAGGTCGGAGCATGGACCGTGAGTGCCATGGAGGGCCTTGACACCCTGCGATGCATCGTAGACCACCAGCTCGGGATAGCTCTCTACGATGCGGTCGAGGATGGTCTCTTCAAAGGGAAGATGGCCTATACGGATATATGCCTTAGCCCGCGAGAGGTCGCGCATGGCGGCAATGGTGGGGTCGAAGGTTTCGGGGTTGGCATCGGAGGGCAGGAAGGAGCGCACGTCGATCTTGTCGCCTGCTATCTGCTCCAGCAGATATTGCTGAGGGGCGATGCTCACCATCACGATGGGGCGCTCGCTGCTCTTGTGGGTGCAGGCAGCCACGACGCCCAGCGCGCCTATCAGCAGCAGTATGTTGGTGATCTGAAAGTTCATTTTCCCTGTGGATGGTGTGAGGTCAGTGATGAAAGAGGGTAGGGTATCGCTTGACGATGAAATAAAAAGTCAGGGCGCAGACAAAGGCTCCCAGCGTGTCGGCGAGGAGGTCGAGCCAATCGGCCGAGCGTCCAAGGCCCATTATCCCTTGAAGCACCTCGACCACTCCCCCTGCCACCGACGATATGAGAGCCATCAGCAGCGTGACGCCCAGCGAGAGCTTGATAGAGTGGCAATGGCCTCGGCGACGTCCGTAGTCAAAACACATGATTACGGCCAGCCCTCCAAACATCAAGAAATGGACCACCTTGTCGACCCCTGGAAAGAGCGGCAGGTCGGCATCGGGCAGCGGATCAGGCATCAGGGTGAGATAGCAGATGGCTATCACCACCATTGCCGTGAAGATATAAGGAGGGGCATGAAGCACCACCGAGGCTGAGGGCCTCACCTTGAACGCCGACATTTGTAGGTGCGGGTTTCGGTGATAACCATGTCGACAGGCACGTCGAGCTCGTCGGCCTCAATCTCATCAAAGAGTTGGCAGTCGTAGGCTATCCCTATCTTGAGCGCGCGGCTTGTGGACAGCAGGCGGTCATAATAGCCCTTGCCACGCCCCACGCGATTGCCTTGACGGTCATAGGCCACGGCGGGCACCACGATAAGCTCTATGTCGTTGATATCGGCTGTGTCGTCGCCTTCTGGCTCCTCAATCTGGAAGGCGCCGAGACGCAGGTGGGCGCGGTCGTAGGGGAGGATGTCGAGATTGACGCCGTTGACTCTTGGCAGGAAGAAATGCTTGCGTCCACACCATTTGTCGATGAAGCTACGAGTGGAAAGCTCGTCGGGCAGTGAGTGGTACATGAGGATACGGTCGGAGAGTATGAAGGCCGCAAGATCCTCCAGTTGTTGAAAGACGCTATCGGCAGCCTTTTGGCGCTCCGAAGGTGAGAGCATGCTCTTGCGTGCCCTTACTCTATTTCTTATCTCTTCCTTTTTCATCTGTGTGATATCCTTTAAGCTGTGAAGAAAAGGTAGTTGTAATCTTTACTTTTCAACAAATGGCTTAACGAATTGTTTTTGCTCTCCCCCTCGGCTTTGAGACCCTTGGAGATTGGGGCAGCGGCAGCTCCTTGATTTATCTCCTCGATGGCACGCTGCACGGTGGGGTCGGTGCGATTGTACACCTCATAGTAGGCCGATGTGCCCAGCACGTCGCGAGCTATCAGAGCCTTGATCTGGCGCAGCAGCAGGTTTTGCGATACGTTGACCAGTCCCCAGCGAATGGGGATTCCTGCCTCCCTCTTAGCGTAGTCGACAAAGGAGTAGAGCAGCACGTCGTCGTCGGGGAGCATTTCAAGAAGCTCGTCAACGTCGGCAGCCGCGTTGAGCTGTTCGCGGTTGAGGTCGGTATAGGTGAATGAGTAGCGATGGAGCAACCCAGCGTTGGAGACGTTGAAGTAGTAGGACGAGAAACCCGTGGTGTCGGTGGCCACATAGACATCGGGCATGATGCCACCACCGCCATACACTTCGCGACCGCCAGCCGTGTAGAATATATGGCTCTTGTCGAGCTTCACGCTGTCTTCGTTGTATCCCTCGCCGTGGATGTAGCGCTCTTCAATCTCCATGGAGTAGGTAGAGGCAGCGCCTGGGGTGTAGCTCTTCTGTATGCAGCGCCCCGAGGGGGTGTAGTAGCGCGCTGTGGTGAGGCGTATGGCGCTGCTGTCGGGGAGGTCGATTTGGCGTTGCACGAGGCCCTTGCCAAAGGAGCGACGCCCCACGATGAGGCCGCGGTCGTTGTCCTGCAGAGCGCCCGAGAAGATTTCGCTGGCGCTGGCCGAGTATTCGTCGATAAGCACCACCACTGGCTCGTCCTTGAAGCTCCCCAGGCCATCGCTGGCAAAGAAGCTCTCAGTGGAGTCGAGGCGCCCGTGGGTCGACACTATCTGGAGGGCTGGCTGCAAGAATTCGTTGGCCATCATCACAGCAGGCTCCAGAAAGCCGCCGCCATTGCTGCGCAGGTCGATGATATACGATTGAGCGCCGGCGGCCTTCAGTGTGGCCATCGAGGTGAGAAACTCCATGTAGGTGTGGCGACCAAACTTGTTGATCTTGACATATCCTATCTCGGGGGTGAGAAGGTAAGTGGCATCAACGGAGGTGACGGGGATGTCGCCGCGGGTCACCTCGTAGGTGAGGAGCTCGGGCGAGTTGGTGCGCTTGATCCCCAGCTTCACCACCGTCCTCTTGGGCCCACGCAGGGTGTTGAGCACTCGCTCTTGGCTCCACTTCTTGCCGGCAGCCACCGAGTCGTCGATAGCCACGATGCGGTCGCCGGGCAGGAGGCCTACCTTCTCCGAGGGTCCACCGGATATCACCTCGAGCACGGTGATGGTGTCGGTCAGCATATTGAAGCTGATGCCTATGCCGCTAAACGAGCCTTCCAGCTCGTCGTTGACGCTCTGCAGGTCGGCGGCGGGGATGTAGGCGGTGTGGGGGTCGAGCTTGGAGAGGAGGTCGGGGATTGTCTCCTCAATAAGGCTGTCGCCATTGATGTCGTCGACATACTCCGCTTCGATAAGCTCCATGATGGTGGCGAGCTTAGAGAGCGATGGTGCCGATGGCGAGTGGCTGGCAAATTGAGAGCCTATCAAGAGACCTACTACCAATGATGTGGCAATGATAAGAGGCATCCACACTGTGGGACGCTTAAAAGGTGAGCTCATAGAGGGGGTTTAAAAGGGGGGCTAAAGTTGAGGGATATGTACACATTCTATGCCTGCTCGGCGCAGCAGGTCGAGGCCGTCGGCCATACGGTAGAGGTCGTGAAACACTACACGCTTGATACCCGCCTGTATTATCAGCTTGGCACACTCCAGGCAAGGCGAGGCGGTGACATAAAGGGTGGCATCGGCGCTGGAGTTGTTGCTGCGCGCCACCTTTGTGATGGCATTGGCTTCGGCATGGAGCACGTAGGGCTTTGTGTGGTCGTCGGCGTCCTCACATACGTTTTCAAATCCCGCGGGCGTGCCATTAAAGCCGTCGGAGATAATCATTTGATTTTTAACTATCAGAGCTCCCACTTGTCGGCGACGGCAATAGGAGTTTTCGGCCCATATTTGAGCCATCCGTAGATAGCGGCGGTCTAGCAATTCCTGCTTTTCGTGATGTAGCATAGATGTGTTGATATGCGAGCCACAAAGTTAAGCATTTATCTCCACATAACCAAACAATTTGGGCCTTCCTTGGGTTAGACTTTAAAGGCGCAATCTCGATTGACCTTCTCTGTCGACAAATTTTTTCTGCCTTCTTGTATACACAATCTCTGTAATTTTTACTTATTACTATGAACACCACAACCTTTCAAGAACGCCTCGTCAAGCTACAAGACAATCTCCTGAGCTTTGCCTTTATGCTGACATCCAATAAAGAAGATGCCTACGATCTACTCCAAGACACTACGCTCAAAGCTCTTGATAATCAAGACAAGTATCAGCCTGGCACCAACTTTAAGGGCTGGGTGTTTACGATAATGCGCAATATCTTTATCAACCACTATCGCCGCATGGTGCGCTCGGTGGTGGTGGCCGATCAGAGCGACGACCTCTACCTCCTCAACATAGCCCGCGACGATGGCGATTCATCGCCCGAGCAGACCTTTGCCGTCAAGGAAATCACCCGCGTGCTCCGCTCATTCCCCGACGACTACCGCGAGCCCTTCACGATGCTCGTGGCTGGCTACCACTATGGAGAGATAGCCAAGAAGATGCACCTGCCGCTGGGCACCATCAAGAGCCGTATCTACTACGCTCGTCAGTATCTACAGAAAGCCTTGGCCGATTATAATCCGACGTTGCGTCGTCGGAAGCGGTAAGTTCTACGCCCGTGGTGTTGAGTTGTTTTGTGGTCTTGGCCCCCAGTACACGGAGTTTCTCGGCGCGCGATATGAGGTTGCCCGAGCCGAGCTTGAGCTTGTTCATGGCCGAGCAGACAGCTTTGGCCGTTGACTGCACAGCCTTGTCAATCTTGTCAATGTCGTCGACAAAGCCGTAAAACTTGTCGTAGAGTTTGCCAGCAGCGTCGGCTATCTCGATGGCGTTGCGTGTCTGGCGGTCGTGTTGCCATAGTTGGGCCACAAGCTGAAGCGACGACAGCAGATGGGTGGGGGTCACTATCACCACTCGCTTATCAAAAGCCTTGCGCCAGAAGTCGGGGTCGAGCTCCATGGCCGTCAAGTAGGCTCCCTCGTAGGGGATAAACATCATGACAAAGTCGGCCTTCTTGGTGCCGAGGTAGTCTTGATAGCTCTTGGTGCTGAGCTCGCGTATGTGGCGCATCATCGACTCGATGTGCTGCTGGCCATAGCGGCGTCGGTCGGCGTCGGTCGAGGCGTTGGAGTAGGCTATGAAGTCGGTCAGCGACACCTTGGAGTCGATAATCATCACGTGCTCATCGGGATAGCGCACTATCACGTCGGGGCGCAGCAGGCGTCCTTCGTCGCCGTCGAGAGCTGTGTTGCGTAGCTGGGATGCGGTGTCTTGCACGGTAAACTCCACCCCGCGTTTGAGCCCCACCTTCTCAAGGATAGTCTCCAAGATGAGTTCGCCCCATGCTCCTTGCTGGCGTGTGTCGCGGCGCAGGGCGTTGGAGAGTTCGCGTGCCTCCTTACCGATGGTGTCGTTGGCCTTTATCAGCTCTGTGATTTTCTCGCTGAGCGAGAAGCGTTCGCGGGCCTCGTTGTTGTAACACTCGTCTACGCGACTCTTAAACTTGGCTATATCGTCCTTCAGAGGCGTCAGCAGCGTCGATAGGCGCTCTTCGCTTTCCTGCTTAAGGGTAGTGGCATGTTCGCGCATGATGTCGTTGGCGAGGCGCTGGAAGCGGTCTTCTTGGAGGCGCTCCATCTTCTGGCGTTGCTCCTCGTCGATGGAGGCTTGGCGCTGGCGCTCTTGCTCCAGAATAGCGGCTTGTCGTTGGCGCTCCTCGTCAAGGATGGCGGCTTGTCGTTGGCGCTCTTCCAGACGGGCACATTCTTCGCGCTTGGCTGTAAGTTCCTTAGATAGGCTGATGGCCCATACGGCGAGGGCCGCCGCCAATATCGAAAGGACAATAATCGAAATAATCATAACTAATACAATAATCACGAACCCCGTAGGTGTTCTTCCAATTAGCAATAAGGAGAATCCTGTCCCTCACGAACCCCGTAGGGGTTCTTCCAATTAGGGCATGAAGAGGATGGAGGCCAGCGAATCGTTGTTGGTCTTTACATAGTCAGTAAAGCCCAATTCGTAGGCCTGAGCTGCCTTCTCTGTCACTATCTTGCTTATGTTGGTTTGGCGGGCTCGTATCTCCAGCAGCTGGTCAGAGATGGCGGCGTCGGTGGTGCAGTTGATAAGCATGTTGGCGGCGTCTTCCTCCCCGAGCTGATAAAACTCCACATCCTCGGGCGCTATCTTCTCCTTGGTGGCAATGGCTTTCTTGTCGCCACAACCACCAAGGGCCGCGCAGAGGAGCAATGCCCCACCAGCGGCCCACATATTCCATCTATGCTTTCTCATTGCTGGGCGTTGGTGGTGGGTGATGAGGATGTCAAGGCAGCCACACAATCACGCACCTCCTCCATCAGCCAGCGGGGAGTGGAGGTGGCACCACAGATGCCTATCGATGTGGCACCCTGTAGCCATTGGGACTGTATCTCTTGCTTGTTGGCTATGAGATAAGAGGCGGGGTTGGCCTTGCGACACTCGTTGTAGAGCACACGACCATTACTACTCTTCACTCCGCTCACAAACAACACCACATCGTGGGCAGCCGCAAACGTGCGCAGATTGTTGACGCGGTTGGACACCTGGCGACATATCGTGTCAAAATGCTCAAAGCGGGTGGAGGGGGCCTTGAGATGATTGATTTTGGCTATCATGTCGGCAAACCCTTCGGGCGACTTTGTGGTCTGGGAGTAGAACATGATGTCGCGCTTGGGGTCAAGGCGGTCGAGCTGCGACTCGTCCTCCACCACGATGGCCTCGCCTCCCGTCTGGCCCACGAGGCCGTTGACCTCGGCGTGGCCGGCCTTACCGTAGATCACTATCTGGGGATGGGTGGCGTCGGTCTCATAGGTGGCTTTGATGCGGCGTTGCAGCTGGAGCACCACGGGGCATGTGGCGTCGATAATCTCTATGTTGTTGCGCCGCGCTATTTCGTAGGTGGAGGGTGGTTCGCCATGGGCGCGGAGTAGCACCTTGATGTCGCGCAGCTGGGCCAGTTCCTCATGGGTGATGGTGATGAGGCCTTTCTCGCGCAGGCGCTCCACCTCGTCGCTATTGTGGACTATGTCGCCCAGGCAGTAGAGGCGCTCAGAGGAGGCCAACACCTCCTCGGCCTTGCGTATGGCGCTCACCACGCCAAAGCAGAATCCCGAGCCCTCGTCGATCTCTATGTGGGGTTGCTGATACTTCATTGGTTGACGATGCTATTGAAGAGATTGATGAGGAAGGCGTCTTGCTCCTCGATGGTCATCGTAGAGTTGTCGAGGCGCACAGTATCGGCTGCACACCTCAGCGGGCTCTCCTTGCGCGTGGTGTCGATATGGTCGCGGTGGCGCACATTCTCAAGCACGGCTTCGTAGGTGGTGGCCTCGCCCTTGAGCTTCAGCTCCTCGTAGCGGCGCTGGGCGCGAGTCTCGGCCGAAGCGTCGACAAACACCTTCATCTCGGCCTGGGGATATACCGTCGTGCCAATGTCGCGACCATCCATCACTATGCCTTTCTCGCGGCCCATAGCTTGCTGCATGGCCACCAGCGCATGGCGCACGGCCGGGATGGCGGCAATCTCCGACACGAGCCCCGACACCTGCAAGCCGCGAATCTCCTTCTCCACACATTCGCCGTTGAGCAGCGTGGCTTGCCCGGCCTCGGTGGGTTGGAAGTCGATATGTATGGAGGGGAGCTGGGCTTCCAGATGGGGCTCATCCACTTTCCCTTCGGGAGTGATGAGCCGATGGCGTATGGCATAGAGGGTAACGGCACGATACATGGCTCCCGAGTCGATGTAGCGATAGCCTATTTTCTTGGCCAGCGAGCGAGCCATGGTGCTTTTGCCTGACGAGGAGTAGCCGTCGATGGCTATGATAATCTTTTTCACGTGAATAAGGGGGGTTAGAGTGAAACGAGAAGGTTGAGCATGAGGGTGGTGGCTCCCGTGTGGGGCTGAGCCAAAGCCACGCCCACGCCAAAGGTCCTCACCTTGAGGCCGGCGCCAATGGAGAAGCCTGAGAGGATGTTGCGCGAGTAGGTGCTCATGTCGGTGCGGGTGGCGTAGTTGTAGCCGATGCCGAGGTGAAACTGCTCGTTGGGCACGATGTCGGCGGCAAACACCAGGTGGCGAAAGAGATTGCTACCAAACGACTCTTTGAGCACAAGCTCGTTGGCCGAGGTGCCATCGCCGGTCTCGTAGTAGGGGAGTTTCCACTTGGTGAGATTCCAAGCGGTGATGGAAAAGCGCACCGGTAGCTCCTCAAACGACTGTGTCCAGCCCAGCCTTACGTCGATAGGCAGGCGGTCGTAGGTCTCGTTGAAGCGCTTCACCTGTCCTCCCAGATTGGCTATCACCAACGAGAGTGAGAGGTCGCGCTCCGGGTCGAAATAGTTGAGGCCGAGGTCGGTGGCCAAGGCAAAGGCGCTATAGTCGCTGTAGGAGCTGTAGATGCCCTTTAGCTGGATGCCGCCACGCAGGCGGTCGGTGATGTCGTGGCTGTAGATGGCGCTGAAGGTCATGTCCTTTGGCGAGAAGGAGCCGAGGGTCTCGCCCCACTGGTCGGTCTCGGGGATGTCGCCATAGCCAAAGTATTGCACACTGAGGCCCCAAGCGCTGTGGTCGGTGGCGCGAGTGCCAAACTTCACTCCGGCGAAGTTGGAGCCTCCGATGTAGTGCATATAGTTGATGCCCAGCTGGTTGTGAAACTCTGGGCCGAGCAGCGCGGGGTTCTGGTCAACCACGTTGATATCGTCGTCGATGGTAGAGATGTTGATGCCTCCGAGGCCGTAGACACGCGCCGAGGAGGTGATGTTGAGAAAATTGTAGGCTGGCGACGAATCCCCTGCAAGGGCAGGCAGCGAGGCCGTGGCAAGCGATAATGATATGGCGGCTAAAGTGGTGAAGTGTCTCATCTGTTGATAGTAAATTGCAAACAAAGTTAAAACAAAGATAATCATTCACAAAATTTCTTTTGAGATAATTGTCGTTTGCCGACTTCGTTCTATATTTGCTAACGAATTTCTCGGGCAAGTATTGCCCTGCTACATTTTTCTAAGCTAATCATTATGCCTAAATACTACGCCACGGGTGCTTTGCTCATAGCACTTAGCCTTATTTCTACCTTTGTCATCTGCGCTCAGGATCGGCGCCAGGTGACCTACAACATCAACCCTACCTTGTCTGGAGCCAACTGTCAGATACAGGCCTACGTGCCTGAATCGGTCGACGTGCAGCCCCGTTTTCCTGGTGGCGACGCGGCCATGCTTAAGTTTATCAATAAAGAGCGCCATTATCCCTACGATGCTTTCCAGATGGGCATCGAGGGGCGTGTGTTGTGTAGTTTCATCGTTACCGACGAGGGCGAGATATGCCACATCGAGGTGGTGCGTGGCGTCGAGCCTTCGCTCGACGAGGAGGCCGTGCGTATCATTAGCGCCATGCCTCGCTGGGAGGCTGGCAAGATAGGCCATGATGCAGTCCCCGTCTATTGCATGCTGGCTATTCCTTTTCGGCGATAGTGCGCGGCTGCCAATAGGCGTCGATGAGCCCATAGAGGAGCGCGCAGAAGAGCCCTATAATCATCAGATAACTTGAGAGACTTGAAGAGTCCATCATCATCTCTTGGGTAGTGATGAGGGTCATGGCCATCTTCACACCGAGCCATCCGCAGATGATGATGCCGATGATATAGAGCGAGGTCTCGATGAAGCGAGCCACGCGCTGGGAGCGTGGGGGCAGACTGCGAAGCACCTTGCGAGTAAACCAAGGGTTGGGACGCGGCGTGGCGGCGTGGCGCTTGATATATTCCCTGAAGCGGGGGTCGTTGTTGAGATTCATTTTTGAGGGGATTAAAAGATTAAAAGATTAAAAGAATAAGGAGCTATTCAAAGAATGGCTCGGAGGAGAGGTGTTGCCTCATCTTCTCCTTGGCTCTCAGGAGGTAGACACGCGTCGTCGAGTCGTTGAGGCCTGTGATGGCAGCCACCTTCTTGATGGGCAGATCCTCTAGATAGAAGAGCAGTATCAGCGAGCGCTCGAGCTCTGACAAGCAGCGCATGGCCGCATTTAGGTCGTGGCGCAGGTCGGCGGTCTCATGGGGCATCTCGGCCGATTCGGTGGGTGGACGGCTCTCGTCCCATGCTTCTTCGGGACGCGCTTGGCGGATATAGCTGTAATATTCATTGTAGGCGATACGATAGAGCCACGTGCGAAACTTCGATATGCCCTTAAACTGCCTCAACCCCGTATAAGCCTTGATGAAGGTCTCTTGGGCCAGGTCGTCGGCCAGAGCCTCATCGCCCATCGTCAAGTTGAAGAGAAAGCGACGCAGGCTCTCTTGATGCTCTTCGACGAGGCGCCCGAAGGCACGACGGTCGTCGGTGGCGACGCATCGCGCTATCAAGGCTATTTCATCAAGGCGGCTAAGCATTGGGGTTAGTTGTTGGGGTTGTTATAGTTGTTGTTGGAGTTGTTATAGTTGTTGCTGTTGCCGCTACTGGGGTTTTGCTCTTGGGTGGGAGTGTGATGA
>JAJBVL010000078.1 GCA_020859845.1 Bacteroidales bacterium
TCCAAATAGCCCGGTGGGCGTTGTCGTCCACGCAACCCCGTAGGGGTTGTTCCAATTAGGGCTAATTGAAAGAATCCCTACGGGATTCATTGGTTTATGTGTCATCTTGTGCTAATTGAAAGAATCCCTACGGGATTCATTGGTTTATGTGTCATCTTGTGCTAATTGGAAGAATCCCTACGGGATTCGGAGGGTGTAGGGGAGGGCGACGCGGTGCGACTTGCCGTCGTAGATGAGATCTACGCTCTTGGTGGTGGGGGAGGTGAGGGTGGCCTCTACGAGGTGGCCATCGGCCCATCGCATGTCGACGGTCACGTTGCCGCGAGCCTTCAGACCGCTGACCTCACCGTCGGGCCACTGCGCGGGGAGCGCCGGCAGGAGCGTGATGACAGGACGCGACCCCGGATGCCAACTGCTCTGCAGGAGCATCTCAGCTACGCCGGCCGTGCCACCAAAGTTGCCATCAATCTGGAAAGGCGAATGGGCATCCAGCAGGTTGGGATACGTGCCTCCGCCACGGCGAGCATCCTCGCCGCGATAACCATCAGGACTGACGTATCGCAGCAGACGGCGATACATGTGGTAAGCCCCAACGGAGTCTTGCAGTCGCGCCAGCAGGTTGATGCGCCAGCCCGTGCTCCATCCTGTTGTATTATCCCCCTTGATTTCGAGCGTTTTGGCCGACGCCTGAGCCAAGTCGGGAGTCTGTTGCGGGGTGATATGTCGGCCGGGATAGAGGCCATAGAGGTGACTCTGGTGGCGGTGGGTTGGCTCCCAGTCCTCCCAGTCGTAATACCATTCTTGTAGGTTGCCCTTGGCCCCTACCTTATAGGGATGGAGCCGCTTGAGAGCGGAGGCTACCTGCTTTTGGAAGTCGGCATCCACGCCCAGCGTCTTGGCAGCCTCGGCAGCGTCCATCAGCGTTTGGCGAGTCATCGCCAAGTCGGCCGTACTGCCATAAGATGTGGCGCCTGCATACCCGTCGGGCGTCAGGAAGATGTTTTCGGGCGACGTGCCGGGCGAGGTGATTAGTTCGCCGTCGCGCTCCGTGAGCCATCCGAGGCAGAACTGCGCCGCGCCCTTCAGCAGGGGATAGTATTCACGCAGGAAGTCCTCGTCGGCCGTGTAGAGGTAATGTTCCCATATATGACTGGCGAGCCATGCGCCACCCATCGTCCAGTTGGCCCACGAGGGATGGCCTCCGTTGTCGCCCACAGGGTTGGTAGTGGCCCAGATGTCGGAGTTCTGACCGAGACACCATCCCTCCTCCACGCCGTAGTAAGCCTTCGCCGACTCGCTGCCGCCATCGGCCAGAGCCTCTATAAACGTCATCAGCGGCATGTGTAGCTCGCTGAGGTTGGTCACCTCAGCAGGCCAGTAGTTTTCTTCGAGGTTGATGTTGGTGGTATAGTTGCTGCTCCAGGGGGGCAGTATCGACTCGTTCCATAGCCCTTGCAGGTTGGCTGGCACGCCGGGCGTGCGCGAGCAGGCGATGAGCAGGTAACGACCCATCTGGAAGTAGAGTTCTTCGAGGTCGGGGTTGGTCTGACTCTCGTCGGTATAGAGTAGCAGTTGCTGGTCGGTAGGAAGGGCGGCAATCTCTGAGGCCGTCTCGCCAATCTCGAGACTTACGCGGCCAAACAGTTCTTGGTAATCTGCCTTTTGGCGTTCGCGCAGCTGCTCAGCGCCAAGAGCCGCCGCGTGGTCGATGCGAGCGCGTGCCAGCGCGGCGTGGGGCCGACCCTCGGTGGCTGGGTTGCGATTATAGCCATTGAAACTGGTGACGTTGGTCAGCAGCAACGTTACGTCGTTGGCCCCCGTCAGACGTAGTTGGCCAGCAGGCGTGGCGCTCACCGTGCCGCTGCCAGCCATAGCCTTGAGGATGGTGGTGAAGCGTGTGCCACGTTCGGGGTCGTAGTAGTGGCGCGCCTTGTCGCCGCCGAGATAGTGGGGGAGCGAGCGATAGGCAGCGTAGCCCGTGGTGGTAATCTCGTCGCCGGTGGCAGTGGTGGAATGGGGGAGTTTGGAGTCGAGCGCCACGATGGCGTTGATGCCTTCGGGGTTGTCGGTATGTAGCTGGATGATGATCACCGAGTCGGGGGCCGAAGCCGCGTAGGTGGTCGTCACCTCAAACCCATCGGCCATATAGCGCGTTGAGGCCTCGGCCGTCGACAGGTCGAGGCTACGTTCATACTGGTTGATGGTGGCCTCATGGCCGGGGCGTGCGCGGTCGAGATAGGTGATGGTGAGTGTGCCCAGCGGTTGGTAGTTGTCGGTGTAGTGGCCCTGCACCTTCTGCTGGAGGCTGTCGGCGGCGCGGTAGTCGCCGCGGTCGAGGGCCTCGCGTATCTCGGGGATGGCCTGGTAGGCCTCGGGGGTGGTGGGACCATTCTCAGGTTCGCCGCTCCAGAGGGTGATGTCGTTGAGCGACAGGCGGTCGGTCTCCGTGCCGCCATAGATGATGGCGCCGAGGGTGCCATTGCCTATCACGAGAGCCTCCTCAAAGTAGCGCGCGGGCTGCTGGTAGTGGAGGCGGAGGGGCGATGCCGCGAGGGGGAGAGCCGCCAGGGCGACCAGCGCGAGGGAAAGAAGGGATTTCATATTTAATCCATTAAGTTTATCTTCACATTAACTTTTACCTATTCACCATCTTTTGCCCCCCTCTGCGGTAGCTTTCGCAGTGCAGCGGCCCTCCGCTGCTCTTTTTGAGCCAGCCCTCTGGCTCTCACAAGGCTATGCCTTTATATATCTGGCGGCGGAGGCCGCCGCATAAAGAGCAGCGGAGGGCCGCTGCACTGCGAAAGCTACCGCAGAGAGGGGGATATGCAATATTCCTAATAGCTAAGGCTTAAGCGATTCAGCGATTCAGCGATTAGGATTATTTAAATAGCGTATAGGAGATTCTGAAGTTGAGGGTGGGGTAGACGTGGAGGGCCTTGATGATGTCTACGTAGGTGCCCACCTTGCCGGCGATGTCGTCAACGTCGTTGGCGATATCCACGCCCTCGTGGGTGAGGAGCTTGGGGCGTCCCCATATCATGATGCCGGCGTCGAAACCTATCTTCCAGCGCTCGTAGCCCTTGATGGCTCCGTGGTAGCCGATGCCCACATAGGGCTTGAAGGAGTTGACCTTGAGACTCGCCCTTACGAGACCGTCGCGTCCCGGCTCCATGATGTAGGGCTTGCCGTCGCTCTTGAAGTCGCCCACATGGATACCCACGCGGCCATAGCTCTCAAAGCGGTCTTTGATCTCTGCGGCCACTTCGGGGTCGATATACACATCGTTAAATATAGGAGTGTCCACAAAGTCGGTGGTTGTGAAGTAGTCATACATATTATTGTATATCCCGATGGCCACCATCGAGGGCATCTCTTCTATGGTGTTGCGGGCCTTGCCCACGGTGGAGCGACCCCAGTAGAAGCCCACGGTGGCATACCAGTTTTTGTCGGCCCATGGGTAGATGTCGAGGAGGAGCTTCATGTTGGCCATTGTGGCGTGGCCGTCCATATGCACCACCTCGTCTACCTCATAGCCCGACATGCGAAACATCATCTCTTGGAGCTTGGAGAAGTCGGTGTTGGAGAGCTCGCCGTCGCCATAGTAGCTACACATGTCAAACGACATCGGCACGGAAAAATGAGGGAAGAAGTCGCCTCCCAAACGGAGTTTCAGGGCGCGCGACAGGGGGGTCTGCAGTTCTACGCCGAGACCAGCAGTGCCGAGCGACAGGCCGAGGTCGAGCGCGCCGAAGGGTTTCACTGTCGTCGGGCTTTCAGCGTGGGTTGGGATGGTGAGCAAGAGGCTAATAGCCACCGCAAGAAGATTTCTTAATAAGCTTTTTGGTTGACGTAATGGTATGCGTGGCATATCGTAAGTAAGTGGAAGGGTGGGTAATATGATAGTTATCCAAATATGACCCAAAAGTAAGCATAATCCCTTAAATAACCTTATGATTTTGGCGTTTTGTGAATTTTGTTGAGATATTTTAGAACTTTTTCAAAAAAACTACAT
>JAJBVL010000079.1 GCA_020859845.1 Bacteroidales bacterium
CAGCCAATGGCTTCCTCTGCGTCTTCTTCCTCTCCGCCATCCATTAATCCCTCCATCTTCCCCTTTACCCCTCCTCCCCTTTACCCCTAGACCACTAAACAACATCATAATTTTAACTTCATATACATTATGCACGCATTAGTAAGCATTATCATGGGCAGCACGTCCGACCTTCCCATCATGCAACGAGCTGCCGACTTCCTCAACAAGATGGAGGTCCCATTTGAAATGAATGCCCTCTCGGCCCACCGCACTCCCGACGAAGTGGCTACGTTTGCTGCGGGGGCACGTAAACGCGGCTTGAAGGTTATTATAGCGGCTGCAGGTATGGCAGCGGCCCTCCCTGGGGTCATCGCCTCCATGACACCGCTGCCTGTGATAGGTGTGCCCATCAGCTCTACCCTCCAGGGACAAGATGCCTTGCTGGCCATCGTGCAGATGCCTCCGGGCATCAGTGTAGCCACTGTAGGTATCGATGCTGCTCTCAACGCCGCCATTATGGCCGTCCAGATTCTTTCGCTGAGCGATGACGCTCTTGCTGCTCGTTTTGACAAGTATAAAGCTGGCCTGGCCGATAAGATTGTGAAAGCCAACGAGGCTTTGGCAGAGGTGAAATACGACTTTAAGACCAACTAAATGGCGCTCCTGAAAGACTTATGAAATTTGACTATCAGCGTCGACGCACCCACAAGGTAAGGGTGGGAGAGATAGAAATAGGAGGCGATAGTCCGCTGCAACTACAGTCGATGACCAACACCTCTACTATGGATACAGAGGCTTCGGTGGAGCAATGTAAGCGCATAATAGATGCTGGAGCCAACTTAGTGCGCCTCACAGCCCAAGGTGTGCGCGAAGCCCAGAATATGGGGGAAATACGTAGGCGTCTGCGCGAGGCTGGCTATACCACTCCTCTCGTAGCCGATATCCATTTCAATCCCCGTGCAGCTTATGCCGCCGCCGTTGAGGTGGAGAAGGTGCGTATCAATCCTGGCAACTTCGTAGACCCTGGGCGCACGTTCAAGAAGATAGAGTATACTGACGAGGAGTATCTCGCTGAGGTGAAGCGCGTGGAGGAGGCAGTGGTGCCTTTTCTCGAGCTTTGCCGCGAGCATGGTACAGCTATCCGAATAGGCGTGAATCATGGGTCGCTCTCCGATCGTATCATGAGCCGCTATGGCGACACCCCCGAAGGGATGGTGGAGAGCGCTATGGAATTTCTGAGGGTTGCCGTCAAGCATGACTTCCCCGACGTGGTGATTTCTATCAAAGCCTCCAATGTGGTGGTGATGGTAGAGACCGTGCGCCGCCTGGTGAGAGCCATGGAACGTGAGGGGATGGACTTCCCTCTCCATCTCGGCGTCACCGAAGCAGGCGATGGCGAAGATGCTCGCATCAAAAGCGCTGTGGGTATAGGCACTCTCCTTGGCGAAGGTATTGGCGACACCATCCGAGTGTCGCTCAGCGAGGCCCCCGAGCGCGAAATCCCTGTGGCGCGCATGCTTGAGCGCTATGTGGAGAAGATTAAGAGCTCCCCTACGGTGGGGGGTGAATGGCCCCAGGAGTATGATGTGATAGAGGGCGAGCCGCGATATTCACGCGCCATTGACGGCGTGGGGGGCGACAATGTGCCAGTGGTAGCTGTGGCCGATGCTGGCGGCAGCTACGACCCCAGCAACGTGCCCGACTTCATAGCGTCGCGCCGCGACGACTGGGTGGAGGTGAGCGCTGATCACTTGGAGTGGCTTGCTGACACGGCACGGGAAAGGCTTAAGGACAAGATATTGGTGATATCTTCCTCTTCGTCCAATATCGTAGCTCCGATTTCTAAAGCAGTCTGCCAGATGCGTAATCTCAAGATGGACAATCCTATCATCTTGAAGGCCGAGTTTCCCCAGAACGATCCAGAAGAGGTAAAGGTGGAGGCGGCCGCTTCACTGGGAGCCTTGATGCTCAATGGCTTAGGAGACGGACTATGGATAGAGGCGCCGACCCTCTCAGCCGATGAAAGCGCTCGCTTGGCCTATGGCATTCTTCAATCTACACGCCAACGCATCACCCGCACTGAATACATAGCCTGTCCAGGATGTGGTCGCACTCTCTTTGCCCTGGAGGACACCTTGGCGCGCATCAAAGACGCTACGCAGGGACTGAAAGGACTAAAGATCGGAGTGATGGGATGTATCGTCAATGGCCCAGGAGAGATGGCTGATGCTGACTATGGCTATGTAGGTGCCAGTGCAGCCCACGTAAGTCTCTACAAAGGCAAGACGTGTATAGAGAAAAACATTCCAGCCGAGGATGCTGTAGACCATCTTATCAACCTCATAAAACGCGAAGGCGATTGGAAACAACAATGACCCCTGAGCAAGACCGTGGCTACATGGCTCGCGCGCTGCAGCTCGCGCGGTGTGGCTATCTTGACACTGCTCCCAATCCTATGGTGGGAGCGGTGATCGTGGCCGACGGACGCATAATCGGCGAAGGCTATCATCGCCGCTATGGCGAAGGCCATGCAGAGGTCAACGCTATAGCGTCTGTCAAAGAGCGCCATCTACTACGGGAGGCTTCGATGTACGTCACCCTTGAGCCCTGTGCTCATTATGGCAAGACTCCCCCCTGCGCCAAGTTGATTATCGACACGGGAATACCACGGGTGGTGGTAGGGTGTGTCGACCCCTTTTCCAAGGTTGGAGGCAAGGGGATAGCCATGCTTCGTGAGGCTGGAGTAGAAGTGGTGACGGGGGTGATGGAGCGTGAGTGTAGAAATCTTAACCCTAAGTTTATGACTGCCCACACTCATCAACGTCCTTTTATCACACTAAAATGGGCACAGAGCGCCGACGGATATCTTGACCATCGCCGATTGGCCGATGGACAGCCTGCTATCTTCTCGTCGCCTCTCACACAGGCTCTCGTGCATAAGCTCCGCGCAGAGCATCAAGCCATAATGGTGGGAAGCGAGACAGTGCTCGTGGACCATCCCCAGTTGTCGGTGAGAGCCTTTGCTGGCCGCTCCCCACAGAGGATAACTGTGGACCGACGTGGCCGTTGCCAACTCGACGATAGCTGGACAGTGTATCGCCACGGCGATATTCGGAAAATTGTAGAGGAGATGTATCAGCAAGGTGTCACCTCGCTCTTGGTGGAGGGAGGGACGGCTCTGCTGGAGGCATTCTTGCATGAAGGCCTGTGGGACAAGGTGAGAGTGGAGATTGCGCCCTTTGACCTCGGCTCTGATGGCGGAGTGAAAGCTCCTTCTTTCCCTGCGGGTCGCCTCGTCTCGATGCAAGAAATCGACGGGCGCCAGATACTCAACTTTTCTCCCTTTTTCTAAATCTTGGGTTAAAGGCTGACATGGCCTACGGAGATAGGCTCGGCAAGGAAGAGTTGGGCGAGATCGGTAAATTTGGAGGGGTCTTCTGTCGTCAGATAACGGCAGGAGGCTCCTCTTTGCAGACGCCGCTCCATCTCGGGATGGCGTAGCAGATAGTCGGCGAGAGAATGGGCTACGATGTCGCCTTGGGTCACGATACGAATCTTCTCATCGACATATTGGCGTATCTTGGGGTAGAGCAGGGGATAATGGGTGCACGCCAAGAGGATGGTGTCGATGGATGGGTCTTGGACTAAAAGGCCATCGATATATTTCGCCACGAAATAGTCGGCTCCTGGAAACTCAGCCTCCTTGTTTTCTACCAGTGGCACCCACATAGGGCACGCCTGTGAAAACGTCCTGAACCGGGGATAAAGCTTCTCGATCTCGAGGTCATAGCTATGGCTGTTGACTGTACCCGAAGTGGCCAAGATCCCTATATGACCAGTTGATGAGAGGCGTCCCAGAGCTTCCACCGTGGGCCGGATGACGCCCAGCACACGACGCGAAGGGTCAATAGCCGGCAGATCGTGCTGCTGGATGGAACGAAGGGCTTTTGCCGAGGCGGTGTTGCAAGCAAGGATGATGAGCGGACAGCCTTGAGCGAAGAGATAACGCACGGCATCGAGGGTGAACCGATACACCACATCGAAGGAGCGTGTGCCGTAGGGGGTACGCGCGTTGTCGCCGAGATAGAGATAGGAGTACTGTGGTAGCACACGGCGTATCTCCTTGAGGATAGTCAAGCCCCCATAGCCAGAGTCAAAGACTCCTATAGGGCCTATAGGGCTTATTGGGCTTATTGGGGAGGTATAGTTGGCGGTCATCATTTGGGTGCAAAGTTACAAAAAAGCTCTGGAAGAGGAGTTGCCTCCTTGCCAGAGCTTTGATATTGAAGAGTAGTTAGGTATTATTATTTCAATCCAAGTTTTGCCTTTACGAGAGGAGTGACATCCACTACATCCTTGCCAGTGTAGATAGGCACCATATTCTCGAAAATCATTGTAAAGCCACCCTCGTCGCCTACTGCCGTGATAGCGGTCATTACCTTCTGCTGGATGGGAGCCATGAGCTGCTCCTGCTGGCGCTGGAGGTCCTGAGTAGCGGTGTTGCGAAATTGCTCAATGCGAGTGTTGAGGTCTTGAAGCTCTTGAGCGCGACGCTCTTTGATGGCTTGGGGGGTTGACTCGTCGAGGTTTTGGAGGTCTTGATAAGCCTTGGTAAACTGTTCGCCAAGGTTTTGGTATTCATCCTCATATTTTTTAGAAGCCGTTTCGAGCTGAGTCTTTACGTCGTTCATTTCGGGCATCTCCTCCATGAGTGTTTGGGTGTTGATAATGCCAAATTTGGCCTGAGCAAACCCTGAGAAGGGCAATGCAATCAAGATTGCGAGCAGGAGTCTTTTAATCATGTCTGAGTTGTATGGTTTTTAAGTTTTTTGCGTGTTGATGATTGAAGCCAAAGCTTTGCGGGTGCAAAGTTAGTGATATTATTTGGAATAACCTAACTTTGTAAGCACCTCATTGCTAATATCTATTCTTGGCGAGGCAAAAATGATGTCGGCCGACGAGGCGCGATCGAAGATGCATTGATATCCACGCTCTTCAGCCACCGCCTTGACAGCATTGTAGACGTCTTCCTGTATAGGCTGCATGAGGGTCTGGCGCGTCTTGTAGAGCTGGCCTTCGGGTCCAAAATATTTGTTGCGGAGCTCCATGGCTTCTTTCTCTTTTGCCAGGACTGCCTCTTCCTGCTGCTTCTTCATCTCATCGGTGAGAAACACCATGTTGGCTTGATACTCTTTGTAGAGATTTTCGGCGTCGCGCGACACAGCCTCCACCTCGCGCTGCCAGCGCTGGGAGATCTGGTTGAGCTGCTCATTGGCCATCTCGTAGGCCGGGATGTTGGCCAGGACATACTCCATATCCACGAGAGCAAACTTCTGCGCGCTTGCTCCAAAAACGCATACAAGCGTAAGGGCTAATAGCAGTAGGGTCTTCTTCATGTCTTTGTAGCGTGTTAAAGAGGTGATTATAGATATTTTGACGCGGATAGTGGGGAGAAAGTTTAATATCGGGTTGTTAAACAATGTTAGAACTCCTGACCGAGAATGAAGTGGAAGTGAGAACCGCCACGGGTGCCAAACACTTTGTCGAAACCGTAGGCCCAGTCGATACCCATCATACCCACCATCGGGAGGAAGATACGTACACCAAAGCCTGCCGAACGCTTGAGGCTGAAGGGAGCAAAGTTTTTAACCTCGGTCCAAGCATTACCACCCTCAACGAAGGCCAGACCATAGATGGTCGATGATGCTTGAAGCATGAAGGGGAAGTGGAGCTCTGCGCCAAAGCGAGTGTAGGCGTAGCCATCGTAGCCCCATGGGGTCAACGCACCATTCTCATAGCCTCGCAGACCGATAGTCTCCGTAGAGTAGGTATAAGAGCCCGTCATGCCGTCGCCACCCACATAGAATGTCTCAAATGGCGACTTAAGATACTTGTTGTAGCTGCCCAAGATACCAAAGTCGGCGCGGGTCATCAACACGAGAGTGTACTGATTGTAGAGCGAGGTGAGTGGCGTGTATGTACGCGAGCGGAAACGCAGCTTCCAGTATTCAATCCAGCGATACATCTCTTTCTTGCTCTCGGTGGTGTTTTCTTCGGAGAGTTGTTTCCAGTTCTTCTTGCCAAAGAGAGATGCCGGAGGCGTAAGGTTGAGGCTAAGAGCAAATTGAGAGCCGCTACGAGTGTAGAGAGGATTGTCGATAGAGCTACGGCTTAGGGTGAGACCCAGCACGATAGCGTTTGACGTACCGTTGTTCATATAGTAGAGGTAATCCCAATTCTTTAGGTAATACCAGTTGTAGGCCAGCTCGGTGGTAAACGAGAAGTAGTCGTCGGGCCAGCTCAGACGTTTGCCGAAGCCCACGCTGATACCCACCATCTGAAGCACCTTGTTGGGGTCGTAGGCGTTCTCGTAGCTATAGCCGTTATTGTAGTAGTTGTTGTAGTAATTGCTACCGTAGCCATACCCGCTATACCCTAGATAGTTGTAGTAGGACGACTGCCATAGGTTGTTGTAGTAGGAGGAGTTGACGCCCGTCTGACGGCTATAGTAGGCCGACACTGAGAGAGAGTTGGGTCGCTTGCCTCCAAACCAAGGATCGAGGAAAGATACGCTATAAGCTTGATAGTAGCGGGCGTTGGTCTGAGCTGAGATGGTAAACGTCTGACCCTCGCCTTGGGGGATAAGGCCACGGTAGGAGCCAGGACGGAAAAGATTCTTGATGGAGAAGTTGGTAAACTTCAGCGATAGCTTGCCGATAACGCCTGTCTGTCCCCAGCCCATCGAAAACTCTATCTGGTCGTTGGCTTTCGATTCGAGATTGAAGATGATATCCACCGTGCCATTTTCGGGGTTTGGCTGAGGCTGGATGTCCATTGTCTCGGGGTTGAAGTGGCCTGTATTGGCAATCTCACGCGCCGAACGCATCAGGTCGTCCTTGCTAAAAAGTTCGCCAGGGCGTACACGCAGCTCGCGGCGTATCACCTTCTCATAGAGGCGGTCGTTACCGTTGATCACCACGTTGTTGATTCTAGCTTGCGGACCTTCTATAAGACGCATCTCCAGGTCGATGGAGTCGCCCTTAATGTTGCGTTCGATAGGCATGAGGTCAAAGAAGAGGTAGCCACGGTTCATATAGAGGTTGGCCACCGCGTCGTCGTCGGTAATGGTGCGTTCGGTAAGGAGCTTTTGATTATAGACCTCGCCAGGCTGGATGCCGAGTACGTGGTCAAGAAACTCAGTGGGGTAGATGGTGTTTCCCACCCAAGAGATGTCGTTGATATAGTATTTGTTGCCTTCTTCGAGGTCGATATACACGTCGACACTCTTTTCATCGTAGGCCACCACGCTGTCGCGAAGGATTTTGGCATCACGATAACCCTTTTCATTGTATCGCTCGATGATACGGTTGAGGTCGTCGTTGTAGTCGCTTTCTACAAACTTCTTTTGTTTGAAGAGGTTGGAGAGCTTGCCTTTCTCATTGGTCTTTTTCATGGCTTTCTTGACGGCTCCATCAGAGAAAGCTTGATTGCCAGTGATGTATATGCGATGCACCTTCACCTTGTCGTGCTTGTCCACGTCGATGTCTACAAACACGTGGTTGGGCTTGTTGAGGTCTTCGTGGAGGGTGATGTTGATGTCAGCGTTGCCAAAGCCTTTGTCGCTGTAATACTTGCCGATGATGACCTTTGCGCGATTGATGATGTTTTGAGTTATCTGATTGCCCTCGTAGAGCTGTAGGCGCTCTTCGAGATCCTGACGCTCGCCTTTCTTCACGCCTATGTAGTTGATGGCGGATATACGGGGCTGTTGGCGCAGGTTGATGGAGATCCACGCTTTGTCGCCTACCACTTTGTCGATGGCTATCTGCACTTTGCTGAAGAGTTGCTGCTGCCACAGGCGCTTGGAGGCTGCCGTAAT
Organism: Bacteroidales bacterium; assembly: GCA_020859845.1. Lineage (GTDB taxonomy): Bacteria > Bacteroidota > Bacteroidia > Bacteroidales > Muribaculaceae > Paramuribaculum. Next base: position 7,862 of record JAJBVL010000079.1, read on the forward strand.
CTCGTCGCCAGGGATTTCGATACGATCGCCAACCTTAAGACCTGAATATCCAATGACGATATAATCTTGATAGTTGTCAGCTCCGTTTACCTGGATGTCGGCAATCTCATAGACGCGAGGCATCCCCGTAAAGAGCACATTAGGATTATAGATGGTGTCTACGGGCGCTTGGGCGAGGAGCGTCGACTCGGAGGTCGACACCAGTCCTAAGAGCAAGGTCAGTAGCAATAGTTTAAAGCGCATACAGATGGATCAATATGATGAGTGGGTAGGAAATGTGTAAGCTACATGGGGAGGAGAGCAGGGAGGTTAGAAAGTGGGGAGGGCTTCCCCGTCGGCAATCTGGGCTGATGTGAGGCCGAAACGTCGTTCACGCTGCTGATAGTCGAGAATGGCGCGGACAAAGTCTTCTTTGGTGAAGGCTGGCCAGAAAGTATCGGTCACATATATTTCGGCATAGGCTATCTGCCATAGGAGAAAGTTGCTGACTCGATGTTCGCCACCAGTGCGTATAAGCAGGTCGGGATCGGGCATGTTGGCGGTGGTAAGATAAGAGGACACAGTCTCGTCGTTGACTTGCTCGGGCTGCAGTTTGCCCTCCTTGACGTCGCGTGCTATCAGACGGCAAGCCTCCGTGATCTCCCAACGCGATGAGTAGCTGAGGGCGAGGTTGAGCACGAGGCCTGTCCCTGCCGAGGTGTCGCGGATACACTGTTGGAGACGCTCGTAGACGGCAGCCGGCATGCGCGAAGTGTCGCCGATGGTGGTGAGGCGCACGTTGTTCTTGATCAAGTCAGGCGTCTCACGCTCAATGGCCATCACCATCAAGTGCATAAGCATGTCGATTTCCTCCTGTGGACGATTCCAGTTCTCTGTTGAGAAGGTGTAGAGGGTAAGGTATTTTACGCCCACCTCCGAGGCTATCTCGGTGATTTTTCTTACGGTGTTGACACCCTCGGCGTGGCCATCGCTACGTGGGAGGTTTTGCTGACGTGCCCATCGGCCGTTGCCGTCCATGATTATGGCAACGTGCTGTGGGATGCGTGTCTTGTCTATCTTATCAAGAAGTGACTCCATGTCTTTTATGGGTTTTTAATCTACGCGGTTGCAGACCACACATCGTTCGCCAAACTCGTAGGTGATGGAGACGGCGATTGATGACAGCCAGTCGGTATTTTTTAGGAAAGAGCTTTTAATAGTGTATAAATCGCTGAGGTAGGGGCCGTCGACATTGTCGCCCAGCACCTTTGTCATCGTGAATTCTAATCCGAGGTTGAGGCGCTCGCGTAGCTTATACTTGAGGCCCACGCTCATCGGCAGACAGGCATAGACGTGGGTCTCTCCTTCGCTCGACGATAGGGTCATCCCTATGCCGAGAGCCAGATAGGGCGTCAGTCGACGGAGGCGTTTGTAAGTCTCGCCAATGCCGTAGGGTAAAAAATTAAATTCCCCCCGCACATCGAGATTCCATACAGTGGCCGAGAACGAATAGTTGGCCCCGCCTGGAAGCACATTGTCAAAGTCGGCCGTATCGCCCGAGATGGAGGCCATCCCAAGGGTGCCTCTCAAAGCCCAGCGAGTGTCAAAGAGATAGCGCATCATGCCTCCCACCGTCACTCCAGGATGCTTGAAAAGCTGGCTTTCGTTGGCATCGCCGAGGTATCCCCCCATGCCAATAAATCCGCCAGCATCCCAGCGATAGCGCGCCTCCGACTCTTGAGCTTGGGCCGTCGATGAGGCCCAAGCCAAGCAGGCAAAGATGAAGTATGTGATACAGCGTGTATTCAATCTTAAGTAGTGGTGGAAATTAGTAAAGAGGACGGAACATCAACCGATTGATGACGCCGCGCCACAATGTGTCGTAGAACACCCCTTCTGAGCTGTTTCCTCCCATCAAGTAGATGTAAGGACACTCCCAGGAGGTGATGGGCTTAGTAATACGGCTTTCGGCATCGTAACCAGCAGGCACGATGTGAACCCAAGGCGCCAATTTGACCCCTGGGAAGGGCGTCCAGCCTTCCATGCCGTCAAGCTCAGCTGAGCGGCCTGTCATGTGGCGATCCCAGGTGATAGCCTGAGTGAGATAGCCAGTGTTGAGGCCCTCGGGTAGCTGTAGATACTCATCGCCAACGGTCCAATGGAGGCCGCGGTCGCGTGAGATGTACACCTTTGAGGGGGTGCCATCCTCGGTCAAGCCGCCGAAGGCAAAGAGTGATGGATATTCAGTGGTGACCCACTGTGTAGAAGTGGTAAACGAGTAATAGTCAAAGAATACCATGCCGGTGGCTGCCGGAATGCCATTGGTGGTGATGCAGGCCCACGAAGAGCCATCGTATCCCCAGGTGGAGCCCACAAGGGTCTCATTGCCATCGGCGTCGATGGCTGTGCCTCCCATAATCATCAGCATGGGCTTGGTTGACCATTTGGATGTATAAACCACTGGAGAACTAAGGCCATCCACGGGACAACCATCAGGGACAGCCGTTGGCACTGTGGCGGGATACGTCACGTGGTAGTATGTGTCGCCTACCTTGTCAATGCCGAGAATAGTCTCATCGTAGGCGCCAATCACTCGTATCATTGGTGTCTGAGTGTCGGTCCACGTCTGGCCTAAGTCGGTGCTTTCCCAGAGCGTTGCGCCATCCGATAGGTAGAGGGCTGTGGAGTTGGCGCGTAGGGTATTGACATCTGCTCCTGCTGGGAGAGTGACATCGGTGGCTTCCCAGAGCGAGGAGATATAAGGATTGGTGGTAGTGGCTATTGATGCGTTGCCTTGGGCGTCGGTGGTGAGGCATACCACCTTGTCGTCAATGATTGCCGAGCGTTGAGCCGTCACCGACGAAAGCGTAGTGGGGAGTGAACGATAAGCCAGCTCGTTCCAGTAGAGCGAGTCGGCAGGCACTTTGTGGACATTGATTCTCACGGTGTAGTCCATCTCGTATTGAGCGTCATACGACACTACGCGCAGATACACCATCCCATTGTAGGAGAAGTCGATAGAGTCGGTAGTGTTATTAAGATAGTCCACTGTGTCGGGCACTTCCTCCGCAGAGGGGATGATAAACTTAGCTTCACTTACCGAGTTGGGGAAAGTCACTGACACTACTACCTTGCCCAGCTTGGTGCCCATTGGGAGAGAGTCGGGGCTGTAGATATAGGCGCTGTTGAGGTCGACTGCAAAGTAGAGCGAGTCGAGATTCTCGATAATGCTATCGTTGGCTTTCAGAGAGAAAGCCGACACTTCGAGGCTACAGGGAGTGGAATCCCAGACGGTTGTATACTCGTAGTCGGAATTACAGCTCGCCATTGCACCCAGAAGCACTGCGACGAATATAGAGATAGGAAGGAAACGATTCATAAATGATGATTTTTCAGCTTGCAAAGTTAACAACAATTTCCTTAACAAGCTCTAACTGAAAGTTAAAAAGAGTGATAGTGTGGATTATTCCACCCCAGCAGCCGTTTTTGCTCTTTTTTCCACCTGCTTTTAACGCTGATTATCATTCTTAGCGGCAGTCACTCCTACCTTAGCGGCAGTCCCTAATTATTGCGAGCCAACGCTAAGGATAACACACTTATTTTAATAGGATTTACTGTGTCGCCAAGAGCTTCAATGCATCGTATCAGAGTGGCCCCAGAGGTAATCACATCGTCGACAATCATCACGTGGTGGCCTGCGAGCATTTGTGGATCGGCCACGGCGTAGATGCCCTCCGAGTTGAGCCACCGTCCATAGCTTCCGCTACGTGTCTGAGAATGGTGAGAACGCCCTGCATAGAGGTGGTCGGCTATCGGGATGTCTACCACCCGAGTGATACCCTGGGCAATGTGGAAGCTTTGATTATAGCCACGAGTCAGCTCTTTGCGCCAATGCATTGGCACGGGCAACAGCAAGTCGATGTCGCTAAAAAAACCTTCGTCCTTCAGTTCGTGAGCAAACGTCTCAGCGAGGTAGGATGCCAGGCGTGGCCGATTGTTGTATTTGGCTTGTCGGATGAGATGAGAATAGATATCGCGTCGATAATAGTAAAAATAAGAGGCAGCACGCTCCAGAGGGTAGCGACACGCCAACCGTTGGTGGATTTCGCTGAACGACGAGGTGTGGAGATAGGTGCGTGGTAGACTTGCCATACACCCTATGCATATATACTTCTCCCCTTGCACAAGGGGAGCACCACACACTTCGCACACGTTGGGAAACAACATCGCCAACACATCCCTGGCAACAGCAACAGCTCCGTGGCCGAGCCCTTTGAAAAAGGAGTTCATTAGCGCTTGGATAGGAAAGCGCGGATCACCTCAGCCACCACTGCCGATTCATAACCCTTAGCTGCTCCAAATCTCATTATCTTGGCGCGTTCTACAGGGATAGTGGGGTCGGGAGAGGCTCCCACCCTGGGGGTGACCACACGGATTGCCATCTCGATATACTCCTTGGGATCGATGTCGGCCAGACCCTCGCGTATGAGGTCGGGGTCAAGGCCCTTGATGGAGAGCTGTTGGCGTATTTTCATGCGTCCCCAGCGCAAGAGGTGAAACTTGTCGTGGACGTAGGCATGCACGTAGCGACGGTCGTCGATATATCCCTTCTCTTGGAGGCGCGAGATGATTTCTGAAGCATCATCTTCGGGAAACTTTAGTTGACGTAGCTTGCGAAAGAGGTCGGTGCTACACTGTTCGGATCGCGCACATATGGCCTGTAGTTTCGTTTCTGCCTGTTCAATGCTGTAAAGTGGAGATGCCATAGGGGATTGATTTTGTGTTTTGTGATGACTTGTGGTAAACGATAGATTTTTTAATTTTGACGTCGTGCAGAGGCCATGCGGTAGCGAGCATGTATGTCGCGCCACAGGTTTACGTCGGTCCAACCATTTTTTGAAAGATAAGAGGCGAGAGTATCAGCAAAGAGAGGGTTGATTTCGAGATAGAGTGACCCACCAGGCTTGAGGGCCTTGAGAGCGTAGGCGCTGATGGCGTGGTAGAAACGCAATGGGTCGCCGTCGGGCACGTAAAGAGCCTCGGCGGGCTCGTGGAGAAGCACGTTGGGGCTCATTGAGGCCTTCTCGCTCTCAGCAATGTAAGGAGGATTGCTGACTATGATGTCGTAGACCTCGCTCGGAGGAGTGAGCGTCAATATGTCGGCCACTTGGAAAGCGATGCGCGCCTTGAGGGTGGCCGCGTTGTCACGAGCCACGTCGATAGCCTTTGGCGATATATCGATGGCGTCGACCACGGAGAAGGGGAGATTACGTGCCAGGGCTATGGCTATGCATCCGCTGCCAGTGGCTATATCGAGAACGCGTAGGTCGGAGCGCGAGGCGTTTTGTCTCACTATAAGGTCTACGAGCTCTTCTGTCTCAGGTCGAGGTATGAGCACATCAGGTGTGACGCGAAGGTTCATGCCGTAAAAACGTGCCGACGAGAAGATATATTGTATAGGCTCATCTGCCAACAGACGCTCCACCACAGTATCGGCCTTGCTCTGTAGATACTCGCTGACAGAGTCTTGAGCTTTCACTACGAGGTCGACTGTGGTATATCCTTTGAGCCCCTCCATCATGACGCGTACGAGAGCCTGCGCCTCGCGCTCACCGTAGTGGGGCGTAAGGCGTCGTCGTGCCGAGGCTATAAGGTCGCTTAGTGTCATAATTTAATAATCTTCCCAGGAACGGATCTCGATGTCGTCGAGCGAGAGGGTGGTGAAGGCGTTGATGAAGGCCGAAGCCAGACGCGCGTTGGTGAGGAGGGGTATGTTGAGGTCGATGGCTGCGCGGCGTATTTTGGCGCCATTGCCCAGCTCCGTGGGAGTGAGATTCTTGGGTATATTGACCACGAGATCTATAGCTTTGTCGTGGAGAAGCTGCAGTGCCTGTGGCTGACGCTCGCTCTCGCTGGGCCAATAGGCATGGATGGAGGGTATGCCGTTGTTGGCCAGAAAGTCGTGTGTGCCGCCAGTGGCGTAGATGGTGTAGCCAGCGTTGTGGAGCTGGTGGGCCGCGTCGAGCATGTCGGCTTTTTGGCGGGGAGTGCCAGTGGAGAGTAGTACGCCATGCTGCTTGCTGGGGATACGCATACCCACCGAGAGCAGCGCCTTGAGGATGGCTTCGGAGGTGTCAACCCCGATACATCCCACTTCGCCTGTCGATGCCATGTCGACACCAAGCACAGGGTCGGCACCTTGCAGTCGCGAGAAGCTAAACTGTGATGCCTTAATGCCCACATAGTCGAGATCAAAGGCATTCTTGTGGGGTTTTTCTACGGGGAGACCGAGCATCACCTTGGTGGCAAGGTCGATAAAGTTGATCTTCAGGACCTTGGAAACGAATGGGAACGAGCGCGATGCACGAAGGTTGCACTCTATCACCTTAATATCATTGTTTTTTGCCAAAAACTGTATGTTGAAGGGTCCAGAAATATTGAGAGCCTTGGCTATCTGCGACGACACTTTCTTAATCCTTCTCATTGTCTCCACATAGAGTTTCTGTGGTGGAAACTGGATGGTGGCATCGCCCGAGTGTACCCCAGCATACTCTATATGCTCCGAGATAGCATACACCTTGATGTCGCCTTCCTGTGCCACCGCATCCATCTCTATCTCCTTGGCATGCTGGATAAACTCGGTGACCACTACCGGGTGTTGCTTCGACACGTTGGCTGCCAACTTGAGAAAACGATGTAGCTCCTCGGTGTTGGAGCATACGTTCATGGCGGCTCCTGAAAGCACGTAGCTTGGACGCACGAGCACTGGGAATCCTACCTCGTCGATAAAGCGGGTGATGTCGTCAAAGCTCGTCAACTCGCGCCAACGTGGCTGGTCGATATGCAGGCGGTCGAGCATCTCGGAGAACTTGTTGCGGTCCTCTGCATTGTCGATACTCTTGGCCGATGTGCCGAGGATGTTGATATGGTCGTCGTCGAGGCGAGTGGCGAGGTTGTTGGGTATCTGTCCGCCCACGGAGAGAATCACGCCATGAGGTTGCTCGAGGTCGAGGATATCCATCACTCGTTCATAGGTGAGCTCGTCGAAGTAGAGACGGTCACACATATCGTAGTCGGTCGAAACGGTCTCGGGATTGTAGTTGATCATCACCGAACGCCAGCCTTGCTCCTTGACAGTCATAAGCGCGTTGACCGAACACCAGTCAAACTCCACCGAGCTCCCTATACGATAAGCGCCCGAGCCGAGCACCACTATCGAACGGTGGTCGTGGAGATAGGTGATGTCGTTTTCAGAGCCGTTGTAAGTGAGGTATAGGTAGTTGGTCTGGGCCGGATATTCGGCGGCAAGGGTGTCGATTTGCTTCACCACGGGGAGTATGCCGAGGCTCTGGCGATAGCGGCGCACACGGCGGTTGTTGTCCTCGGCTGTGTGATCGCTGTCGTGGATTACGAAACGCGCCACTTGGAAGTCGCTAAATCCTTGCTCCTTGGCTTGGCGCAGCAGGGGAGCGTGGAGCTCTTCGAGCGATGCGACTTGCCCCAGCTCAGCGGCAGTATTGACAATGTTTTGCAGGCGGTAGAGAAACCATCGGTCGATCTTAGTCAGTTCATGGATGCGCTCCACAGTGTAGCCCTCCTGCATGGCTTTGGCGATGGCAAAGATGCGCTTGTCGGTGGGTTCGCTGAGGGCGCGGTCGAGGTCGGGGAAGGTCATGTTGCGGTTGCCCACAAAGCCATGCATCCCTTGGCCTATCATGCGTAGGCCCTTTTGGATCACCTCCTCAAAGGTGCGCCCTATGGCCATCACCTCGCCTACCGACTTCATGGATGAGCCAATCTCGCGCCTTACGCCGTGGAATTTTCCCAGATCCCAGCGAGGTATCTTACACACGATATAGTCGAGGGCGGGCTCGAAGAAGGCCGATGTCTCCTTGGTGACGGAGTTTTTGAGGTCGAAGAGGCCGTAGCCTAGACCAAGTTTGGCGGCTACGAAGGCCAGAGGATAGCCCGTGGCCTTGGAGGCGAGGGCCGACGAGCGACTGAGGCGAGCGTTGACCTCGATAACGCGATAGTCCATCGACTCGGGGTCGAAGGCATACTGCACGTTGCATTCGCCCACGATGCCTATATGGCGTATGATTTTTATAGCGAGCTTACGGAGGTAGTGGTAGTCTTCGTTGCTGAGGGTCTGCGATGGAGCCACGACGATGCTCTCGCCGGTATGGATGCCAAGGGGGTCGAAGTTCTCCATGTTGCAGACGGTGATACAGTTGTCAAAACGGTCGCGCACCACCTCATATTCCACTTCTTTCCAACCCTTGAGCGACTTCTCTACCAACACCTGTGGCGAGAACGACAGAGCCTTTTCCGTGAGAGCCACAAGTTCTTCGGGCGTATCGCAGAATCCGCTACCGAGGCCTCCCAAAGCATATGCCGCACGTACTATCACTGGGTAGCCCAAGTCTTGTGCTGCATGGAGGGCGTCGGCGATGGTGTTGACGGCCTCGCTCTTGATGGTCTTGACGCCAATCTCGTCGAGCTTCTTCACGAAGAGCTCGCGGTCCTCGGTGTCCATGATGGCTTGCACGGGTGTGCCCAGCACCTTTACGCCGTATTTCTCAAGGATGCCCTTCTCATAGAGAGCCACGCCACAGTTGAGAGCTGTTTGTCCACCGAAAGCCAAAAGGATGCCGTCGGGACGTTCCTTTTCTATCACCTTCTCTACGAAGTAGGGGGTGACGGGAAGGAAGTAGATAGTGTCGGCAAAACCGTCGCTGGTCTGCACAGTGGCAATGTTGGGGTTGATGAGGACTGTAGAGATGCCTTCCTCTTTCATGGCCTTGAGAGCCTGCGAGCCCGAGTAGTCAAATTCGCCAGCCTCTCCTATCTTGAGGGCTCCGCTGCCGAGAAGGAGCACCTTCTTGATGGTCTTATCTATATTTTCGCTATTCATTGCGGGAGTGGATTCTAAAGCATTTGGATAAACTTGTCAAAGAAAAACTCAGTGTCCTTGGGCCCACTGGAGGCTTCGGGGTGGAATTGTGCCGAGAAGAAGGGCTTCTCCTTATGGCGTATGCCTTCGTTGGTGCCGTCGTTCATGTTGACAAACAGAGGCTCCCAATCGGCGGGAAGGGTAGTCTGGTCTACGGCAAACCCGTGGTTTTGGGAGGTGACGAAGCATTGGTCGGTTCCTACGAGCCGTACAGGCTGGTTGTGGCTTCGATGGCCGTATTTCAGTTTGAAGGTCTTGGCACCAGCAGCTTTAGCCAAGAGCTGATTGCCCATGCATATGCCACAGATGGGCTTGCCTATCTCCATGGCTTTGCGCAGGTTGTCGACAGTGGCTTGAGCAAAGTCGGGGTTGCCGGGGCCATTGGAGATGAAGAGCCCGTCGTAGGGAATTGAAGTGAAGTCGTAGTCCCAGGGGACCATCACTACCTTCACGCCCCGTCGGGTCAAGCATCGGATGATATTGTGTTTAACGCCGCAGTCAATCAGCACCACCGTCTTGTCGCCATCGCCGTAGGTCACCACTTCCTTGGTGCTCACTTTCCCCACCAGGTTTTCTTTGTTGGGATCGTAGAAGTCAACCTCGAGCTGCCCTTCAATGACGATTTTGCCCAGCATGGAGCCTTTCTCGCGTAGGTGTTTTGTGAGGGCTCGTGTGTCAATGCCGTAGATGCCTGGCACTTTTTCTTCCTGGAGCCATTGTGCGAGCGAGCGGTCGGCTTGCCAGTGGCTGTGGTCGAATGAATAGTCCTGAGCTATGATGGCTTTACAGTGTATATGGTCGCTTTCGTAATACTCGCTGACAGCGTCTTTCTCGCGTCGTGGCGGCACGCCGTAATTGCCTAATATGGGGTAAGTTGTGACTAAGATTTGGCCCTCGTAGGAAGGGTCGGTAAGGCTTTCGGGGTAGCCAGTCATGGCAGTGTTAAACACCACCTCGCCCGAGGTAGAGGCCTCATAGCCAAACGATTTTCCTTCAAAGCGTGTGCCGTCTTCGAGAATGAGAGCGGCGGGTTTAGAATTTCGCATGCTGTCGTTGTTAAATGAATCCACAGTACAAAGTTAATTATAATTTTTCATTT
>JAJBVL010000018.1 GCA_020859845.1 Bacteroidales bacterium
TAAACCACTTTAGTTAATCGCCCTCAAATCTGTCAACCTTTTTCAGTGATGGTCAGCTCTAATAATCATATGATGTAGCTTTACAAAATTAGAAAGGGCAGCCATTTGGCCACCAATAAGAATTAATTTACAAATGTAGGAAAAAATATGCAATAATCCCTATTATATACTAAAAATCATCCCTTAGCTACGACTTTTTTCATTCATCATCATTGAGTTCGTAGTCCAATTGATCTTGGATGGCACGCAGGAGACGTTGGCCACGACGATGAAGCATAATACCCAAGGCGACTCCAACAGCTATACCTGTCAAGATGCCATAGAGAAGAGCCTCCTCGGCATAGCTATGGTAGATCATGAACACCAGGAGTGGTGTGGCCAAAGCCAGACCCAACTGCCGGTGGCGCACCATAAGCGCACGCGTCTTGGCCACACCACGCAAGGCTTCGGCAGTCGACATAGTGGATAGGTTGACACGGGTCACACTACGGCGTATATTGAGAAGACTCAAGGCCATAAGACCCATAAAGACAACGGCTACTGCGCAAAACCATAGGGGCATACCGCAGCGCGAAAGCGCTGGACCGAGCCAAGCCATGGCGATGAAGCAGAGTATCAACACCCGCGTCATCTGCTCCTTGAGTCGGGATTGCAATGTCTTAAGGCGATGGTTGCCAAGGCGTCGCATAAAGTCGCTGTTCTCCTGCTCCAGCGATGAGATGCGCAGGTTGGTGTTGCGCCATGCTTCTTTTAGCTGCTGCAGGCTATCTTCTTCTTTATCTATTGTTTTCATAAACGTTGATGAAGTAATACTGTTCTTCTTTTTTTTCTTTTAAGAATTGCTGCGTTCGACGAGTTGCTGTTTGATACGCCTCAGGCGCGAGGCTACGGCGTTGCGCTTCAGCCCAGTAATCTCAGCTATTTCTTCATAAGGATGCTCATCAAGCCATAGCAGGATAATAGCCTTGTCGAGCTTGCGGAGGCCATTGATGAGGCGATACATCTCGCGTAGGTTGGCCAGATGATCATCGCTATCAGCTTCAAGGTGGACCACCTCCTCGATTGGGACAGTAATGCTCATCTTACCATTGCGCCTAAAATAACCCACACAGGTGTTTATAGCCACACGATAGAGCCATGTGGCCACCGCCGATTGCTGACGGAAGTTGGGGAGCCCTTGCCACACACTGGCTACGACCTCTTGGTAGAGGTCTTTGAGATGCTCAGCATCAGCGGCATACATATAGCATACCTTGTAGATGAGCTGGCGATGGGTGGTGATGATATCGGTAAACAGCTGTTGGAGCTCTGCGTCAGAGGGTCGGGCTGTAGCGATAGTCGAGGCGCTGCTTGGTGTCATATACTCCATTAGACGCAAAAATTAGAATTTAGTTTCAGACAGAGAAGGAGAAAAATTGAGGACGCTCATCTTCAACAGATTGGCGTCCTCGGAAAGTATACAGGGATGTTAAAAACTTTCAGAAGAGATAGGCTGCAGTGACGGTCCAATAACGGTTCTTGCAGTCGATATCAGAGCTCGACGATGCCCCCACTACCTTCATAGCGTTGTTAAGGCCAAGGCCATAAGAAGCGGCTATCTGCACCTTTTTGAGGAGCTCAACGCCAAGACCAAAGTTCCAAGCCCAGTTGACGGTCTTGTTTTCCAAAGCAGCGTTAATGGCTTTCTTGCTGGTAAGGAACGACACTGCCGGACCGGTAGTGATAAAGGGACGCACGAGATTGTCTACCACGGGGATGCTGATTTTCCACTTGAGGTTGAGAGGAATATCAATATAGTCGCGGTTGACCTTGTCAACCTCATTATTTTCCATCCACTGAGCATCGCGGCGCACATACATGGCCGAGAGGTCAAAACCGATACCTACCACGGGCACGGTCCACTCCATCATAAGACCGCCAGTGAAGCCAGCACGATTGTCGCTGTCAAAGACGCTCTCGTCAAAATGGAGCTTGTTGACATTAAGACCGAGCTTCACACCAAACCGGGGCAGTTGAGCCTGGGTAGGCGTAGCAATAGCAAAAGAGCATATGAGCATTAGGCTCACAAGGATAGTCTTGAAACTTCTTTTCATTGTTTGGACTGATTTAGACTAATAATTTTACTAAAATGTGACTAATGAATAATGTCGAGGGTTAACATTAAGCCGCAAAGATACAAAAAAGCCACAATTTCCCGCCATTTGGGACAAAAAATCAGCGCCGCGCTGTGTAAATCGTGCATACCCCAAAGGTCAACGTCTTATAGCTGGCATCTTTAAGGCCCGCTTGGCGCATCAAGTGAAGCATGCGCTCTCCTTGTGGCACGGCGGCTATGCTTTCGGGAAGATAGCTATAGGCCCTCACGTCTTTCGACACCAAGCGCCCCGCCAAGGGGATGAGATGGCGAGTATAAAGACGATAGAAAGGCTTGACCAGAGGCGATGTGGGTGTGGAGAGTTCTATGACACAGAGCAAGCCACCAGGGCGCAACACGCGAGCCATCTCGCGATAACCACGCTGAAGGTCTTCGAAATTGCGCACACCGTAGGCCACACTGACACAGTCGAAGGTGGCATCCGGCATTGGCAGCGCCAGAGAGTCGCCCTGCTGGAGGGAAATGCGCTCAGAGAGTCGCGCCTCGGCAATCTTGCGCTCCCCCACCCTTATCATCCCAGCTGAGAGGTCGATACCTTGGATGTGGGCTTGAGGCATGGCTCGCGCCATCATCAGCGCCAAGTCGCCAGTGCCGGTGGCCACATCGAGGATAAGACGTGGCTCAGTGGCCGCCATCATCTTGACGGCACGGCGCCGCCAGCGGCGATCGATGCCAAGGGTCATGGCCCGGTTCATAAAGTCGTAGGCCGGGGCGATGTGGTCAAACATCTCCTCGACCTGCTCCGACTTATGACGGGTGTCGCCCTCGTAAGGGTTGATATTTTCGCAGTCCACTTAGATCAATATGCGAGCTGACGCAAGCAGTCGAGCACGTTGACGGCGATGCGATCCTTGAGATTTTTCTCGTCGCCCTTGATGAAGGGCTGACCAGTGATATGCTCGTAGAGCTCTATGTAGCGCTCGGAGACGATGGTGCAGAAGTCTTCGCTCATATTAGGCACCTTCTGGCCAGGCTTGCCCATAAAGCCATGGTCGATGAGCCATTGGCGCACAAACTCCTTGCTGAGCTGACGCTGGGGCTCACCGCGACGCAGACGCTCTTCGTAGCCCTCGGCATAGAAATAGCGCGAGCTGTCGGGGGTATGGATCTCGTCGATGAGATACACCTTGCCATCATGCTTGCCAAACTCATACTTGGTGTCGACAAGGATAAGGCCCTTCTCGGCAGCCATCTGCTGGCCACGAGCAAATAGCCTACGTGTATAGTCCTCCATAATCTTATAGTCTTCTTCGCTCACCAGCCCCTGAGCAATAATCTGCTCACGCGAGATATTCTCATCGTGGCCTGCATCGGCCTTGGTGGTGGGTGTGATAATAGGCTCGGGGAAGCGTTCGTTTTCCTTCATGCCATCGGGGAGGCGTAAGCCACATAGTTCGCGGGTGCCAGTGGCATATTCGCGCCAAGCGCTACCGGTGAGATACCCGCGGATAATCATCTCTACTCTGAAACCTTCACACTTGATGCCTACGGTGGCCATAGGGTCGGGGGTGGCTAAGCGCCAATTGGGACAGATATCGGCTGTCGCTTCGAGAAAATAGGAAGCAATCTGATTAAGCACTTGTCCCTTGAATGGGATACCTTTGGGGAGAACAACATCGAAGGCCGATATACGATCGGTGGCAATCATCACCAAGAGATTATTATCGATGTTGTATACGTCGCGCACCTTGCCATGATATACTCCTTCTTGCTTAGGAAACTGGTAATCGGTGCTAAGGAGGGTTGTTGCCATATTGTATACTCTTAAGGAATTGGTTTATGCCTACAAA
>JAJBVL010000017.1 GCA_020859845.1 Bacteroidales bacterium
CTATTTGCATCCGTCTTCGGCTTGTGGGCATGAAGATAATTATCATTAACTTTACTATCTTTAGAAATCCAATGATTAGAAGTTTAATGATATGAATAGCACAAAAGAGCGCCGTCCCAAAAAACCATTTGTTGTGGGCCGTTATGTGGGAGGCGAGTCGCGGTTAAGCGATTAGAGAGTGGCGGGTGTTCTTAGACTTTTTAGCTTTTCAGCTTTTAAGGTCAGCGGCAGCAAGGGCTTGGCGGTCGGACGAGGCCGCCCAACCTACGATGTAGCTTGGCAGGTGCTCCTGATGGGAGCCGCGCAAAGAGCAGCGGAGGGCCGCCCGCAAAGAGCAGCGGAGGGCCGCTGCACTGCAAAAGCTCCCGCAGTTTTGGGATAAGTGGGTGAGGAAATCCCATAATCCGAAAAACACTAAATAATTTGGGAATGGAATCCGAAAAACACTAAATAATTTGGGAATTCAGGCTGCGCAGCTATTCGCGCAACCATCGCAACGAGCTTAAAAATTCGCGTAAGGTATACTTCTGGGACAACGGCATCCGCAATGCCGTGATAGGCAATTATGCGCCGATGGACAAGCGTTTCCCGGAGGATAAAGGAGCCTTGTGGGAAAACTTCATCATCTCCGAGCGAATAAAGCGAGGTTTTATCGAGGGATATTATGGGCAGTATTGGTTTTGGCGCACAGCTTCGCGGGCCGAGGTAGATTTGCTTGAGGAGATTGACGGAGGGCTTTCAGCCTATGAGTTTAAATACAACCCCATGGCCAAAGCGCGCCTCTCCCCAGCGTTCAAGAACGCCTATCCCGACACCCCCTTCCAAGTGGTGGCACCGGCCAACCTCGACGACTTCCTCTTGGACTAATCACAAAATTGGTACCGAAAATGTGCGTAAAATCACATTTTCGGTACCAATTTTGTGTATATAAACACGCTTTCTGGACCTAAAGCCGTATTTACTGGCAAAAAATTACTACTTTTACGGGCGAAAGTAAAAACAATAAGAATGGAAAGGACAATACTATACGACCTACGGAAATGGAAAGAATCAGCGATTCGCAAACCGTTGATTCTCGAAGGCGCTCGTCAGGTAGGGAAGACTTGGAGCCTTTTGGAGTTTGGTCGTCGCCACTATGAAGATATTGCATATATAAATTTTGAGGAGGAGAGGGCGATGCGTGGACTTTTCAAGCAAGATTACGATGTAGAAAGAATATTAAGGGCAATACGCACGTTCACTGGTAGTCAGTGCGTGGCGGGGAAAACCTTGATAATCATGGATGAGATACAAGAGGCCGAAGGGGGGTTGACGGCTCTAAAGTATTTTTGTGAGCGCGCCCGAGAGCAACATATAGCCGTGGCTGGTTCTTTGCTTGGAATCGAAATGCATAGAGGAGCATCATTCCCCGTGGGAAAAGCAAATATCCTAAAGGTCTTTCCCATGACATTTCTGGAGTTTCTTAAAGCTATGGACAAGCACTCGTGGGCTGAGGCAATAGAAAGAAGAGATTGGGAATCCCTATCCCTAGTCCATGAGAAAATAAACGAGCTACTAAAATATTACTATTACGTTGGGGGGATGCCCGAGGCTGTTGATGCGTTTTCTAAAGGGGTTACTATGCAAGAAGTGCGTCAAATACAGCTAGAGATATTAGAGGGTTATGAACGTGACTTTTCCAAGCACGCTCCTATAGAATTGGTCCCTAGAATAGAGAGCGCTTGGAATTCTTTGCCACGACAATTAAGCCGCGAAAATCGCAAATTTCTATTTGGCCTGGTAAAGGAAGGCGCGCGAGCACGAGAATACGAGCTTTCGCTGCAATGGCTTAAAGACTCTGGCCTAATCTATGTAGTCTACAACTTAGAAGCGCCTCGCTTGCCTCTTAAATCATATCAAGACAGCAAAGCCTTTAAAGTGTTTGTTCACGATGTGGGTCTTCTGGGAGCAATGTGCCGGTTGGATAGCCATACGTTGATTGAGGGCAGTAGAGTGTTTACTGAGTTTAGAGGAGCGTTGACTGAGCAGTATGCTTTACAGCAACTGATACCTAATTGTGAGCCCTATCATTGGGCCAAGCCCAACTCCCAGCAAGAAGTGGATTTTATTCTCGAGAATAAAAATGAAGTAAACGCTTTAGAGATTAAGGCTGAAGAGAATCTGAGATCCCAAAGCCTAAAGAGTTTCATGGCTGACCATCCAGAGGTAAAGGCTTTTCGGGCATCTATGAAGCCTTATCGTCAAGAAAAGAATCTCACCAATATCCCCCTCTATGGCCTAGGCTCTTTGTATCCATAAATGCTGGACTCCGGAAAAATTTGGTGGGGTGGGATAAAAGTGGTAAATTTGCTTGGATAATTATGACAAGCAAAGAAAGCCTTAAGATATTGATGGTGATAGTGGCCCTGATACTGGCCGCTTTTGCCGACCCTCAGGGGACCTCCACCAGCGGCTCGCCGCTACGCTTCGACCCCACTCTGCCTTCGGGCGGCGCAGCTCAGGCGTGGGCCGACTCGGTGATGGCCACCCTTACGCCACGTCAGCGCGTGGCTCAGCTCGTGATACCCCGTCTTGACGTCGTCGATAATGAAGCAGGCCGCGCCGCCATGCGCCGCATGGTGGAGGGGCAAGAAGTGGGCGGTGTGTTGCTTGGCAAAGGGACGCTCGCCGACTACGCCGCCATACTCAACTATGGTCAACAACTGGCCGACGTGCCCCTCCTTGTCACCCTCGACGGGGAGTGGGGATTGTCGATGCGCGTCACCGACGCTCCACGCTTTCCCTATGCTATGGGCCTCGGCGCTATACAAGACCCGCAAGCGCTTTACGAATACGGGCGCGAAGTGGCTCGCGAGTGTCGCGAGACGGGCATCCACGTCAACTTTGCCCCAGTGATGGACGTCAACTCCAACCCTGCCAACCCTGTGATAGGCTATCGCTCCTTTGGCGAAGATCCTGAGCGAGTGGCCGCTCTTGGTGTGGCCTATTCGCGTGGCTTGGAGGATGGGGGTGTGATGGCCGTGGCGAAGCATTTCCCTGGCCATGGCGACACCTCAACCGACTCCCATAAGGAACTTCCCACCGTTGACCACTCGATGGAAACGCTGCGACAGGTTGACCTTGTGCCATTCCAACAGTTTATCGACGCTGGATGCTCAGGCGTGATGGTGGGTCATCTCAAGGTGCCAGCGCTGGATGCTTCGGGCACCCCCGCGTCTCTCTCAAAGCCAGTCACTACTGGGCTGCTCAAGGAAGAGATGGGATTTCGCGGCTTGGTATTTACCGACGCCTTGGCTATGAAAGGAGCTAATAGCGCGGAAAACAACTGCGTGGCGGCGCTGCGAGCAGGGGTAGATGTGCTGCTCCAACCCTCCTCCCCAGCCACCGATATTGATGCAGTGATGGCCGCCATCAAGGCTGGCAAGATCAGCCAGGATGAGATTGACCGCCGATGCCGCAAGATGCTTGCCACGAAGTATGCTCTCGGTCTTGCCAATTACCGGCCAGCCACTGTGAAAGGCATCAAGCAGCGGGTCAATAACGATCAAGCTAAGATAGTCAACGATCATCTGGCGGCAGCCTCAATAACTGCGGTCAAGAACGACGCTGGCCTCCTCCCCCTCGGAGCGCCTCCACGCCAGGCGATAGCCGTGATAAGCATCGGGGCTCCGGCCGACAACGAATTTTCAGCCCTATGCTCCAAATATCTCCCGGTGGCTACTTACAGCGTTGACAAAAGCACTATCCCAGCAGCCACGATGCAAAAGCTGCGCGAAGCGGATGTGGTAGTGGCGGCAGTGATGAGCGATGCCGAGTGGGCTCAGGGTGCCCTAAAGCAACTGACCGACCTCCCTGCCCTGGTGCCTGTCACCTTCGTCAAGGCGCTGCGCATGAGCCGCCTGGGCCAACTGTCAAACATGCCTACGTTGGTTGCAGCCTACGATGACACTCCCGCTCTGCGGCGCGCTGCTGCTCAAGCCATTTTTGGAGGGCACGAGGTGAGTGGCCGATTCCCAGTAAATGCACGCGGAGTGGCCTCCTTGGGCCAAGGTGTCACAATCCCCAAGACTCGTCTTGGCTATGCCACGCCTCAGGAGCAAGGCTTCGATAGCCGACTGGAAGGGCAAATTGACTCGATTGTTGGCGAGGCCATCCGCGAGAAGGCTTTTCCGGGATGTCAAGTAGTGGTGGGGCGGCATGGCGATATCGTGCTCGACAAGAGCTATGGTGCTACCGATTATGGCACTGCAGCAGTGAAGGTGACCGACGCCACCCTCTACGACATAGCCTCGATGAGCAAGGCCATAGGCACGATGGGCGGCTTGATGAAGGCCTACGACGAAGGCCTCTTCTCGATTGATGAGCCGATAGCATCCTATATCCCCGAACTAGAGGAGACCGACAAAGCATCTATCGAAGTCAAAGAATTGTTATACCATCAAAGCGGTATGCCACCAGTGCTGGCAATGTATAAAATAATGATCGACTCGGCAAGCTACAGCGGGCCACTAACACGCAGCAAGAAGAGCGCCGCCTATCCCTATTACATTGACCGCAACCTCTGGGGCAACGCCACAGCGCGCCTGCGCCGCGACATCACCTCGCCCCAGCCGGACGACAGCCACACGGTAGAGGCTGGCAAAGGTATCTGGGTGGGCCTTGACGCCTACGATACGCTCATGAACCGTATCCACACCATAGAGCTGAAGCCCGACAAGCGCTACCGCTACAGTTGCCTCAACTTCTGCCTATTGATGGAGATGGAAGAGAACCTGACAGGCGTCCCTCACGACGAGTGGGTGGCCGAGGAGATATTTGCTCCACTGGGAGCGTTGCGCACAGGCTACAATCCTCTCGAATGGTATCCACGCGCTATGATTGCTCCGACGGAGCAGGATAAGTGGCTACGCCGACAGCATCTTCAAGGATATGTCCATGATGAGCTGGCGGCCTTCTCGGGAGGAGTGCAGGGCAATGCGGGCCTCTTCTCCACGGCAGGCGACGTGGCCAAATATTGCCAGATGCTGCTCAACCGTGGCACGTATGGAGGCCAGCAGATACTCCGACCGTCGACCGTCGACCTCTTTACGCTGACAAAAAGCCCCACCACCGACCGCACCCTCGGCTTCGACATGAGCGAAGGCACCAAGAGCTTTAGCGGTATGGGCGCCTCCCCATCCACTTATGGCCACACCGGCTTCACTGGCACCTGCTTCTGGATTGACCCCGAGCAAGACCTCTTTATGGTGGTGCTCACCAACCGCGTCAACCCTTCGCGACAGAACGCAGCCTTCAGCCGCCTCAATCCTCGCGGAGCCATCTGGCAAGCGGTGTATGAGTCCTTGGGCTTCAAACCGAGCGGAGAATGAGGGCGTTAAAAGAATAAGTATAAAAAGAATCACATAACCATGGACGATGACGAATTGATCCCTGACGACCTGGAGCAGCAGGATCCTGAAGAACAAGAAGAAGGCGGCGAGGCCACAGCCGGTGGCTTTGCCTCAATGCTTGTTGACACCACCGACGACGTGGTGCGCCACCAGCTACGCGGCATGTACCAGAGTTGGTATCTCGACTATGCCTCCTATACCATCCTCGACCGTGCAATCCCACATATCGACGACGGCCTCAAGCCTGTGCAGCGGCGTATACTCCACTCCATGAAGCGGCTCGACGACGGACGTTTTAACAAGGTGGCCAACATCGTGGGCGACACTATGAAATATCATCCCCATGGCGATGCCTCCATCTACGGAGCCCTCGTGCAGCTCGGCCAAAAAGAACTGCTTGTGGAGACGCAAGGCAACTGGGGCAACATCCTCACTGGCGCTCCGGCAGCTGCTGGACGATATATCGAGGCACGACTGTCGCCCTTCGCCCTGGAGGTGCTGTATAATCCCAAGGTGACTGAGTGGACACCGAGCTACGACGGACGCGACAAGGAACCCGTAACGCTTCCAGCCAAATTCCCCCTGCTGCTTACTCAGGGCGTGGGCGGTATAGCAGCCGGACTGTCATCGCTCATCATGCCCCACAATTTCAACGAGATTATCGACGCGGCAATCGCCTACCTCAAGGGAGAGCCATTCACCCTCTTCCCCGACTTCGTCACCGGTGGCATGGTCGACGTGAGTCGCTACAACGATGGTGCCCGTGGCGGCCGACTGCGCGTGCGCGCCAAGATAGAGAAGATTGACCAGCGCACACTGGCTATCACCGAGATTCCCTATGGCTTGACCACCGGGAGCCTCAGCGAGTCGATTATCAAGGCCTTTGAGAAGGGTAAGATAAAGATACGCAAGGTGGAGGACTACACGGCCGAGACGGCACAGATACTCGTACACCTCCTTCCCGGCACCTCCAGCGATAAGACCATCGACGCTCTCTATGCATTTACCGACTGCGAATTGGCCATCTCGCCCAACTGCTGCGTCATCTACGACAACAAGCCCCACTTCCTTGGGGTCAGCGACGTGCTGCGCCGCAGCGTAGAAACCACCAAAAACATCCTGAAGAAAGACCTTGAAATACTCATCTCCGAGACTCTGGAGCAGATACATTTTGCTTCGCTCGAGAGGATTTTCATCGAGGAGAGAATCTACAAGGACAAGGAATTTGAGGAAGCGCCCCACAAGGAGGGGGCCGTGCGCCATATCGACAAGCGCTTGGAGCCTTACAAGCCTTCGTTCTATCGCGAGGTGACCGACGACGACATCCTGCGCCTGCTCGAAATCAAGATGGCACGCATCTTGAAATTCAACGCCAAGCAAGCCGATGAACTGCTGGCCAAACTCAACGACCAGCTGGCCACCTACCGCAAGAACCTCGACCAACTTGTGGCCTACACCATCACGTGGTATCGCGGGCTTAAGAAGAAATATGGAGCGGCATACCCACGCCACACCGTGATCCGCTCATTCGACAACATTGAGGCTGCCGCTGTGGCCGAGGCCAATGAGAAGCTCTACTGGGACAAAGAGGGCGGCTTTATAGGTACAGGCACGGGAGTGAAGCGCGATCAGGAGGTGGGCACATGCTCGTCGCTCGACGATGTGATTATCTTCTATCGCGACGGGCGCTACAAGGTGATTAGAGTGCAAGAGAAGGTGTTTATCGGCAAGGATGCCTACAAGGTCTACATCTTCAAGCGCAACGACCAACGCACCACCTACAATGTCATCTACCAGAATGGCGAAGGCGGTTTCTATTATATGAAGCGTTTCCACGTGACGGGCGTCAGCCGCGACAAGGAGTACAATCTCACGCCCGGCCTCCCCGGCACCAAGATAAAGCACTTTACAGCCAACCCCAACGGTGAGGCTGAGATAGTGAAGGTCACACTCGAACCCAAGCTCAAGTTGAAGACACTACAATTTGACGTCGACTTCAGCACCCTCGCCATCAAAGGCAAAGGCGCGCTGGGCAACCTCGTGACCAAAAACGAGGTGAGGAAGTTCTCGCTCAAGGAGCGTGGCCACTCCACGCTCGGTGGTATCAAAGTGTGGTGGGACCAGGACGTGTTGCGCCTCAACAACGATGGACATGGGGAGTTGCTCGGCGAGTTTGTCGACGACGACAAGGTGCTCGTCATCCTCAAGAATGGCGAATACTACACCACCAGCTACGACACCGCCAACCATTATGAGTATGGCAAGATACAGCGCATAGAGAAGCATCGCCCCCACACTGTGTGGACAGCCGTGCTTTTTGATGCAGACCAGGGTTATTATTATATCAAGCGCTTCACCTTTGAGCCCTCGGCTCTGGAACGCCATCAGCGCTTCATTGGCGAGAATGAGAAAAACCGTCTGGTGGCTCTCACAGATGCCCCGGGAGCACGCTTCAAGGTGGTGTTTGGAGGGATTGACTCCACTCGCGAGCCTCTGGAGATTGTCGCCTCGGAGTTTATCGGCGTGAAGTCGGTCAAGGCCAAGGGCAAGCGACTGACCAACTATGGGGTGGATAAAATCATAGAGTTGGAGCCCCTGCCAGAGCCAGAGGGAGGCGATGGCGATGAGGAAGAGCCCGAGGATAGCCCCACCACCGATGTCGTGGCCGAGGATAGCACAGATTATGGTCAAGATGGCGCGCGTTCCGACGATGAGGTGCGCGACGAGTTGACGGGGCAAGGACGAATGTTTGAATAAAAGATTACAGTGTAGAAGAAATGCTTTAAAGATGAATATAAGATCACGTTTATTAGTAGCCTTTTTCCTTCTTGCTGCGCTGCTCTCGCCTTTAGGGCTAAGAGCGCAGGAGGAGATTGCGGTGTTGAGGCCTGTGACGATGGCCTATACCTATAGCGTGGGCACAGCCCACAACGCCGACACCTATCTCTCGCCCATCAAGTATTCTGGCTGGTCGATGGCGCTGGGCTATGAGCGCCTGCAGGCCATGAGGTTCGACCCTGAGCGGTGGGTGCAGCGGTGGAACTTCACCCTCCAAGCCGACCATACAGAAAATCTGGTCAAGAATGCTGTGATGTGGTATTGGGGCCTCGATGTGTCGTGGACAATGATGCGCCGCTGGGGCCTCAGCTGGAGTTCCTCGCGCCTGAGCAATCTCACGCTGGCCATCGGCCCGTGGGTCGACCTCGACTTGGGGTGCTTCTACACCTCGCGCAACGGCAACAATCCCGCCTCGGCTAAGGGAGGGGTGCTGATTGGCGCCACAGGCTATGCTGCCGCCTCGCTGCGCCTTGGGCGCCTGCCGGTAACTCTCCGCTATCAGCCCTCGCTGGCCGTCACGGGAGCATTCTTCGCCCCCGACTACGGTGAGCTTTACTATGAGATATATCTCGGCGATCGCTCCGGCCTTGCCCATTGGGCTTGGCCAGGCAACTATTTCAACCTGCGCAACCAGCTGACGGCCGACCTGCATCTGGGAGGCACGTCGATACGCCTGGGGTATCACGGATCCATCTACACAACGCGCGTCAACCATCTCACCACGCGCCGCTTTACCCACTGGGCCGTCATAGGCCTCTCGGGAGAGTGGATCTCCATCAATCCACGCAAGAAGATTTCAGATAAGACACGCATTATCAACGCTATCCTTTATCCACAACAATGAATCGCTTGACCCGCTATATCCTTTCGCCGCTGGCTTTTATTGCTATAGGCGTTTTCATGCCAGCCTGCCACGACATCCCCGAATATGCCAACGACAACGAGGGCAACTTTGACGCTCTTTGGACCATACTCGACGAGCATTATTGCTTCTTCGAGGAGAAAGACGTGGATTGGGATGAGGTGTATACTCGCTATCGCGCGCAGCTCAACCCCAATATGGGTCGTCAGGGCCTCTTTAACCTTTGCGCAGCGATGCTCGACGAGTTGAGGGATGGCCACGTCAACCTCTCGGCACCCTTCGCCACGAGCTACTACACTGCTTGGTGGAGCGACTATCCTCAGAACTTTGACGAACGCCTAATAGAGGAGTATTATTTCAACTTCAACTATCGTTCGCTGGGAGTGTTTTTCTACGGCATGTTGCCCCAGAATTATGGCTACATCCGTTGCTCATCGTTTGACTCTGGTCTGGGGGAAGGTAATATCGACTATATCCTCAACTTCTTCGCCTTGGCCAACGGCCTCATAATCGACGTGCGCGACAATGGCGGCGGTAGCCTTACAAATGTGGAGGACCTCGTCAATCGTTTCATTACGGAGCGTACACTCGTGGGCTATATTTCCCACAAGACAGGTCCCGGGCACGATGAGTTTTCCGAGCCCCGCGCTTTCCATTACGATCCCATAGGGGATGGGCACCTGCGTTGGGATAAACCCGTGGTGGTGCTTGCCAATCGCAGCACTTTCAGTGCGGCCAACAACTTTGTGTCTATTATGAAGCTCTTGCCCGGCGTAGCCGTGATAGGAGCCACGACAGGCGGTGGGAGCGGGATGCCCTATAGCTCCGAGCTTCCCAACGGGTGGGGAGTGCGCTTCTCAGCGTGTTCCATCCTTGATGCTCAGCGTCGCTCCACTGAGGATGGCGTAGAGCCCACCGCAGGCTGTGCCGTCGACATGGACGAGCAGGCCGCTCTCAACGGCCACGACACCATCCTCGACTTTGCTGTCGACTACCTCACCCGCCAAATCACCGGCCAACTGTAATTAGCTATAAAAAGCTCAGCTTTTACCCCACAAAATTGGCACCTTTGGTGTCGATTTTGTGGGGTAGGTTTATCTGGTTGTATGCCATTCAATTTGTGATGAAGTTATTGCAGGGCTTGAGCTATGCCATAGAGTGGAAAGTTGGTCATCCAATCTTGCTCTCGATAGTCGGCCATAGAGAAGCGCCAAGCATGATGAAGATGAAACTTGTCAGAGAAAAGCCTAAGGCTTTTAGACTGCAGATTCTCTTCAGCTTTTACTTCAATAGGGATAGGCTCACCATTATGTTGAATCAAAAAATCAATTTCCCCACTTGAGTTGTCGGCTGACCAATAGTAGACCTTCTGTCCATAAAGGGAGCGTAGCTGCTGCATGACGTATTGTTCTGTCAAGGCTCCTTTAAATGTTGAGAAGAGTTCATTGCCCTTTATTAGCGTCTTTGCGTCTAGGTCGCACAGAGCTCCTAGAAGCCCTACATCGAGCATGAAGACCTTGAAGATATTTGGGTCTTCAAAGGCATTTAGAGGTAATTCTCCTGATTTAACTCGTGGCACCTTATAAAAAAGGCCAGCGTCATAGAGCCATTCAAGTGCTAATTCATATTCGCGGGCTCTGGCTCCATCTTTTACTACACCATAAATAAATTTCTTGTTCTCTTTGCTAAGTTGAGCCACAATAGAGTTCCACACATGACGGATGCGTGGCACCATGTTGATGGGAGCATGTTTGGAGAAATCATTATCGTAAGAAGCAATCAGATAAAGCTGCTCTTCTCTTACGGCTTGGTAATCTCTGTGGGCAATGTACTCATTTATCACCTTTGGCATACCCCCCACATAATAATACTCCTTCAGTAGGCCTTCCATCTTATAGCGAATGGAAGAGATAAGAGCCCAATCTTTTTTATTTAGAGAATCGGCTATGAGATCATTTCCAGTGGCCCATAAGAATTCTTCGAAGTCTAAAGGATAGACATCAAGAAATTCTACTTTTCCCACTGGAAAAGAATCTCCTTGATGCATGGCTACGCCCAGCATCGAACCAGCTACCAAAACAGGTATTTCAGGCCTCTGCTCGGCGAAATACTTTAATGAAGTGATACCATGAGCTACTTCTTGCACCTCGTCAAATATTAAGAGTGTATCCTTGTCAATCTTTACACCTTTTTGAAGGCTCAGATGGCGAAGAATGCGATCGATATCAAAATCTTGTTCAAAGAGAGATGATAACTCCCTTTCTGATTCAAAATTTACATATACGCTATCGAGACCCAAAGTTGAGGCAAAATTTTTCATTAACCAGGTCTTGCCAACCTGCCTTGCCCCACGAAGTATCAGCGGCCGTCGATGAGGTGCCTCATACCATTTTTTTAGTTTAGAAGTAGCTTTCCGTTTCATAACCAAATAGAGAAATCTGAATTACCACTACAAAAGTAATAAAACTTTTTAGAAGCCACAAAAGTCCGACTGAAAATGTGTAAGTGAATCACAAAAGTCCGACTGAAAATGTGTAAATGATTCACAAAAGTCCGACTGAAAATGTGTAAGGCTGGCTTGAATCGGGTCAGCGGCTGGGCTCGATGAGCCATTCTGTGAGGGTTCGTTCGGTGGTTGAGAAGTTCATGCCTATCTTAATCAGTGGGAGCGCAGAGCGGCGAAAGCGTTCGGCATACTCCTTTCGGTCTATCTGGTCGAGGGCTTCTCGGGCCGAGCTGTTGAGTTTCACCTCTACGAGGTAGAGAGTGTCGGCCAAGACCATCGCCATATCTACGCGACCTTTGCGGGTATGGACCTCCACATCGGCATACGCTCCTATCAAGGAGAAAACGACATAGAGCATTTGCTGCCAATGACCCTCGTAGCTCGTGTTATCGCAATAGGGCACCTCGGAGAAAAAAGTCTGTAAGCCTTCCAGCCCTTCTGTGAGTTGGCCCTTCATAAGATGGCGTACAAGGGATGAGATCTCAGAGTTGGTCATCTGAGGTTTTTGCACGTAGTTGGGGAGCAAGGAGTTCATCAACCCGAGACGCACTTCTTGGTTGGGTATGGAAAGGATATATTCGTCCATCACTGGATCGTAGCCTTTGATAGTCAGATAGCCACTTTGGTATAATAGAGGAGTGGCTCCTGTTAACGCCTCAGTAGGGACGTCAAAGTCTTGCGTGGAAACTCTCAGACCAGTAAGAGTAGAAGGCGCTACATCATATTTCCGTAACATCTCAACAAGATAAGTTGGTGTGCCAGTGGAGAACCAAAAGGGCTTAAAATAGGAATCGTCGAGACAATTGAGCAAACTGAAGGGATTAAATACACCTGTAAGCGAGCGAGAGAAAGCGTAGCCGTCATAATAGTGCTTAAGCCTCTCCACAGTTTTTTCAAGGCTGAGGCCGAGAGTGGTAGCCAAGGCGGAAATGTCAGGCTCCATTTGGCTCATAAGTTCCTCAAGAGTAATGCCACACAGCGTGGCATACTCTGGCTTCATGCTTATATCCTTGATATTGTTGAGGGAGCTAAAGATGCTCATCTGAGAGAATTTCGTCACTCCTGTTATAAACACAAAGCGTAGCCAAGCATCGCAATCTTTCAACGGCCCGAATAGTTCAGTCATGACGGCCCTGACTGCACGTACTTTTTCATCCTCCATATGGATGACGTTGAGCAGTGGGTTGTCATATTCGTCAATGATTACCACTGCCTTCTTTCCGGTCGCTGCGGTCGACTGCTTTATTATGTTTTTCAAACGTGCACCTAAGGCATCCTCCTCGGGTTGGTGGCCATATCTGACCTCATATTCTCTCAAATCCGAGGAGATGCTCTCGCGCAACACATCTACATCTGTGGTCTTTATCCACCCTAAACTGAGGTAAATCACTGGATGCTTCTCCCAGTCATTTTCCAAATGCTCTATAGCTAACCCCTCGAAGAACTTACGATGCCCCTCGAAATAGGCCTTGAGGGTGGAGCAAAGCAGGCTTTTACCAAAACGGCGCGGCCTGCTGAGAAAGGTATATTTAGAGCCATAAGTTACCAAATTATATATATCGGCAGTCTTATCGACATATACGTATCCTCCTTCCCTGATTTCTGAGAAGGTCTGAATCCCAATGGGGTATCTGCGGCGAGGTGCTACCATAGAAGCGTATAGAAAGTGATTGACTTGATATGGCAAATTTACACTTTTATTCTCAACTGAGCAAGCTCCAAAAGTAAATGCTATGTAAACGTTGGCTGCGGTCCGAGGAAGCGACCAACGTTTCACATAGCGCGTTCAACTCAATTAATAATTAGATTTAAGGGCAGTCCGTTGGGTAGGGCCTCCAAGATCAGAAGGAGAAGCCAATTGTAGCTGTTACTGTCCCCATAGAGGGTAGAGATGAGGAGCGAATGTCGTAAAATTTGTATCCTAAGGCAAAAGCGAGGCTCCCTAAAGAGCATGAGGGCAGACGCCACATGATGTCAGCACCATAGGAAGTATGTTTCCAATTTGAGTTTCCAACGGTTGTCAAAACCGAGACACGGAGATCAAGACTTTTAAACTCCGAGTCGTTCTGAAGGAATCGCCATCCTAATCCTCCTCCAAGGTCCGTGAAACTGATGCTCAGATTTTCTGGTTCACAGTTTACGATACAGAATCCTGGTTGGCAACTTCCGAAAACGTAAAGTTGAGGCACTACCTTCCAGCCTGCAGAGAAATCGAGCCATACCGGAGCCATTGATTTGTGCTTAATCCCGGCGTTCGTGCTAAGATTGATATAGAGCTTTTCGGCCCAGAGCCTTTCTTGTGCGTTAGCTGAAAGACCGCAACTCAGAATTAACATAAGGCCTGCTAAAATCAAAATTGTCTTCTTCATATAATGAAATGATATTAATAAGTTGTGTAATGAGATCAAGGATTGTTATTGTTGATGGAATCTACATCTATCCATAAACGTGCACTTCCAGCCGCTGCCATTATAGCGGCTTTGACAGCTTCTTTATCTGATTGGCTTATAGAGGAATTTATAACCATGCTGTACGCACTGGAAAAGAAAGCTTGAGTATCTTGAGGATTAGCATTTACAAAAGAGTTAAAAGTAGTCTTAAAGAGACGAACTGAATGTCTACTATTAGGGCATCCACTAATCACGGAAGAAAAATAATCATTTATATCCATGTCCTCATCCCATAAATATAATCCATTGGAAAGATAATCATTCAATTCTATCTGGTTGCTCCGCATGTTTGTCATCTCTGATTGGGTTAATCTAAAGTATGTGCGAGCCTGTCCAATGATATTATTAACGAGAAAAAAGATATTAGAGGAATAATCAGTATCTACAATAGATGTGTTTAAAAGGAAATAATTGTGATGATAACCTATACTGTCTTCTTGATTTGTGAAGCTTTGAGTAATAAAAATGCTATCAAGGGCTGAACTTTGAGGATTCATTTTATCATTAAGATAGCCTGGATTATTACTTGAATATGAGTTAAGGCGAAATTGTACAGCATTACTGGTAGCTGCTGCAGCGGAACTAAGAATGGCTCCAATGGTGGCTCCAGTGCCACCACCATGAAAGCTCCCTAATAGAGCGCCCACAGCATCGCATCCTATAATCTTAAACACTTTCTTTAGCCATCCGAAAGCTCTACTTTCGGAGTCAAAATTCTGAAATTGTATCTCGAGCGAGGCTAGTTGTAAATCCAGTTCCTGATATTCCGTTGATGGGTACTGTGAAGGGTCGAATGGAGAGATTGTATTGATGGCTTCAGTAGAGGTAGGTAAATCTTGTGAAGAACAGCCATAGAATGCTATGCAGGAGCATAGAAGACAAAAAAGTAGTGTCAAAAATAATACTAAATTTCTCATAGATTAATAAATTAGAGTTAAAAAAGAAATTGTTAAAACATTCACTTGTTAGAATTCTAATTAGAGAGAACGAGGCAAAGATAAGCTATCAATCGAGATAATTTGTTGACTATTTGTGTCATTTTAATGTCTATTATTGGTATAGGAAGGAATAGGCAATAGAATGACACAAATAGTCAATTTCACAATAATTCTGAACGTCTCAACAAGGGGAATAAGTAGATTAATTTTGAAAAACAGAAAAAAGATTATTATCTTTGTCGTGTTACGATATGTAAAATTAATATTTATGAAAAGTTTGCATAAATATCATCCTTTGGTGAGAAATGCTAAGGGACTTTATACCTGTCAGATGGCTACCAACGGTCTTAAGGAATCTGTGGTAGACATAGCGCAATTTCATGATTTTTTGAATGAATATCCACAGCCTCCAGTGCGGTGCCACACCCATGACTTTTATGTTATCTTAGTTTTCCAGCATGGTAATGGGAGACATACAGTAGATATGGAAGAATTTGAAGTAGAAGGGAAGGAAGTTTTTTTGCTTGCTCCAGGGATGGCCCACTCTTATGAGTGTGCATGCCGTTCTGGATTTGGAATTTTTTTTTCTGAGGAATTATTCAATTATTTTACTCCGAGTCTTAAGGCCTATGTAAAAAGGGAACTCTTTAGTTTAACTAAAGGACCTATACACTTTAAGGTGCCTTCAAACAGAAAAGATAAAATTGAAACCTTGCAAAATCAATTAGCAGAAGAGTATGCAAAAGGTAGAGGAGACGGGTACTATTTAGAATCTATGGGAATCCTAGTTTCTGCTCTTATTTTAGAAATTTTACGATACTGTATAATGATAGGGCCTAAGGAAACCATAACTCATACATCAGCCTATAATCATTATCAACTATTCACTAAATCAGTGGAGACGAACTTTAAAAGCCTTCATTCCGTAAAAGAATACGCCTCAAGGTTAAAGCTTTCCTTGTCCACCCTTAACCGAAGTGTTATAAATGCTGGACATCAAAAGCCTTTGTGCATAATAAATCAGCGACTAATTCTGGAGGCGAAAAAAATGTTATGCTTCAGTCCCCAGATGTCAATTAAAGAGATAGCCGCTGAGTTGGGCTTCAAAGACGCCTCCCATTTCGTAAGGTTCTTCTATCGACATACTGCTCTTACTCCCACTGCTTTCCGAAAGAAGGCATTTGGCGCTTTCTAACATTATACTATCATTGTACATTATAGGGCCTTGAGAATCAATTTGCCTGGATAGTGTGGAATCATAAATGATGTGTTAAAAGAGAGGGAAGGAGAATATGTGGTCGTCCTCGGCTGGGGTGGCAAAGTAGAGACGGTCATTGACAGGATTGACAGAAAAGGCGCTGATCGCTTTCGGCACCCGATACTGGCCTATAAGTTGGCCTTCCCAATCGATAACGAGAATGGTGCTTGAACTAAAGGATGTGTCATGTGGGTCGTGAAGATTGACGTAGAGTGCTTTTTCCGAGGTATCGACATTAACTATCCATACCCCACGTCCCTTTTTCTTATACGGGCATTCGAGCTGGGAGATGAGATTAAGATTCATATCATATATGCATATTCTTGGGAAGGAACGATATGCCACGGCCAAGCGGGTATGCTGAGGATTGACGACCCCAAGGCTACTCTTAGCTAAGCTCTCTGCTATTTCACCCTCTCCCAGTACGCGAATTACCTCCTCGGGCACATCAACCTGAAGGGTGGCCAAGGGAGTGCCAAGGGAGTTGAGCAGAGCCCATCCCATGGGTAGCGTTCCTTGCTGAGCGAAGAGGCTATCCAGTCCTACCAGTGCCCACGATTGGCTATATTGCCAGCGATCGGGGAGCACCAACTGATGTTTGCCAACTACGCTCAAGGGATTGACTTTTACAACTGTTAGCCAATTGGCATGGCCAGTGGCTATCGATACTTCGTCGGCGCTGTACCGAGCAAGCGTGAAAGGTTGTGGAGAATATATCTCGTCGGGTCCTACACCTTGAACAATTCCCGAAGCTATATACCGACAATCCGGCAGCGAGAGGACATCAAAGATAGTGTCGCGTCCACGGTTGGCAATTACGAGTCTATCGCTTACCGTCTTCATGGCAAAAGGATTGAGTATACACGGCGTGGCCACGCTGTCGAGCGTCACGACCTTGCCCCCCTGGAGATCGAAGGTCTTATTTATTTCTCCCTGGTGGCAACTAGAAATGACGGCAGAAATAAGGAGAATTAAAAATAAAGCGAATTTTATCATGTCATTTATTTTTAACTAAAAAAGAGTAGAGCCTTTTTCTTGTGTATAAATCAATTTTCACAAGATAGCGGGAATGCGGCATAGGTAGCCCATACTAATTCCCCACAAGGCAAACATTTTCTAATCAAAAATGCTTCCTCGAATTTTGTGGTGGATTCTGTAACATCAGCCATACATGTCGATGTAAAAAGCCATTCAGTATCTGAGAGGGCTTCAAGATTCTGTAACAGTTCTTCTGAGTCCATGGGTGGTGGAGTTGATTCGCCAACTCCAACGTAAGAACACACTCCTAAAAGAAGCGCGATTAAAGTGGCTAAAAGATAGTTCTTATTCATATTGTTTAGTTTAAAAATATCGCAAAAAATCAATACTCATATAAATATTATTAAGTTCACTGCTGTCCGGAGAAATTTTCCCTAACAAGGTTTAAATAATTAATAATTAA